>JADDPH010000103.1 GCA_016781925.1 Sphaerobacteraceae bacterium | reverse complement strand
ACACCGGTGCTTCTCTCCAGGGCCTTGCTCGGTGCCACAGTTTAGCCGACCGGAAACTGGGCTCGAAACTCGCTAACGGCCTTGGCTGCGAAGGCAACCCCTGATGCCTCTGACTTCTGCGTCGCGACGACACGGGAATGGAGGGGTGTGGACATAATACGAAGACGGGTATTGGAAATTGCTCAGGCGCGTGCGAGCCGGGGAGGGCGTGGAAGGAAGCGCATTCGGACCGCGATCTCCACGAGGAGGACGAGGAGGGCGATGCCAAGCGGCCAGGGCCAGAGTGGTCGGTAGGTGCGCAGCGCCTCGCCCGTGAGTCCGCCGCCGGCGAATGCCTGGTCCGCTTCTTCAGGCGAGAGCATCCGGCCACCCGTGCGAGCGGCGATGGCGCGGAGGAGCGCATCGGCTCCCGGTACTGGCTGCAGCTCCGGCGAGGGGGGGACCGCGAAGCCGGCCAACTCGCTCACGGTCTCGTTTCCGCGCGCCTGGCGCAATTCGACCTTGTAGGCCCCGGGTTCCGGCGCTGCCACGCGCAACTGGTAGCGGCCGGGTCCCGTCTGGTAGAGCTCTCGCTCGGCATCCACGGCACCGCCCGGAGTGGTGATGGTCGCGGTGGTTCGAGCCAGGTCAACGAAGTCACCCTGCTCCCCGACGGCGTCCACGGTGACCAGCGCTTCCGGTCCGTCCCGCTCGACGCTGACTTGAATCGGGCGATTTTCAGGGTCTGGCAGCGCCCAACGCACCATCCCGGCCCAGAACTCGTCGTACCGCTGCCAGGTCGGCCAGGCGGCGGCAAAATCGGCACCGTCGTCGGCGGTCCACGCCACGACCCTGCCCAGGCCGTATTGCCACTTGCTCAGGATCGGGTCGTCCCGATCGCTCCTGATGTCGACCTGAGCGTCAGGCTTCTCCTCGGCGAAAGCGTAGCCATCCAGATTGGGCAGCTCTTCGGGATCGAATCCGAGCAGGATGGGGCTCGGCTGGGTCTGGATCGGCCGGAAGTTGCCACGGAGCACCGACTGACTTCCCGCGCTCTGGGCTTCCTCCAGCGCAAGTTGCGGGATCTCTTCGGAGCGGTCCGTGAAGTGGTAGCGCCCGTTGCCCTCGTCGGCCAGAAACTGGAGCAGTTCCTGATCGGCGTCGTTGCCGATGGCGATGCTGGAGAGCGTGGTCCGATCACCAATCACGTCGTCGATCAGCCGCTGATAGCTTTCCCGGCTGCCGGTGCGGGACTTGCCGTCCGTGAGCAGCACGATGTGACGGACATCGGCATCGACGTTGCGAATCGCATCGAACCCGACCGAGAGGGCCGGGTGAATCTCGGTCCCCCCATCGGCCGTAATGCTCGCTACGGCCGCGTCGATGTTCGCCCGGTCGGCCTCGCTCTCGATCGTCATCATGGGGAGTGCCCACTGCTGCGTGTCGCTGAACACCAAGATTCCGACCTGGTCGCCGACGGCAAGCGACTGGGCCGCCTGACGGACCGCCTCCTTGGCCATGTCGATCTTGCTAGTGCCCCCAAGCGGGTCGTAGCTCATCGAGCCGGACTTGTCCATGATTAGCAGCAGGGCGACGCGCTGGCGTTGGCGGCCATCGGTGACTTTCACCGTCACCGGCAGCGCCTCCTCAAGGGGAGAGCCGCCGTACCCGCCGGGCCCGTAGCTGGAGGTGCCTCCGATGACGATGAGGCCGCGCCCGAGGGAGCGCGCAGCCTCCTGCAGCCCGGCATGCTGATCGAGGGTGAGCGCATCGGCCGGCACATTGTCCAGGATCACGGCGTCGAAGGCACTGATCTCTGACAGGCGGGACGGCACCTTCGCCGGGGGCATGGCGGTGATGACTGCACCCTTCCGTTCGAGGGCCGAGCGCAGGAAGTCAGGGTCAATACCCTCGGGTGCCACTAGCAGGAGCTTGGGTTTGTCACGGACCACTACCGCCAGCGGGGCGTTGTTGTTCTCCGGGTGAGCGTCTGCCACGTCGGTTCCGAGGACGCGGACATCAACCGTGTGGAATCCTGGTGCCAGATCGGCCACGGGAAAGGCGTACGAGCTGCGCCCGGGGGGGAAGGTAACGGGGCGAGTTTCCCGCCACTGTCCATCCACCCAGAGTTCGACACTGCCGGTGCCCCCGGTTCCCGTGGAGACGCTGGCAAGAACGGTGAACGGCTCGTTCTGCCACGTGAGGGCCGGCGCGTTCGCTCCTTCGACCCGCAGGTCACCGGCCGCCACTCCCTCCAGTGGCACCACGTCGATCGGCGTGCCATCGGCGGCGGCTTGGCCTGCCTGCTCCAGCGCGGTGCCCACGTTCTCCGCACCGTCGCTCAAGAGCACTATCCGGCGCGCACCTCCAAGTGGCAGCGCACGCGCCAGCGCCAATCCGGACGCAATGTCCGTGTACTCGGCCCCTTGATCCGGCAGCGGAACATCCTCCCAGGCTCCACCCATGTCGATCGCCTGACCCGCCGGCGCCGCAAGGACCGGAGATGCCCCAAACGTGACCACCGCGGCCCGGTCTCCCGTATCGGCGGCGGCCAGCGCCTCGTTGACCCAGGCATGAGCCTGGCTGGCGGAGGTGCCGGTGAGGCTGCGAGAACGGTCCACCACGAAGACCGTGCTGGTCGCTCCACCGCCGCCCGTAAGAAGAGGTTCGGCGAGCGTCACCACGAGCAGCAGGATCACCAGCGTACGGAGCCAGAGCGCTGCCCGCGGCATTCCCCGCCGCCGGCCGAGGCTTCTCCCGAGCAGCAGGAAGAGCGGCAGGGCACCGAGCAACCAGAGGACCGTGGGCCGGGCAAAGGTGAGTCCAACATCGGGCATGAGTGACAACTCCCAGGATCAGGCAGCAGCGGTCGATGATCGGCGTCAGAGCCAGGTGGACGCGGCCCGCGGAGGTGGAAGCGATGGCCGCTCAGCACGAACCATCATCACGAGCGGCCCGTCAACGCCGGCCGCGGGAGCAGGGACCTCCTCCGCCGTGGAATGGTCGCCATCAGCCATTCCAGCGCCAGCAGCACCAGCGCCGCCGCAACCAGCACCGGCCAGAGGTCGGCCAGGTTCGTGGGAACGGACGGGGTGGAGGTTCCGCGAGCGGTGGCAAGGATGGCAGGCAAGTCAGGGTTCGGTCGGAGGTCGGATTCCAGCGGGTGGCCGGCATTGACCACGAAGCGCCCGCCGCCCAATTCATCTCCCACGGCATCCAGTTCAGCTACTTGGTACTGCCCGGGCTGACCCGTGTCCGCGAACGAGACGGCCCGGAGTCGATCCTGGTCTGGCGCGGCTCCATCTGCCGGAATGGGAGCGTCTTCCGTGGGATCGACCGCCAATGAAAGATCTACCTCATTGCCGTCGGGCGACGTCACGCGGACCGACGCGGCGTCGGCACTGGGCCGATAGACCAGCGGATCACCGAGTGGAAGGGCCGGGGGAAGCGGGCTCGGCACAAGCTGGGCGGCCACGTTGGCGATCAGGATCGGGAACGCCACCCGTTGCGGCAGATTGGTCTGGGCGATGTCGAAGCCAAGAACTACGGTGGGTCGGTCGTTCAGTTCAGCGCGGAAGATGAGAGGTCCGCCCTCGGCGCCGACCACTTCGCTCTGGGTGCCGTCCAGCACGTAGACCGGGGTTTCCCCAAAGGTGACGCCGGCCAGATCCACGCCCTCCAGGAGGGGATCGTGGGCGCCGAACCGGACCGCCGCCGCCTCCGTCATGGCCCCGCGGGTTGGGAAGGGACCACCCTGAGCCGGGGGGTGAACGAGCAGGAGGGCACTGCCGGGTGGTGCGGCTGGCGGCGACACGTTGTCATACACCACCAGGTCATAGGCCTCACCCGCCGGTTGAACCACCGTTCCATCCGTCGGTTCGGTGGTGACTTCCGCGCCGGGCAGCACCTCCAGCGCCCGCTGGAGCGGCCCCGGGAGGTCGGAGACCAGCAGGATCTTGAGGGAAAGATCCGACTCCTGGCGCAAGATGAGTGACGCTTGGTCGTCGGCTGGGAGCGGATCGGGGGTTTCAGACACGACGGTGACCGCACTCGCGTCTGGCGGGAGGGTCCAACTGAGCTTGGCCGTGCCCCCCGGGGGCAGCGTCTCCTCCTGGCGGGCGAACTCGATGCCGTCGACCTTGACCACGACCGGCGCCACCACGGCCAGGTCTCCGAAGTTGGCGACCCTTGCGAAGAGGTCTCGCTGCTCCGGGTTGCCGGGCGCCGCGCGCGCGGAGAGCTCCGTGATGGCGACGTTGCCGGCACCCGGCTGCTCGGGGTCAAGGGGGATCCCGCCGACCTGGACCAATTCAACCGGGGCGCCGAGCGTGGCGACGACGGCTGGATCGACGGTGAGCGCGCCGTCTGTGATCAGCACGACCTGGTCGTCAAGGTGGGGCAGGAGGAGATCGCGGGTGAGCGCAAGCGCGGAGGTGAGGTTGGCGCGGCCGCCGGGGGCGCGGAGGGTCGCGAGCCGGCGTTGGAGGGCAACGAGGTCGCCAGCGTTGGTCGATTCCATGGTCGTCACGCCGGTGCCGAGCAGCACCACCGTCGCCACATCACCTTCGCGCAGATCGCGAACCCGTTCGAGCGCGGCGGCTCTCGCCGTCTCGAAGCGGCTGGACCCCGTCGGAGTGTCCAGGGCGGCCATGCTGGTCGAGCCATCGAGAAGAACGATGACGTGACGCGGCTCCGTCCGCAACCCCAAGCCGGCCCAGGTCCTGGCAGCGGCTGGCCGGGTCAGGCCAAACGCCAGCAGCGCGACGATCAGGAGCTGGAGCAGCAGCAGAAGGCTGAGCGGCGGGCGGCGGAAACGGGCTCGTTCCGTCTGCTCCTGGGCCGCGGCCTGCCAGAAGCGAAGCGTGGGGACCGGCCGCGGGTCGGGAGTGGTGTGGCGCATGTGAAGCAGAACCACGACCGGCAAGCCGAGCAGCGCCACCAAACCGAGCGGCACCAGCAGTTCCAGCCCACTCATGCCACCAACCCCCGCTCGTGCAAGAGGCGCAGGACCAGAGTCTCAAAGGGCCAATCGGTCATGAGTCGCAGGTAGTCGACCTGCTCCGCCGCGCAGACGCGCTCAATGTCCTCCAACCACTGAGCGACAGCTGTCCGGTACCGGTCGAGCACAAAATCCGTCGGGGTCAGGCGAAGGCGCTCCCCGGTCTCGACCTCGACCAGTTCGGCCGGCCGCGGGCGTCCCTTCGGACCGTCGTTCAGCAACTCAGGAGCAAGCTCCGCCTCATCCAGCACGTGGACGACGATGGTCTGCCAGCCACGCTGGCGAAGGTCGCGCAGTGAGTTGGAGATCGCGTTCGGCTCGCCGGAGAGGAGGTCAGAAACGATCAGGAGGATGCCCGGCCGCCGTCGCGCGCTCAGATACGTGGCGAGGGCGGTGGGGAGATTCGTTGGTCCCAACGGCGTCAGGTTCTCTAGGTAGCGGAGCATGGGCACCACGCGGGCACGCCCCTGGGCCGGTCCGAATCGCGGCGCCAGCGCCTCCCCGAAGGGAGCGATGGCAACCCGGTCGAAGTGCCACAGGGCGACATAACTCATCGCTCCCACGGCCCGGCGGGCGTAGGTGAATTTCGTCGGCACGTCTGGGCGGCTGCGCCAGTCCATGGAGTTGCTGGCGTCGAGGAGGATGTGAACGTCAAACTCGGTGGTGACCTCGCTCAGGCGGACGAAGAGGCCGTCGAGGCGCGCGTACGTACTCCAGTCAATGCGCCGGAAGTCATCTCCCTGGCTGTAGCTCTTGAAATCGGCGAACTCCGGCGAGGCGCCGCGACGGCGAGAGCGGTGCTCCCCGGCCAACCCCTCGGCGAGTGTCTCCCGGGAGAGCAGCACGAGCCGGCGAAGCCGGGCCAGCAGGGCCTCGTCAAACAAGGGGGGGGCAACTTCGCCTCCCTCACCCGCGAGCCGATTTGGATCCGCGGCGCGGCGGCGCATGAAGGGAGCCACGAGGCGCATCAGCGCGTGACCTCCGGCTTGAGTCCCACTTCATCGCGGCCCGCTATCCGAGTCGGCCGGAGAGAGGCCTTCCGACCTTCTCCGGTCCGGGACACGGGTGATCGAGTGTGGTGGTGGAGCCGTTGTCGCATCCCTGATGCACTCACGGCTGCTCCGAGGGATCGGAGAAGTAGTCTTCGACCACCGACCGGTAGGTTGGGGGAACGCGGTTGCTATCTGGGCCGGCCGCGCCGACCTCTCCTTGGGCGGTGGTGCCGCTGGCGGCCGCCACACCGGTGCCGGAGCCGAGACTGGACGATCCGGCGTTGTTGCTGGTCTGAACGCCCTGGCCGCTGGATCGCGGGAGTTGGACTGCCTCACCTGCCGGCGGCAGGGCTGTCTCCCCCGTGCGGCTCCCCTCGCCTTGGCGCTCGGTCACTTGTTCCTCGCTGGGTGGACCCTCCGCACCAGGGCGGTCATCCCTGGCCCCAGCCTGAGTCTCTCCTTGATTGGTCTGCTGCTCGCCGCTGCCGGCGCCTCCGCCTTGAGCCGCTTCCCCTCCGTCTGCCTGACCGGTCTGCCCATCGGGCTGCGCCTCGCCACCTGCTTCCGCGCCAGCACCCTTTGCGCCTTGGCCGGCTCGCTCCGACTCGGCTCCCCCCTCACCGCGCTGCCCCTCGCCTTGGCCGGGCTGCTGCCCCGGCTCCTGACCGTCACCCGGCTGGCCGGAGCCAGGTGGGGCGGCTTCGCCCTCCGCACCGGACTGAGCGCCCTCACCTTCGCTGCCGGTCTGGCCGGATGCCTCCTCAGCTCCCGCCTCTCCTTCAGATTGACCGTTTCCGGCCTGACCCTGCTCTCCAGGATCACCGGCGGCGCTCTCACCCTGCTGGCTTTGAGTCGCGTTCTCGTCGGCAGCTTCGGCCTGGCGCATCTGTTCGGCCAGTTCCTGTTGGGACACCACGCTCTCGCCTGCCCGGTCCACGGCCTCGCCTAGCTCCCGCACACCTTCTTGGGCGGCTTGATCGCCCTCCCGGAGTCCGTCCGCGGCGGAGCGGGACGCCTCGGCGAGGCCGTCTTGCCCTTCAGCCATCTGGTTCGCTGCCTGGTCGAGGTCGTCGGCCAGGCCCTGGCGTGCACCCGCCGAGAGCTGGTCGACGTCATTCGCCACCCTGCGGAGATCATCGGCGGCGGCGCCGTAGTCGCCGCGCTGGACGGCGTCAGCGGCCGAACGAGTCACCGCGTGATCGTCCAATGCCTCGGACAGACGTTGGAGGTCCTGCCGTAAAGCGTTAGAGCGCTCGGCCCGCGCCTGCACTTCTGCGGCGGTCGGCGCATCCGAGAGCGCGGCCTGCGCCTGCGCCTGCGCCGCCGCGGCCTCTTCGGCGACGCGATCGGCTGCTGGGACGAATGCGGGCACCGTGCCCGCCGCTACGGGGGGGATGCCGCCGCCCACGCCACGGAGGAAGAAGAGCGCGGCAAGCAGGAGCGCGCAGGCGATACCCGATACGATTTCCCTGAGGGGAGGGCGAATCGCGAAGGCGGGATGACCGCGTAGGTCTGTCACGACGTTGGCCGCGTCAGCCATTTGCAGGTAGACCACCGACGCGCGCTCGCCCTCTGCCGGAACTGCCCGCCCGAGGTGATCGACCGCCGTGATCATCCGCTCGTGGAGCCCGAAGCTGCGATCCAGCATTCGCGCTACCTGGCGGCGCGTTGGCCGCATGAGGGCGGCGAAGACGAGGCTCACGAGAAGGATCACGCCTGTGAAAGGCAGCAGGAGGTCCCCATCAAAGGCCGGTCCACCCTGCCGCTCGAGCAAGAGCCAGACGCAGCCGACCAGCAGCCCAAGCCAGGAGGCGCGGGCCAGGATAGTCAGGACACGTAGCAGCCAGATTCGACGGGCCAGTCCGTCCAGCATCCGGAGCACCTGCTCTCCGGCGAGCCCAATCTCTGCCGGCGGTACCTGATCGCGGGCTGGCAGCTGCGGGGCCGGAACATCCGATCCCAACCAGTAGGGGAGCCAGACGAGACGCCAGAGCAGCCGGTGCAGCGCGGGGCCCCTGGGACGTTGGCGGGGAACACGGCGGGGAAGCGAGACCACTTCGGTGGCAAGGTGATTGAGCCCGAGGTCGAACGACGCGAGCAGTCGGGGCAAGCGCAGCGCCGAGCGTTCAGCCATGAGCGTGATCCCTGAGCGTTCGCGCGAGAAGATCGATCTTCAGGAGGCATGGATGGTGGTGGTCGAGGAACGTCGGCTCCCTCTTCTCAGGAGCGGGCTCCCGCCAGCCGCCGATCTGTGGCTGCGCGCTCATGACCACTTTACCTCGGCCGGTCCACGGGCCCAGAGCCACAGCGCGAGCCAAGCGGCGGTCAGACAGGCTAATGCCGCCAGCAGCAGCACCAACCGGCGCTGGCGGACATCAAGGTCGTGCAGCACCGCCTGAGCGCGGGCCGTCATCTCCTCGTCGCCGAGCGCGGCAAAGGTGGATCCGGCTCCTAACGCTGCCGAGCGAGCATCGGGATAGTCTCGCCAGCGGCGCGACAACTGCTGGGCCCGATCGAGGGAGTTGATCGCTTGAAGGCCGGAGGCCGCGAGTCGATCGTAGGCTTCCAGGAGCCCGGTAGGATGCTGCTCGGGCGGGAGTTGGGCATATTGGGTGCGGGCCTGGGTGAGCAGAATCTGGGCCCGATCATAGGTGTGGAGTTCAAGGGCCTCCTGCGCCTGAGTCATGAGCGCCTCAGCCTGGATGCCGGTGTCGCACTGGAGCAGCAGGGCCTCAATCTCAGCCAAGCGCTCCCGATCCCCCAGGTCGGCGTAGAGCCGCTGGGACCGGTCTAGCGCCGCCTTCGCCGCAGCATAGTTGGCCCCTGCCAGGAGGTCCCGCGCCGGTTGCAGATCGAACGCCGCGACGAGATTCTCTTTCCATCCACCAGCTCCCCACCGGGGCAAATTGTCCTTCCACTGGGTCTCGATCTCTCCGGCGGAGCGGTTGTAAGTCGCCCGCATCGCGAGGCGCCAGTCGGGTTCGGTGCGGAGCGCGGCGAGGAAGTCACGAAACGAGCGGACCGTGTACTGGTCCAGGAGGAACGCCACGACCGCGTAGGACTCCGCTCTCATCAGTTCGGCGTCGGCCGAGGGGGGCTGCGAGCGGTTGAGATCGGACCAGGAGAGCAGCGCGCCGCGCTGGTTGGCGCCCTGGACCGTTGCCCCGATCCGGGCGAGTCGTGGCGTCGGAAGGCGCTCCACGTACTGGGCGATGCCTTCCTCAAACCCGCGGGGCAAGTTGTGGCCGGCCGCGAGCCCGACCAGGAGGTGAGCGGTCGCGTGCCGGATCGCATTCTCCGCCTCTCGGGGCGACCGGGCAAGGAACGTGGGCAGGGCGAGGGAAATGCTCAAGCTTCCCGGGTCAGCGATGGCGCCGACGCGTGTCAGCTCAACAGCATCGATTCCCTGGATCGCGCGCTGAAGCGACTGGTCATCCGCGTAGGCGTAGATGGCGATCTTGGTCGGGGGCTGCACGTTAAACAGCGCAGCTAGTTCGGTGAATGCCTGCTCGGCGGCCGGTCCGTAGGTGCCGGCAAATGCCACCACATCCGTCTGGCCGCTCGACTGGCCGAAAAAGACAAAATGGGCTGTCTCCTGGACCGTGAAGCCGGACGCCGGTGGAGGCGGTGGCGGTTGGCCGGGAGGAGCGGCGAGGGTGGGTGCCGGCGCGAGTCCCAGCAGCGCCGCCAGGGCAATGAGAAGCGCGGCGGAGCTCAGCGCGGCGCGATCGGCCGTGCTGCGTCCCCTCCTTGTCTTCGTGGGGTTCGCGGGGTTGATCCGTCCTGCCATCGCGCCGTTCCCCTCCGGCTGCGCGCCATGGATCGACCGAGTCTCGTTTGGCGATACGTGACCTGATGGAGCCGTTTGTCAGAGAGGCTGAGCGGGGCCGGCGACCGTATGCCGGCGGCGTTGGCGCTCCAATTGGCTTCGACCCGTTCTGGGAGCCACCGCATCCTCTGACTATCAATACGTCGTGGTCGGGTGGTCGGGCGGCACCACCACTCGGACCGCCACCAAGATATGGCTGGATCGTGAACCAGTCTTCGTCCATCGGACAGGCGCGTGCTCGAGTATAGCAGCGCCCGCCGCGGCCGGGCAGGCCGCGGACAGACGTATCAAGCTCTACGTGGCAATGGCCGGCGCGGTTTCCTCCCAGGAGGCGAACAGCGCGTGTGAGCCGGGTCGGGAACACCAATCAGTCGGCGCGTAACCGGCTAACCCCGTTTCGCTCAGGCGAAGCGACAGCCAGCCACGGCCCAATGGTAGGGCCCAGTTTGTTGCCAGCGCAACCCAGTGAAGCCAGCGGAGCGGAGAGAGACGTCTAGGTCTCCAACCAGCGGATAGACCTCGTCCGGGTCCCACTGCTCGCGCAGCTCGCGGGCTGCCGCGGTACGGGCGGCAGGGGAGGCGAACATGATGTCAAGCAGGCAGACGCGCCCTCCCGGTCGGATCACCCGTGCCGATTGGGCGCACGCCCGTGGGCGCTCCTCGGGCGATACCTCATGGAAGGCGAAGCTGGACACCAGGGCATCGAAGTGGCCATCCGGGTGCGGGATCTGAAGAAAGGAGCCCGTCGCTAGCGCGAAGCTGGGATGGTTGGCCTGGCAGCGAGCAAGCATTTCACTCGACACATCCACACCCGAGAGGCGGGCGCCGCCGTTGGCCAGGAGCCGGGCAAAGGCGCCGGTGCCGATGCCGACATCCAGGACCCCGGCATTGGCCGGGAGGGGGACCATCGCCGCGGCCCGGTGCAGGCTTTCCTCATAGCCAACGAGCAAGCCCGTCGGTCGGTTTACGTCTTCGTCGTAGGTGGCGGCCCAGGCGTCGAACAGGGATTCGGTCTCTTGGGGGCTTCTCGGCATCGTCACTCCGAATCTTATCTCTACCGCTATTGATGAGTCTGGGCGGGTGGAAAGGCCCTTAGCGACCGGTCGCGCAGGTCCATCGCGCTCACGGCTCGCGCATCATGGGCACCGAGACTGAACAGGGTCAAACAGGGGTTAGGGGTGGTCGCGCGGGGAAGCGACCAATGGGTGGCGCCGGTCCAGATCATGCGACACGGCCACCTGAAAGGAGTTCCCACGCATGGCCGACCCGTTGCTCGTTGTCGATGTCCAGCAAGGTTTTTTGAACTCGTACACGCACCATATTCCCGCCCGAATTGCCCAGTTGATTGAGCGCGACCGCCCCGACCCGGTCTTGTTCACCCGGTTCGTGAATCCGCCCGATGGTCCGTACCACCGGTTCCTGGACTGGCACGCGTGCGTCGGCTCGCCGGAGACGGACCTCGCTCCGGAGCTTGTCCCGTTCGCCACGCCGGAGCAGGTCTTTGTGAAGGACGGATCGACCGGCATCTCGGACGAGTTGGCGGAGGAGCTGCAACGGCGGCGGATCGAGCGGGTGACGGTCGTCGGGATCGACACTGACATGTGTGTGCTCAAGGTGGCGATGGACGTGTTCGACCTGGGGATTCAACCCCTGGTCCTGATCGACTGCTGCGCGAGTACGGCCGGGCTCCAGGCGCACCTGGCTGGTCTAGCGGTCCTGAGCCGGAACATCGGCGCCGATGCACTGCGCGACGCCGGGCTCAACGGTGGGGGCCTTGCCGCGCCGCGGTAGTCAGGCCAAAACTCGATCCGCGCGCCGGGAAGCCGGACCATCTCTGCCTCGCGCTGAGGCCGGACGAGGGGCGCTATTTACATAACTCTCCGCTTCGGCAGTTCTTCAAACTGGTAGTCGCGCCAGACAGGAATCCCGCAGTAGCGCTCGCCTTCCGGGCATATCGGCTTGGTGCCCGCACGGGAACGCATGACGCAGGGCGGGCCGTCGACATAACGTCCGATCGTGGGCAGGACCTGACGAACCTGACCAACCTCCTGCACGGCAGTGTCAAAGATCTCGCGCTGGGCATCGAAGCAGACCCGCTTGACCCACTTCCAGAAATAGGTCAGCAGCGTGCCGCTCTCGTAGAAGCGTACCCGGTGGGCGTTGGGCAGGAGATAGAGGGCTACCTCCGGCGCCGCTCCCGCATCCAACAGGGCGTTCTTGGCCTCCCAGAGCGCCTGCACCGTCGCATCGTACTCCGCGAGGGCGGCCGGGTTGCGCCGCACGGCCCAGGGGACGATGACATCCGGGTCGCGCCGCTGGTGGGCGGTGAGGAGGGGGCGGGACGCGAGGGTGCCGCGATGGCGCTGGTTCTGGGCGTCTTCCGCGCCGCTGATCCGCTTCTGGAACGTGAACGGGACGTGGTTCATCGTCTGCATTAACTTGGAGTGCATCGCCAGGAAGAGGGGATGCCCTAAGTACGGGTTCCGGGCACCGTCCAGCACCTGAGCGATGGCGTCCTCGTCCGAGAGGCCATCACCGACGGCTCCGAGCACGGTCCGCACCGCGTCGGCCATCGTTCGCTCCGCGTCTGGGTCATAGGAGACGAGGCGACTATCCCGATCGCCTAACTCGGCGTCGAAGCGCTGGCAAAACGTTTCCGCTTCTTCCGCTGTCTGGGCCAGGTTCTCCCGCCACGCGTTGAAGGCCTCGGCCTCCAGGGTCTGCTCCGCTCCCAGCACCCGCAGATCCAGGGGATAGTCCGGCGCGCCCAGGAAGTAGGGATCGACGGCCAAGACCTCCTCCACCATCCGGTTGACGATGAAGCGGACCTCCGCTGGCGCGTCCGGCTGGTTGGCAAGCACGTGGTAGCGGAGCAGGGTCAGGCCGTTGACCGTGTGGTAGAGGTGGGCCGGGGTCGCCAACGGCAGCACATAACGGGCGACTTCCTGAGCCCGCTTCTGGACCGCGTCGGCGACGCGCTTCTCCGCCGCTTCCCCCTTGGCCTTGGCGCGCGCTGGGAAGACGGTCGCGTAGTCCCGCGCGAAGTCCGGGGTGAGGATCTCCGTCAGGCGGCGGTAGCCCTCCAGGCTGCGCTCGATCGCGGCGTCATAGATCGCCGCCTCCGCCTCCGGCAAGGTCGGAGCTAGCATGGTCTTGCCTGTAACCTCGCGGTAGCGCTGGGACACCTGCTCGGAGTTGTAGTGCGGGTGGGCGTGGAAGAAGGACCAGATCGCAAGGCGCGAGACATTGTCCAGCACGAAGACGAAGGTGGCGTGCTGAAGGGTGGTGTGGTGGCCGGCCAGGAAGAGGTCGGCGTACAGCTTCAGTGCCCGCTCCCGCCGGCCCGCCCGCTCAGCTGCCTGGGCAGAGGACTGATCCGCCGGTGCTGGCCCGTGGATCAGCTTCAGAACGTTCTCGACCCGGGCGGGCTTGCCTCCGTAGCAGGACCAGGCCGCGGCGATCGCCAGCGCGAACGGGTGCTGGGTGGACTCGTCGCGGAGCAGCGTGACCGTCGGCGCCGCGGAGCGAAATGGTGCGGGGCCGCTCATGAACGTGGGAGGAGGTGATCCCGCAGTCGCCGCCTCCAGGGCCGTGGGGTGCGGAACGGCGCGGATGCGTGGTGATTCAAGGGGAGCGGCCATGGTCCGCGGACCCTCCGATGAAGCTGCTGACGTGACGAGCGGGGATCGGGCTGCGGTTGAGCGTCACGGGAGACCATTATACATGTACGTACGGCGATCGGCGGCCCTTCCGTCCGCCGATATGCGCCGGTCTGCATCGTCTCAAGGGGTGCGAGGGCCCCGCCAGCGAGGGGCAGCGTTTGACCACCCGCGGCGATTAATCAGCACCCCACGAGGGAAAGGGGCTTGCCCGTGCTTGCGGTTCATCCACCGCCCTCCTTTGTAGCGAGAAAGGTCCCCACCAGCGCGTTGAAGGCGTCGGGGCGCTCCCACATCGGGATATGGCCGGCGTGGGGGATGACCGCAAGAGCCGCTTGGGGAATCGCGCGTTGGAGTTGCTCGCCGAGCGACAAGGGAACGAGACGGTCTTCCGCGCCCCAGATCACCAGCGTCGGGGCCTGAATGTGGGCCAGCTTGGGACGGATGTCCGCGGCGAGCAGATCGCGACGCGCCCGCCAGAGGGTCAGCGGACCGGCGCGGGCCGCGTCGCCGACCAAGATCGGCAGGTAGCGAGGCGGCGTCTGGCGAACGGTCCAGGCAAGGTTCAGCGGTCGCCGGATCTGGCGCCGGTCGAGCGGGAGGGCGGCGGCGTTGACCAGCACGAGCTTCGAGACACGGTCCGGGAAGTCGGCGGCAAGCTCGGCGGCAATGAGGCCGCCCATCGAATGACCGACGAGTGCCACGCGCTCCTGGCGGAGGAGATCGAGCCATCGGGCGAGGAGCGTCGATGCCTCCGCAAGAGCAAATCGTCCCCGGCCCCGGCTCTCGCCAAAGCCGACGAGGTCCACCAGGTAGACCTGGTGATGGGTTGCAAGGGCGCCGATGTTGCCTCCCCACCAGCGAGTTGAGCCCGCGAGGCCATGAACCAGGACGACCGGGTCGCCTGCCCCGACCACCCGGTAGGCCACAGTTGCCTGCCCGATCCGGACCCGGCGTGCCTCCATACGTCCCCTTGCCGTGTTCCCCTGGGCAACCACCCCGATCTGCCCTTTGCCGTTTGCCCTTATCCCGTCTTCCCCGCATTGACCGTGCCGATCCCCTCGCTGTCGACCCACCGCACCCTGACGCAATCCGGCGCTTCCGCAAGGAACGCGTCGAGTTGCTCCAAGGAGAGCGGGGGGGGCATCGGGACACGGCTGGGCAACTGGCGGACCGCCCGGCTGTACCGCAGGTAAGCGGCAAAGTCCCACGGGTAGGCCCGGGTATCGGTTCCGAGAAAGGACCCACCCTTGCCGGCGCGATTCAGGATGGCGTGCCAACGCTCCACGGACGCCAGGCCGATGGAGTCCGTGCCGTGCGAGAAGAGCGTTAGGCGGATGTCGTCGAAGGGCGGCGCGTGTTCGAGGTAGCGTTCCAAACGCTTGGCCGCAGGCTCGACACTGAAGACCAACCAGAAGGGCACGGAACCGGTGCGGAGCGTCCACCATGGCTCGCTCTGCACAAACGTCTGCACCAGCAAGCGGCTCGCGTCGAGGCCGCGCTGGCGATACCACCAACGGTAGAGGTCGGCGACGAGCGGGCTGAAATCATCCGGTTCATCGAACAGGATCCGACGCACGCGATAGCCCCGGGCCTGGGCGAAGCGGATGACGTCCTCCCGCAGCGTGGGGTCGAAGCCCCACTCGGCCTCCGGCCGCTCGCCGTCCGGGTCTGGCGCGTCCCAGGCTTGGTGACGGGACCTGTACCGTCGCAGAAGCGCGGTCACCCGGGGACTGCCGCGCAGGTACTCTTGGGATGTGGCGCCGCCGACCCCGCCGAGTTGGAACACGTACCGGTCGGCAACGCGCGTCGTCGGCCACCTGCGTCCGCACTCGGCGAGGAAGAGGGTGCCGCCCGGAATCACTGTCTCCGCGAGGAATTCCTCCAGGGCCTTGCCCAAGCGCTGCCGCTTGAGCCGGAAGTGCTCGACCCGGTGAACCATGAGCCGGTCCTGGTTGGCGTCGTGCATATGGTGCAGCGCGAGGTCCGGGTTTGCCTCCAGCACCGGCGTTGCGGCGACCTTGCCAGCCTCAAGGATGGCGCGCGGCTCGTCGATGTCCACCCCCGAGCGGCGGACCAGGAGCAAGGTCGTCTGTGGCAGCCAGGGAATCCCCAACGCGGCACAAAGCGAGATGGCCGCCCCGCTGGCGGAGCCGATCATCGCGGCCGGGTAGGGCCGGCGCGGATAGGAGGCGGCAATCCAATGGCCGATCTCCTCGGATCGGATTCTGCCTGCCTCGTGGGGCGGCACCGCCTCCCGCCAGCCGCCCCAGGTAAATCCGGCCTCTCGCACCCGGCGCGGCAGGGCGTTGATGACGGGCGCCAGTGGCGTCGTCAGGGCGGAGGCGCCAACCCTGGGAAAGTCCTGGCCCCGCAAGAACTGACCAAGGGCTTGCATCAGCGCGGAAGCGGAATCGAAGTTGGCGATACCGCGCGGCGTCACGCTCCCGCCCACGGTTCGACGATGACTCCCTCCATGGCGTCCATCGCCACCGGGGAAGACCGAGCGTGGACAGTGAGCAGCGCGTGGACGACTGGCCCATCCGCCAACCGCGCCCCCATCCGGCGCACGGCGATTACGCCGGATCGCCGGTGCGCCTTGACTACCCGATGATGCTCACCAAATAGGGTAGGCCAAACGGGTGTGGGGAGGACGCGACGCTCGGATGGTGCGATGGAACCTCGGCTAACACGCGCCTCCGGTCTCTCCCCGTGAGACGCATCATCCGCCATGCGGGACCTTTCGCTCGACGTGCTCGCTCGCCGCCTCCGCGGCGGTTTGGCCTTCAATCAGCATGGTCTTGGCGTGGGACGCCAGCGAGGCGCCAAACAGCGTGATGAGCGCAACGTACCACGCCCAGAGCATCAGGATTGCGGCGACCGCAAGGGGACCGTAAATCAGGTTGAAGTTGGCCCACAAGCGCCCCGTGAAGAACAGGAACACGACGCGCGCCAGCAGGAAAAGCAACGTTGCCGCGACGGCGCCGATCAGGGCCGCCTTGCGGACGCGTTCTCCCCGCGGGATGATCGCGTAGATCAGGTAGAAGGTTGCGAGGAGCAGCAGGCCGCGCACGATCACTAGGGCCGGTCTCGCCACCAGAGAGAGCGGACCGGGTAGTACATCGAGGGCGCTCCAGACCGGGCTGAGGAGCGGGCGAGCCGAGAGCGCCAGGAGGATTAAGCCGCCGAGCCCGAACAGCAACCCGAGTTCCAACAGCGCTCGGCGGATCAGGCTGTCCTTCCGCTCATCGACATCCGACATGAGATTCAGCGCCTTGACGAGCGCCCCGAGCACCCGCCGGCCCGTCGCCAACAGCACCACGACCGAGAGGAGGCCGACCCGCCCCCGATCAGCGATGGCGCCGTCCACGATCTGCTCGACCTCGATCTCCCCTCGAGGAACGAACTCGCCCAGCAGCTGGGTAATACGATCCACTGCCCAGGAGGCATCCACGAAATAGGACGCGACCGTCGCGCCGGCGAGAAGCAGGGGAAAGAGGGAGAGCAGGGTGTAGAAGGCAAGTGCCGCCGCCCATTCCGGGGCGTTGTTGGCCTTTAAATCTTTGATGGACTGGAGGAGCAGGGCTCGGACGCCACGCTGCTGGTTCCAACCGGTCGCCTGTTGGGCCAGGCTTCCAGCTTCCGATCGACCAGCAGCCTGTTGGTGTCCCGTTGCCGCTTGGCCCATCGATCTTCCCCGCCTCCCCCTGGTCCCGATCCCAACCGTCTAGCTCCTACCGACGAGACGCACCTGACGCACCACTGGATGGCGGAGGTCGGCAGGAGCGCTCCCGCAGCATGATGAGGCAATTGGTGGCAGTGGCTCCGTCTCCTTCGCTACCGGCGCTTGGTGCCCCTGGTTGTCGACGGCCACGCGCCGGCTTCCGGATGCCTGCGCCCACGTATGAGGTGGCTCAGTCCCTTCCAGGGCCGGGGAAGGTCTCTCTCTCGTAGCAAGGATTAGGGCTCCGCCTCGGTGGAGGAGATTGGAACCATGGTGGTCACCGCGGCAGCGCACCACGCGGCAACCTCTTCCGTGAGCTCAAGCGGGGGGAGGTCGACCAGGCCGAACCAACCGACATCCTCCCGCGGATCCGTGGGTAAGCCCGTCGCGAAGTAGACGAGGTCGATGTGCTGGTGGTTAGGAGCAATGTCCGTGAGCTGAACGCCGGCTGGCCGGGTCAACTGGCGCGGTTGCCCGGGGATCTCGACGTCGACCGGAGATGGCCCGCTCAGGGTCACTCGCACGCCGGTCTCTTCCCAGACCTCGCGGACCGCGGCATCGTCGGGCAGCTCCCCTGCCTCGATGTGTCCGCCGGGCGGCAGCCAGCGGTTCAACCGGTGATGCCGGTGGAGCAACACCTGGTTATTGTGGACCACAAAGACCGCCACCGTGAAGTCACGCGAAGGCCGAGAGATTGACGCCGCCACGGAGACTGCTCCAACGTCCGGGCACCGCGCGGTGCCACCACATCCGGTTAGGCGTGGAGCCGTTCAGGATCCAGCGGCGTCTCGTCCACCGGCTCGGGGTGCGCGTTTTGCCCTGGGTCAGGACGATCCTGTCGTTCCCGGCGGGCAAGCCAGGACGCGGCGGCGGCTTCCATCCAGGTCCACTCCGTCTCCTTGGTGATCACCGGTGCCTCGTCGATGACCACATCGTCGTCCTGGTCGGTGCGACGAGCGCTCATCCCAAACGCGGGCTGGGAGTTGGACACGGATGGGTGTGATTGGCCATCGATCGGGGAGAGCCGACTTCCGCCGCGGAGGTCAGACGAACCGGACGCTCCTTCGTCGGAACCGTTGGGCCGGATGCGGGCCCAGGATGGTAAGGAGCCCCACGGACTGGATGCCCCCTCGGGTGCGCCATTATCGACGGGTGACGCGGCAGCGGAAGGCAGCGATTCGGCAGCCCCAGCGCCAATGACAGCCGGTGCGGGGGCAGCAGTGGCAGCAACCGGGCGCTGATCAGCCACGGCGATCGCCGGAGCTGAAGTCTGGAGTGACCCGGACGGATTCACCTTTACCCGGGCATCCTCGCGTTCCGGCAGGAACGCGCCGTTCCGGTTCTCGGCTGGGCCGCCTCTCTGCTCCTCGCCGGACTGCGCGACCATCTGGTTCCCGCTGGTGTTCCTCGGGCGCCGAATGACGTCCTTGAGTTGGGAACCCGCGCCGATGAGCGCCTCGCGCGCCTGCCGGTCCCAAAAGTCTCGCCCCTGGGCGGCAAGGCGTCGGGACGCGCGGGTGGCAAGAGCGATGCCGCGCACGGCGATATCCTGAGAACATGTTGCCAGGGGCCGTATCGCCGAGGGTGTCTCAACAAGCGGAGTCACCGGAATCGGCCGGAACCGCGGCCGGATCGGGCTAGGCGCTGGCGCAGTGCGGCCCGGCCGGTTGCTATCGACCGGGTGGCGCGTGGACGTGCGACGCGGCATCGGCCGGCCCGTCGTCATCCGGCTCATCCACCGGCGCGTGACTCGCTTCGTTCCTACGAGGGCCGCATGGGCGATCAGAACGATCGCCCAGACGAGCAGCGGGCGGTCGACCCAGAGATCCGTCGGCGATCGGAACAGGTTGAGCAGGAGTAGGCCAACACCAGCGAGGAGATACACGCTAACGTGAGCCGCGAGGAGGCCCGTTCCCGTGAGCCATGCCCCTGCCGCTCGCCCGGCTCGTCCAAACTGAACCTCATCGCCGCGGGTCCCGTTCATGCCCCACCCTGTGCCTCTGCGCCGACCCACAGTCGCCGCCATTGGGGACTCCTAGGGTGCCCCAAGGAGTCCGTTGATCCGTTCGAGGTGCTGGCGGTCGTTTGCGACCAGTTGGCGGATGCGCTCATTGATGGTACGACCGCCCTCCAGCGATTGGTTCCATTCCTCCGCCGGGAGGGTCCTCAGCATCGCCAGCGTCGACTCCCGGGCTGTGCCGAATTGGGAGAGGATGACCCTCGTCGGATCATTGGCATGTTCGGTGCCGAGCACCGGTGCCTCGTCCTCGCCAAAGATCTCCGGCATCGCCACGCCCGTGATCCGCTCCTTCAACGCCTGAGAGAAGCGCAGTTCGCTATCCCGAAGGCGGGTGATGACGTCGCGAACCGAGCCGCCCTGGCCGCTTCGCATTCCGAGCCGCTCCTCCGGCAGCGGACGAACCCTGTTGTTGAGCTCCCGGTAGGTGGCGATCAAGCCGTCGATCAACTCCCGCTCAGACACCTGTCACCCCCATCCTGCGTCGCCTGCCCGACGCCACGGCAGCGTGGGCGTTCTCCGTCCACCCGATTCCGGCCTGGTGCGGTCGACGAACCCCAGCGGCTCGCCTATCGCACGCGGTAGGCCGCGGCTCGGCGGGAGGATTTTACGCACCCCTCCGGGAGTCCTCAATAGGGGGTGACACCATGGTGACCTGGCATGTCCCGGCTCCGGTAGCGATAGGAAACGGGCGGTGCTAGACTCCAATCCCGAACAAGGACCTCGCCGCGGCCGCTGGGTGCTGCGTCGAAGATGGGACAAGCCAGATGGTGACCTCCGGCAACAGCCGAGACAACGTTCGAGTCCGCACGCCGATGCGCTGCCCAATTTGCGATGCGGCCCTCGACAACGTCCTCATACGCGATCTGGGTGGAGTGACGGCGGACCTGATCTGGCAGTTGCACGCGGGCGAATGCCCCGAGCACGGCTGGTTTCAAACCGAGGTGATTTCCCGTCCGCCGCGCGAGATCTTCGCCGTAGATCGCCCGTTTGGAGTCGCTCGCCGTCTTGTCATTGACGGTGAAGAGATTTACTCCTTTCCGACCGTCTTCAATGACCTCCCGCCCAGCGCCCGCCGCCAGCGGGTCGACCCGTTCGATCCCAAGTACTGGCGCGTGCGTCACCACACCAACGCGGGCTAACGGAGGCGGTTTGGCGTAGCGCCCTTGACGGGTCCGGTTCCCTCCGCACCGGGGCTCTGGTTCGCAGTCTCCAACTCCTTGCAGCCGAGGCCCCCATCGCGCAAGATTCGGGTAGGCGCGGTCACGTCGGCCCTGGGATCAGTCCCCCTACTTCCGGGCATGCGCCATGCGCACTGGCCGTTGCCCCGTCCATCTCCGGGCGTCGGCGGACTCCTCCCCCAACCGGATGGGATCGGGGGCCGGATCGAGATCAACACACGAGGTTCCATGGTCACCCAGCCCACGTCGGACCCAAGCCCTCCCTATCCTCCCAGCGGCCTGCCGACATCTGGCGGTGATCGGCGTCCTACGCTGACGCCCATGACGCTGTTTCTCGTCCTGCTCGTCGCCTACGTGTTGATCCAGATCAAGCTGGTGCTGGTGCTCACGCTCCTCGCGCTGTTGTTGGCGACTGTCATCGACCGCCCCCTCCAGCATCTAGAGCGCCGCCACGTGCCACGGGGTCTCGGAATCCTGGCAATCTACGCGGCGATGATTGGTGCCCTGGTGCTGATTGGCGTGCTCATCGCACCGGTGATCGCGAACCAGGCCAACTCCTTTCGAGCCGAGGCGCCGGACCAACTTCGTGAACTCCATCGACAGTGGACGGTCAGTGCCAATCCCCTGTTGAGTGGGCCGGGACAGCAGGCGCTGGACCAGGCCATCCGGATGGTCGAACGGCCGCCAGCGCCGTCGCAAGACGCAGCAGTGAACGTGCTGACCGGGGTGGGTGGGGCCATCGTGGGCGCGCTAGCGCTGCTTGCAATCACCTTCTATTACCTGCTGGAAAAGGCGCTGCTGCGCCGGTTGGTGCTGCTGGAGGTGCCGCCAGAGTCTCGGCTGCGGGTGAACCGGGTGTGGGACGATGTCGAAGCCAAGGTGGGCGGCTGGTTGCGCGGGCAGCTCACGCTTTGCCTGATCATCGGCGTCACCGCCACCATCGGCTACGGCATCCTCCAGGTCCGGTTCTGGCCGCTCCTGGGGCTGCTGGCCGGGATCACCGAGATCATCCCAATTGTTGGGCCGTGGCTCGGTGGCATCCCTGCCGTCATCATCGCGCTGACGATGTCGTGGCAGAAGGCGATGATGGTGGCGGGGTTCCTCCTGCTGCTCCAGCTGATGGAGAATATGGTGCTCGTGCCGCGGGTGATGCGTGGGGCAGTGGGCCTGACCCCCCTGACGGTCTTCGTGGCAATCCTCGCGGGAACAGAGTTCATGGGCCCGGCCGGCGCGGTTCTCGCCATCCCGATCGCTGCCCTGGTCCAAGTGCTGGTCACGGATTACCTTGACGCGCGGCGGGAGGCGAATCAAGGCGCCCCGGTCTCGATGCCGGGCTGGCGCTGGATGCGCGGGCCGATCGGGCCAGGGGCGGCTCCCCCCCCGCCTATTGATCCGGCCGAACTCGGGCGTTCCAACACCGTCTCGACCGGCCGCACTGAGGCGTCCGGAGCAAACGGTGCGACATCGAGCTGGACGACGGATCTGTTGTCCCGGGCCGCCGCGACTCCCACGGTGACGGGCGCGCCTTCCCCATCTCCCCAGCCTCCCGGGACAACCTCCTCGCAGCCGTAGAGTGGCAGCCTCGTCGCCCTATGCCGAGGAGGCCGGCCGGGGTCGTGGTGGCCGGATCAGCAACTCCAACTCAGTCTCGTGGATCTCGAAGACGTAACCGCCGACGCTGGCGACGGCGGGAGAGCTGATCTCCCCCCAGCGGACCTCGACCGGGTGTCCGTCCACGTCGAACGTCTTGGTCGGGTGCAGGCTGAAAGGATGGCGGGGATTGCGGTAGATCATCCGCGTTCCACCGGCTTGCTCGACAGCGCGCTCGGCCAGCGCGGTGGCTTCCTCTTCAGTCAGACGGGGCGTGGGTTTGGGCGGCGTTCCATCCGGCATGGCCTGCTCCTCCCAGCGTTTGGCCGCGATGTCCCGTCGTTTCTCGGTCAGATCCGGCGCGGGTTCGCGATTCTGGCGGATGCTAGCACGGCACGGGAGGACGCAACGATGGAGGAGCACGGGCCGCGCGTACCGGGGACCAGCTACGGCATGTTTGCAAACCGTCGCATGAGTCACAATCCCAAAAACCGCCGAGCGTGCCGCAGTGCTTGCACCGGAACACGTACGCTGACAGGCCGCCGTCGCGGTCGAACTCCTGGAAAAGCTCCTCCCACTCCTCATCCGAAGCTGAGTCCCGCCCCACCTCCTTGCGGATCACGTCCACGGCCCCGCTCCACTTGGTGGTCAGGTCCTCGTGACCCGCAGGACCGAGTAACTCCGCGGCATCGCCGCTGCGTCCACCAGCTCGGTGATTGCCACGGGAAGAATCCGGGTGTTCGGTACGCCACCTCCTCGGCAACGTCACGTGGCACCGGATCCCAGGCGTCGTTGTTGCCGCCGACACCCTTCAGGTCGGCGAACTCGGCGCCGAATCTCGCGTAGGCGCTCCCATCAGCGATGCACCAGGGGCAGATCGCGCCGCTCAGTTCCTCCACCGGGTGGACCGGCCCCGTGTAGATGTACTCCCGGCGCTGGCCGCACACCCGGCAGGCGCGATCCAACGCTTCCACGCTCCCGGTTGCGATGGGGTCCGGGTGGTACCGGAACGTCGGCAACGCGCCTTGGTGCTTCATTGGCTGGCCACTCGTCGGTCAAGCACCGGCATTCCCTAGCGGGAGGACGTCGATTAGGGAGTGCTCGGCGCCTTGCGCCTACGGCGTGCCGACGCCCCGGTTGCCAGCATCCTCAGGGCGAACGCGCCCCCGGCAATGTAGCCCAGGCTGTCGATCGTCAGAACGGCGACGGCGCCGAGCCATTCCGTGACGAGGCCAGCGACCGCCGCACCCCCGATCATGAACAGCGCTGATGTCGCGCCAAGCGCGCTGAAGACGCGCCCCCGGTAGGCGTCCTCGACTTCAATCTGGAGCGCCGCCGCGTAGCCGGTGCCGAAAGCGGTCGCCGGCACGCCGTCGACGGCCATGAGGACCAGCCCAAGCCAGATCCCTGGTACGAACGCCGGATAGTTGAAGACCACCAGATCGGTGAGCCCCACGCCGACCGATCCCCAGCCGAGCAGGAACACCGGGGGGCGCGTCTTGCCCCACGACCCGATCACCACCGCCCCGGCCAAGCCACCCACTGCCTGTGCGCTCATCAGCCAGCCCACCTCCCGCGTGCCGCCGTGGAGCGCCTCGTCGACGTAGATCCAAAACGCGGTCTGCATGACGCCCTCGCCCAGCGAGGCGATCGCGAAGACCCCGAGGACGACGCGGAGCACCGGATTGTCCCGGATCACCCGCAACCCGGCCAGCCACTCGTGCCCGACCGCCGCCCAGGTTCCCGTCACGGTGACGGTGTGCGGCGCAGGTTCCCGCTCCGGTCTGGTCGAGGCGGCGATCGCCGCGATCATCCCCGCGGCGACCAGGAACGAGGCCGCGTCCGCCGCGACCACCCCGTCCAATCCGAACCACGCGGCGACGAGGCCGCCGAGCGCCGGCCCAACCAGGCGGCTCAGGTTGTCGTTCAACGAGTTGAGGGCGTTGGCCGGCACTAGATACTCTTTGCCGACCAGACGGGGCAGCAGGGCGTTCTCGGCCGGGCGGAAGAACTGGCCCACGGCCGAGAGGGCGGCGGTGACGACGTAGACGATCCAGACCCGCTCGGCGGAATTGACCGCAAAGAGCAGCAGCAGGATCGGGGCGCGGACGAGGTTGGCGACCACCATCGTCCGCTTGCGGTCCCAACGGTCGACGAAGACGCCGGCGACCGAGCCGAGGAGCAGCGCGGAAAGCTTGTTCGCGACGAGGACGCCGCCCGTCGCCAGGGCCGACCCGGTCAACTCGTAGACCGTGACGGGCAGGGCGACAGCGAGCATCCAGTCGCCCGTGAATGAGACCAACCCGGCGAACCAGAGCAGGGAAAAGTCCCGCTGCCGCAGCACCGTGAGCACCCGCTCCTCCCCGTGCCGACCAGGCCTAGCATCCGCGCGCTAGAAGCTTATACCGAGTTCGTGGCTGGCTATGGGGACGGGACAGCGCGCGATCCGCCTGACGGTCTGTCAGGGGTGACGTGCCAACGGCAGGACTTCTGCAGGCCGAGATTGTTGGACTCACCTGCCCACCGGCTGGTAAGGTCCACCCCGGTCGCACTTGCCGCTCGGGATGGGGCGGCGTACGGAGGAGGCAAGATCATGGTTGTGGCGGGGACGCGCCTGCGTAATGACATTGACGAGATTATGCCTGGGGTCATCGCCGACCGACGGCACATTCACGAGCACCCAGAGTTGGGGTTCCAAGAAGTTGAGACCTCGCGGTTCGTGGCGGAGCGGTTGCAGGCACTCGGCGTTGAGGACATCCGCACGGGGATCGCCAAGACCGGCGTCACCGGCTTGATCCGTGGGACGGCGCCGAGCAACGGCCCGACCAAGACGGTCCTGTTGCGCGCCGACATGGATGCCCTGCCGATCCGGGAAGAGAACGAGGTTGACTACCGCTCGGTCGCCGACGGGGTGATGCATGCCTGCGGTCACGATGGCCACACCGCCATGTTGCTCGGCGTCAGCCGTCTGCTCCTCGATCAGCGGGACCGCTTTGCCGGGACGGTAAAGGTGCTCTTTCAGCCGGCGGAGGAGCTTCCACCGGGTGGGGCGAAGCCGATGATCGAGGCCGGCGTGCTTGAAGACCCTAAGGTCGATGCGGCCTTTGGCATGCACCTCGCTCAGGAGCAGCCGCTCGGGGTGATCGGGGTGCGCGCCGGGGCGACCATGGCCGCCGCTGACCGCTTCATCGTTCACATCAAGGGCAAGGGCGGCCACGGCGCGCGGCCCCAGTCTACGGTGGATCCAATCGTGGTCGGCGCGCAGATCGTCGTCGCCCTCCAGACGATCGTTGGTCGGGAGGTGGACCCCACCAAGGCCGCCGTCGTCACCGTGGGCGCCTTCCAGGGAGGTGAAGCGTTCAACGTGATTCCGGATACCGCCGAGCTGCGGGGCACCGTTCGCACCTTCGATCCGGAGGTTCGCCAGCAGATCGCCGAGCGGATCCAGGCGCTGGTCACCGGCATCGCCACGTCCATGCGGGCCGAGGCGACGGTGGAGTACCGGTATGGCTATCCCGCGACGGTCAACGACCCGGAGATGGCCGAGTTGGTCCGGGCGGCGGCGGCCGAGGTCGTGGGACCCGATCGGGTCATCGAGCCTCCGCAGACCATGGGCGCCGAGGATATGAGCTACTTCCTGGAGAAGGTTCCCGGCTGCTACTACATCGTCGGCAGTCGCAACCCGGATAAGGGACTCGTCTGGGGTCACCACCATCCGCGCTTCGACTTCGACGAGGAAGCTCTGGCAAACGGCATCGAGACGCTGGTGACGACCACCCTCCGCTACCTAGCGGACTAACCAGGCTGACGGGCGAAGCATCCTTCCCGGATGTTGGCGCCCCGGCTCGGCGAGGGACATCCCCTTGTGGACTCCCTCGCCGAGCCGGGGCGCTGCCCGGGCACCACTCGTCGGTCCTGCGGTCGTTGTGGGTGCCTTGCTCACAGTGCGACCCGGTGGCTACGGGATGCCTGCAAGCGCCGGGACGGTCATTCCTGGGGCCGACCGGATGCCGGCCGGTCTTCGATCCGTTCCCCCCGACCAGATCCGGGAGCCGGTGGCCGTCACCCACCAGCGGGCTTCACCCTCCACCTTTTCACCCTCGATCCAGTAGAGGACTTCGAACGATTCCCCCGCCGCCAGCGGGGGTCGGGTCATGAACGCATCGCGCCGGGCCCATTCCCGGCAGTTCAGTCCGTCTACCCCGGCGCGCACCTGCCCCTTGGCCGCGTGGAAGAGGACCCCGTTGACCCGCTTGTCGCCACCGTCGTATCTCGGGGGCGCGGTGGGGTTGACGTACCCTGCCCGGTTCGGTCGCACCATGACCCCTTCAGCGGCAGCGATCACGGGGAGGTAGACGGCGTCTCCTGGGCAGAACCAGCGGCCGTATTCCTTGTCCCGATCACCGTTGATGTCGGAGTGACGAAGGATGTTCCGCACCGGGATGTTGTAGCGCCGCATCCACGTCGTGACCTGCCAGATGATCGCGTCGAGCTGCACCTGCGGGTGGTGCCCGTTGTAGAAACCCTCGGCCTCGATCGAGAGGGACCAGAGGTTCGGGTCAGGATCGGGGAAGGGACCAAGGGTCAGGATGCCTTCCCGGGCTTTCTGGCTCGCCTGACGAACGTCACCATTGGCCCAGGCGGCGTCCTGCTCACGGACCACCCGCCAGATCCCGCCGTTGAGGCCGATCATTACGGTCGCCGATGCGTCGTCCGTGAGGAAGCGCTCGTAGCTGCCTTCGTTGAAGCCTTCTTGACAATGCACGACGATGTAGGCGGGACGCCCCTGTGCGTCTCGCCAGCGCCGGTTGGGGTAGCACTTGCCTTCAAGGAAGCGGTCGATGATCGGCGGCGTCATCACGGGTTCCTCCTCGCGCGGGTCAGAACTGGTTTCAAATGCACGGATCGCGCGGGCGCGGTTGGCGATGGCGGCGGTGTAGCCGGGGTCCACCGCCCACCGCCCGTTTCCGTAATCACTAGACGCGAACGGATCCGGCCATCCCGGCCTCCGCGATCTTGTGGTAGCGCGGATCGAGCCAGACGTAGGGGACCAGCGCAGCCGGCAGCGAGCCGAGATACGCCGCGTGGTGGACAAGCATGGCCCGGGCAGCGTCGGCCCCATTTGCCCAGGTTGGGGAGAGGGCGCCGTCATGGGTGATGCCGATCCCGCCGGGGTTGAGATGATCCTCCCAAGCACGGGAAAGCCAGCCGCCGCCCACGCCGTCTATCCCTGTCTCCACGGCGCTCTGGGCTGCAATCATGAAGGGGTCGTAGCCGCAGCGGGTTCCCAGCGCGAACAGTTCCTCGACGAACGCGACCACCTCGGCCTCCCGCCTGGCCTGATGGTGACGCGCAAACCCCAGCACAGTCCACGCCGTTCCCGTGGGCGGACCCATGATTGCCAGACGATCCATGTCCTCAAGCCTCCGTTGAACCTGTTCCCAAACCGGAGGAGGCGGGGAAACAGGACCCCATGGTGCCCCTTCCGTCGCGTCCCCGCATCGGCAGTGGTACGTATTTGCGCCGCTCCGTCGCGCCTACGTATGCCTCTCGCACCGTCCCGACTCGCTTCTGTTCATGGGGCGCGCACTACCACGAACGCCATCTTTTGCCGAATTTGGGACATCCATAGGAGCAGGTGACGAGAAGGCACGTCGCCCGGCAGCACGACTGGTGATCGACGTCCATCGCCTCGTCTCGACGACAGCCGCGGGCGATCCCCACTCCTGATGGGTGACGGGGACACGGTGGTCAGCGTGAGAGGGACGACGTGATGCAGCGTTGGCTCACTGCCGTCGTAGGACTCGTCCTTGGAGTTGGAATCCTGACGTCGGGCGGCAGGGCTGGTCGGGGTCTCGCTCAGGGCGCGACTCCACAAGCCGGGGTCGAGCGCCACGCAGACGCCACCCACGGACTCGTCGTGGGCGATCTGCTCGGGCGAGCGTAGTGGGGCTCCGGTTCGGCCACGCCAAGCCGCCGCGGCTCCGGCAGCCACATTCGGCCCTAGCGTAAGCCAGGGTTTCATTCATCGACGTGGGGCCTGTTGTGCCAACCAGGTGCAGGGGCAGTCACGAGCATCTCAGCGCGGGCAAGCAGCGCTACCTGGCCTCTGTCCCCCTGCGATTCCTGTCCACGGTCGTGGCTTGGTGAGGGCCGGTCGCCGTCGCAGGGAGCCTAGCTGTCACCAAGGGGCGTGTCGGCGCCGCCGCAGGCGGCCCACAGGCCGGCGTCTTGAGCCTGGGCGGCATCCTCGGCCCGCGCCAGGCGATCGGCATAGAGATCGTCCGGCGGATAGGTGCGGGCAATGGCGTACCCCTCGCGGACCAGTGCTTCGTTGGCCAGCACCGCCCGGCCATCGCGGGCGTCGATGTACCAGACGTACCGCAGGAGGCGGTCGAAGCGGTCCCGGTCGGTCGTGTCTCGTTCCAGAAAGACCTCCGCGCCCGGCGGCAGCATCGTCGCGGTTCGCTGGGATGCCTCTGCCCCGTAACACTCCGGCGGGCGATTCCCTCCCGGCTTCTCTGGCGTGTCGACGCCGATAAACCGGACCGGTTCCCGCGCCACGCCGTCCTCGATCCGCACCGAAATCGTGTCGCCGTCGGTGACCGCGAGCACCTCAGCCCGGTCCGCATCGTCCGGGATCCCGGCTGGAGACTTCCCTCCGGAGCGCGTTGCTCCTGGGACGCCAGAGCTATCGCCTGTATCAGCGCACGCCCCGAGCAGCAGAGACAGGGCGACGATGCCGACCGTCTGCCGGACCCAGGCACGCGTCATCCCCTGACGTATCGCTGCTCGCCAGCGCCTTCGCCCGTCCATGCCACCTCGCACGCTCGTGCGATTCCCTACGCATTGCACAGGCCGCATCCGATTCGCTCTCCGGGCGGTCCCGAATCGTTCCAGCCTACCACCGCAACTGGTCCTCGGCCGGTTGCACGATCGTCGCCGATCGCCGCTATCCTGGGGGGACGTGGGGAATCCGCGCGGTGAATGCGGTGGGAGGAATGATGGACGGATCCGGGGTTCCACGGGTGCTGATCGCGGGAGAGAGCTGGATCATGCACACGATTCACCAAAAGGGTGTCGATGATTTCCGGACCACCACCTATGGCGAAGGTCACGGCTGGCTCAAACAGGCTCTGGAAGCGGGCGGCTTCGCCGTCGAGCATCTGCCGAACCACCTCGCCGCGGCCCGATTCCCCACCGATGCGGAGGACCTTCGCCGTTACGCGGCCGTCATCCTCAGCGACATCGGCTCCAACACCCTGCTTCTGCACCCCGACACATTCGAGCGATCGGTCCCAAGGCCGAACCGGCTTGCCCTCCTGCGCGACTACGTCCAGGGCGGTGGTGGGTTAGTCATGGTGGGCGGGTATCTCACCTTTCAAGGCATCGAGGCCAAGGCACGCTACGCGGGCACGCCGGTCGAGGACGCCCTCCCGATCAAGATGTTGACGGTGGACGATCGCGTCGAGGCGCCCGAAGGCGTCGACCCCGTGGTGGATGATCCCAACCACCCGATCGTCGCCGGCCTCCCGGCTCCCTGGCCCCAGCTGCTCGGCTACAACCGCCTGTTGTCACGGCCAGAGGCCGATGTCATCGCTCGTGTCGGTGAGGACCCGCTGCTGGCGGTCTGGCACCATGGTCAGGGCCGCGCTGTCGCTTTTGCGTCTGACTGCGGCCCCCACTGGTGCCCACCACCGTTCGTGGAGTGGGAGGGCTACGCGCCCCTTTGGCAGGGCATCATCCGCTGGGTGGCCGGGGCATAGGCGGCGAAGGGTCTTCGGCTCCTCACGCCCGTTCTCGTCGCCGGGCCGTGATCTCGATCTGCTGCGCACTCGCCGGACTACCGGATCCAGATCCACATGCTTGGCGTGGCTGGGTGGCGACGGGTACGCTTTCCGCCGGTTGGTGGAGGCACCGCGTAAGGCCACACGCCGGTCTTGGCGCTGTCGCGGGAAGAAAGGGTGGGCCGGGTGGTCGCGGAATCAGTCGAATTGTCTCCATCAGTTCCCGCGGAGCCGGCGTCTGACGACTCGCTCCTGAAGCCGCGGGTGGTCATCGTCGGCGGCGGGTTCGGCGGGCTCTACGCCGCCAAGGCACTGAAGGATCAGCCGGTCCGCGTCACCCTGGTCGACCGGCGGAACCACCACCTGTTCCAGCCCCTGCTCTACCAGGTCGCGTCCGCCGCCCTCTCCCCGGCCGACATCGCGTCCCCGATCCGGGCCATCCTTCGGAAGCAGGTCAATACCACGGTGCTCCTGGCCGAGGTCACGGCCATCGATGTTCCTGCGCGCGAGGTGGTGCTGGACGACGGGAGCCGCCTGCCCTACGACTACGTGATCCTTGCCGCCGGCACGAGCCACGCCTACTTCGGCCACGACGAGTGGGAGCCGCTGGCGCCGGGCCTGAAGAGTTTGGAGGACGCGCTGGAGATCCGGCGGCGGGTGCTCCGGGCGTTCGAGGAAGCGGAGCGGGAGCCGGACCCGGCGGAGCGAGAGGCGCTGCTGACCTTCGTGGTGGTCGGGGGCGGTCCGACCGGGGTGGAGCTGGCCGGCTCCATCGCCGAGATCTCCCGCTTCACCCTCGCCCGCGACTTCGACCACATCGACCCCACCAAAGCCCAGGTGATCCTCCTCGAAGGGGCGGACCGCCTGCTGCTGACCTTTCCGGAGAAGCTCGGCAAGAAGGCGGCCGGATACCTGAAGCGGCTCGGCGTCCGCGTCCGGACCGGCGCGATGGTGACGGGGATCGACCCGCAGGGGGTGCTGCTGGGCGAGGAGCGGATCCCGGCGCGCACCGTTCTCTGGGCCGCAGGGGTGCGGGCCTCTCCGCTCGCGAGGACCCTCGGCGTGGACCTGGACCGGGCAGGGCGGGTCGTGATCGGGCCCGATTTGTCAGTGCCGGGTCGCCCGGAGATCTTCGTGATTGGGGATCTGGCGGCGGGCAAAGACCACCGGGGCAAACTGCTCCCCGGCACGGCTCCCGTGGCGATCCAGCAGGGCCATTGGGTGGCCAGCAACATCGCCCGTGCCGTCAAGGGCGAACCGACCGTGCCGTTCCGCTACAAGGACCGGGGCAACATGGCTACTGTGGGTCGCAATGTCGCTGTGGCCGATATCAAGGGGCTCAAGCTGACGGGGTTCGTCGCCTGGCTTGCCTGGGCGGTGGTCCACGTCTTCAACCTGATCGGCTACAAGAACCGCGTCCTGGTGACCCTGCAGTGGATCTGGGCCTACGTCACGTTTCAGCGCGGCGCCCGCCTCATCACGGAGGAACCGGACACTCGCGTGGCCCCGCCTACTTCCTCCTGACCTCTTCGTCGCCATCCCCATCAGTTGGCCACGCATGGTACGTCGGCCCGACCCTGCGGAACGACAGGGAAGTCCGCGCGCAGCTACCAGCCGCAGATCCGCCCAGAGCCTCGGCAGCGGAGAGACGTACCGTCTCCTGTCAGACGGTCGTTAGATCGACGCGGACGTGGTTCCGACATGGCTGAAGGCGCGAATGCTCTCCTTAGGAGACGTCAACGGCCTGGCGATCACGGTCGCCCAGTTGGGCGATGCATCGCCTCCCCATCCTGACAGAGCGGTCCAGATGCGAAGAATAAAGAGGGCAAGCCGCATCGGAAGGCGCGCGAGTCGTGGCGCGACGTGTCGAGCCAGCAAGAAGTCGTACGCGATGCTGACCGGGATCAGCACCACTGCGAGCAGGGTAATCAGTGCCACGACAGCGACCGCATCGGCACCACTGGGTTGGCCCATGAACTCTCTGGCAGCCCATGGAGTTCCTCGCACACCTGAGTCCTAACCCAAATCGATCTCCTGGTCCCTTGCGTAGCCCAAGAAGGGAGTTTCGTAGGGTGGGCTAGCCCGGACTGCGATGCCGTGTCACGATGCGGGGTCATTCGGCACGCGGTGGAGATAGAGGGCGAACCCCATCGTATCCCGACCCCAGCGCAGGTACCCGTCGCGCCACCGGCGGATACGATCGAGCATGGCCGGCGCGTCAGGGTCGTCCGGGTGCTCCTGGGCGTACAACTCGACGTTGCGGGCGTACCGGCCCTCGTAGCGATCCCAGTCATCCGGACTGCTGACGGCGGCGTAGAGAGGGATGAGTCCCTCCTCCAGCGCCGCTGTCACATTGTCGGCGTGGGACGTCAGTTCGTCGCGCGAGCCGCCGAAGCTGTCGAGGTAGGCTTGCGGCGGATCTCGCTGCCAGAATCCCTCCCCGATCACGACGTGCCCGCCCGATTTCAGCCAGCCCTTGACTGTTCGAAGCGTCGCTCGATACCCCCCGAAGGCGTGGGTCGAGCCAATACAGAGCGCGATGTCGAACCCGGCCTGCGGCGCCTCGAAGGCGGTGATGTCTTGCTCGTGAAGGTCGAGCGAGCCGGACCGGACGCGCCGATCCACCTCCTGGCGCGCCTCGGCGATGGCCCCCGCCGAGCGATCCACGCCGACGCCCTGGACGCCGTATCGCTCGACCAACTGGATCAGCCACTCGGCTCGACCACAGCCCGCATCCACGACAGTCGTGCCGCGCTGGAGTGGGAGCAACGCCTCGATGTCGGCGACCTTGGCCTCGGATACGGGTGCTGCAAAGGCAATGCCGCGATGAGCGGTCCGGCTGAACTTCTCGTGGTCGACCATGCAAAATCCTCGCGTCGAATGCGGTAACTGCCAAAACGGCGCTCCCGGATCCATGTCAAGCCTGGGTAGTCGGCCGCCTCGGCGTCCGAGGGGCGAAGCGGCCCGCCTAGCCGAGCCCTCTTGAGGTCAATGACCCGCCGTGAACGGCACAGCCCCTGGCCGCCCCCTCGATCATACGCACCAACGGGGCGGAACGCGAACGGCCCCGAGCCGAAGCCCGGGGCCGTTCGCAGGGAGGAGAAGGGAGGAGGGAGGAGGAGAAGAGATCAGGGAAAGTCATCAGGGTTATGCGGCCGCTGGTTCCGGCACCCCGCGGATCGCCTGGAGTAGGACGACCCGACGTGCGGTCGCCCGGATCGCGGCCTCGACGGATCGGCCATGACGGATGAGGTCGGTGCGGCGATGCTGCTGCGTGGCGACGAGGAGATCCTGGTTGCGCGCCGCGGCGATATCTGGGAAGAGAAGCATGGGGTACATGGTGCTGCCTCCTGGTGCTCGCGGCTGGGACCCACGTCCCTTGCGCACCCTCAAGATAGCGACCCAATGTGGCGGGAATACGGCCGACACGTCACGATTTCGTCACACGGCCGGGCGACCAGGAATCGACTGGATCCCTCATGGCGAGACCCAATGCCGGCCTGTGGATTCGGCGTCCGGGAGTTGCTCTTCGGCTTGGCCCTGGGTCTGCCGAGGCAAGCGTACGCCCGGGTGCGACTGGGCGTCGCGAGACCTGCTGAGAAAGCCTAATCGCCACCGCGGGACGGAGCTGTCGTCACGGAGACAGGTGCTGGGGCTGGCCTCGCAGCGATGGCCCTGACGCGGTCCTCCGTTGGCAGCAGCCAGACGAGACCGAGGGAGGCGAGGACGACGAGGGTCTGGGCTTGCATCGCCGTTTCGATGCTGGTCGCGTCTGCCAGGGCGCCCATCACCGGCACGCCAATCGCCCCGGTGACAAATCCCAGACCCAGGATCAGTCCGGAGGCCATCCCCGCCCGGCCGCGCATCAACTGCTGCGCCATGACCAGGAGGAGCGGCCCGGTGGAGGCGGCCAGCACCCCAATCAATGCACCCGTCACGAACGCGATCGGGCCCGTGAAGGCCGCAAACAGCAGCACGGTCGGGACCGTCAGGACCGTCGAGCCGAGGAGCACCGCTCGTCGCCCGAAGCGGTCGGCCAGCGTCCCGGACCCGATAGAACCGACCGCGCTGGCCAGGATCACGGTAGTCGCGAGCGGCCCGTAGAAGGAGGCGCCGTAGCCCAGGGATTCGTACCAGGTGGGGATGAACGCCTGGATCCCGAAGATAGTCCACATCCGGGCCATCATCACGCCGACCACGACCGCCAGTGGACCGAACGGGATGGGCGGGGCCTGATTTGCCCCGGGGGCTCCGGACCGCGAGGACATCCGGAGGGCGGCCTGGCGCATCTCCACCAGGAGCCAGAGGGCGATCCCGGCACCAGGGAGGATCATCAGAGCGGTGCCCCGAACTCCGAAGACTGTAAACAAGATGGCCCCGACCAGCGGCCCCAGGGCGACGCCCAGGGTGCCGCCGGTGACATAGACCGACATCCCCGTGTTGCGTTGCCGCTCTGGGATCACCGCGCTGGCATTGACCGCCCCGAGGGGGTGGAAGGCACCCGACCCGAGCCCGGCCAGGGCCGCCAGAAGCAGCAAGACCGGAAAGCTGGGCGCGAAGCCGATCGTCGCAAAGGTGACGGCCGTCCAGGCCAGGGTCAGGCCCGTGAAGCGCGTGCCATAGCGGTCGGCGATCCAGCCGAAGAGCGGCTGCGAGAATGACGCCACGCCGGTGTAGGCGAGGGAGACGAGACCGACCGTGCCGAGGTCCAGGTCGAAGCGACGCGTCAAGAGCGGGTAGAGGACCGGCAGCAGCCCCGCGTACATGTCGATGGTGAAGTGACCGAGCATCAGCGTGGCGAGCGGCCGGTTGCGGAGGATCTCCAGCCGGCTTGAACCATGTTCCTGCTGCTCCACGCCGACCATCGTTCGTCCTTCCGCTGCCCGCTCGCGTCGTGACACTGGCCGGCCCGCCTCCTATGCCCCGGCCACCGCCCGGGCCCTTAGTCCGTCGCCGCGCTCGCGTCCCCGACGTAGCCGGCCAGCCTTTGCTCCAACGGCGCCCCAGTCACGGGCGGCGGCACGGTCAGGGCTGGAACGGGGGCCGAGCGGGCGGCATCTTCCTGCAGGCGGCGCTCGGATTTCTGCGTGACCGGGTCTAAGCGGCGGGTGACCAGGAACGTCAGGCAGGCGAAGCCGCTGGCGATCAGGAAGGGCACCTGATACCCGACGAAGTTGAGGACGAATCCGGTCGCGATGGGAACCGCGACCGCCGCCGCGTGCTGCATCGTCAGCCCCATGGCCAGCGACGGCGCGACATCCGCGGATGGGGCGATCTTCCGCAGATAGATCGCCGCCCCCATCGAGGAGAGCGGGAAGATAAACGAATAGATGACGTAACAGAGCACGGCCACGACCACCTGGTCGACCAGGGCGTAGCCCACCAGTGCGACGACGTAGGCGACGTTCACTGCCGCCAGCATCTGCCGCTCCCCATGGCGGTCAATCAGGTGCCCGATCTTCGGTCCGGCAAGCATGCTCAAGGTCGTCACCGCGAGCAGGATCACCGAGATCGTCGGCACGCCAAGACCGAAGTGGTGGACCAGCACCCAGAGCCCGAACGAGAAGAAGATCTGCTGCCGCGCCCCGTCCAGCAGGCTCAGGCCGTAGTAGAACCCGTATTCCCGTCGCCACACAATCGGCTCCCGGGCCATCGCCTGGGCCTGAACCTCCCCATTGTGCAGGTGGGGAAATCGGACGATGGCCACCGCTGCCAGCAGGGCCAGGAGCCCAGCGACGACGAAGGTGGCACGATAGGATGCCCAGCCGTAGTGGAACGTGATGAAGACGACGGCCATCGCCACCAGCGCCCCACCGTTGGAGATGGCCGAGAGGCGACCCAGGATGCGGCCGGACCGACCCTCGCTGGTCAAGCTCAACCCGAGCGCGTATTGGGTCTGGAGAAAAGTGTGGTAGCCCATGGAGCTGATGACGACCCACGGCACAACGGTCCAGAAGGAATCCGACACCCCAAAAAAGCCATACCCGACCGCAAGGACCAGCAGGGCGCCGGCCGTCAGCGTAGGGAGCGAGAGGCGGTAGAAGAGCGCCGTGAGGAAGATCAGGAGGAAGCCAGGCACCTCGCGGATCGCGGTAATGTAGCCGAATTGCGCTCCTTTGAGACCTAACTCATGCTCGAAATAGTTGGTAACGACGGTCTGCTGACCGTTCAGCGCCGCTCCGAACGCCGCTGTTGCCACTGCGAGCAACAACGCTCCGCGCACGACTGGACTTTGCAACCCCTCGCGTACCTGTCCCACCACGCTCGAGCCAATCCTTGCCCATGTTGTGCCGGCACCCCTGACCGGGCGAGTATAGCCCTCCTGAGGTGGCCGGCGGTGCGGCGGCCTGATGATGCGGGCTGCTGGACCATGGGGGAGGGGCAAGGGTCGCTGCCGCCCACGCCCGTGGCACTGGGCGGTAGAGTTCCCTCCCGTGCCATCGACGGTCACGGGCCAAGTACCTGCCCTGCGGAGCGGCGCGTCGCTCCCAGGGACGTCTGGCGCGGTCCTGTGGCAGGAGACCGGGTGTGACACGTCGGGGGATCGAGATCGATGGTGTCAGCAAGACGCACTGGACCCGGCGCGGTGAGCCGGTTGAGGCCCTGCGCGCGGTCGATCTTGCTGTGACGGAGGGGGAGTTTGTCACGCTGGTCGGGCCGAGCGGGTGCGGCAAAAGCAGCCTCTTGCGGATCGTGGCCGGGCTCGCTGCACCAAGCGCCGGTCGGGTCACCATTGACGGCGTGACGGTGACGGGTCCCCGGCCCGATGTGGGGCTCCTCTTTCAACGGCCCACGCTGCTCCCCTGGCGGACCGTCCGCAAGAATGTCCTCCTGCCGGCGGAGGTGCTGGGCCTGGATCGCCGGCTCGCGGCAGTCCGCGCAGCGGAGCTGCTGAATTTGGTCGGCCTGCGCGGCTTCGAAGAGGCGCTGCCGGCGGAGCTTTCGGGGGGGATGCAGGGCAGGGTCGCGCTGGCCCGCTCGCTCCTTCAGGACCCGGCGATCCTGCTGATGGACGAGCCCTTCGCGGCCCTGGACGCCCTGACGCGGGAGGATCTGGCGCGGGAGTTACTCGGGGTCTGGGACCGATTCCGAAAGAGCGTTCTCTTCGTCACCCATGCCATCCCGGAGGCGGTCTTCCTGGCCGACCGGGTGGCGGTGATGACCTCCCGTCCGGGCCACATCGCGGCCATTGTCCCGGTCGATCTTCCTCGCCCGCGCGACCCCAGCGTCGTCGACACGGTGGCCTTCGGCGCAATCGCCGCCCAGGTGCGGGCCCTCTTGGCTAGACGGGCCGGGCTGCCACCGGTCTCTTCCTCAAGCGATGGGAGGCCGTGACCGGGCGCCGGCCGGACCTCAACGCAGATCCAGGGCGTCCAGTTCTTCTTTGAGAGCCCGAAGGCGTTTGTGACGCTCCCGGAGGTCCGAGATAGACGAGTGCCACGCCTCGGTGCGTCCCTGGCGCTCCTGGAGGAGCTTGACCTTGGCCAGATGCTTGGCCGCGACCTGATAGTGCGTCCGATTACGTCCCTCGATCGCCCGCTCCCCGAGCAGCGTGTAGAGACGGATCGCTTCATCAGGGTACTCCGCTTCAGCCGCCTGGGCGACGCGCGCTTGATACTCGGGAATATTCCACCAGACGCCCATGCTCGGGCGCTCCCGTCCCTCCTCCATCCGCTTCAGGACGGCAATCGCGTCGGCGATGCGTCCTTCTTGAAGCGCGATCTCCAAGAGCAGGTTCAGGGCTTTCGTCGCTTCGAGCGTCGCCAGCAGTTTGGAGCGGGTTTCTGGCCAAAGCTCCGGCGGTTGGCCGGGCATGGTGGCCGCGTTCTGGACCGCCTGATACGTGGCGAGCCTCGGAACGACCTTGAAGCGCCGCAGCTCGGTCGCGAGGGCCTCCTTTGCCATCCCCTGCTCGGCGTACCGGTGTGCCAGCCAGGTCAGGTAGGCCGTGTCCTGCGCCGGGTTTTTGCCCTCGGTTTCCCAGAGACGGCCATCCACCAGGCCAAGGGCTTGCGGGATGCGATCGCCGCCGAGGGCGAGGAGGCGATCGGCAAACGCGAGGAGCGCGTGCGGCTCGGCAATCTTCCGTCCGGCGAGCGCGACGGCCTCGTCCACCCGGTTGAGCTGGAGCAGCAGATCGGTCGCGTCGGTCCACAGCTCTGCCTCGCGGTAGGCTGCCAGCCGCTCCTCGTCGCCGAAGCCCTCCTCCGCCCTCATCGTCGCCAGGAACTGGATCGCGGCCCGCTTCTCTTGGGCGGAGCCGGGCGCCGCGCCCGCTTCAGGGGGGCCGAGGAGCTCTCGCAGCCAGCCTTCCACCATGGTCTTCTCGGCGGCGGTGGCGTGGCGGGTGATCGCCGTGGGCACGTCGAATGCCGCTTGGTCCGGCGCCCCCAGGTCCTCTGGGAGAATGACGCCGGGGATGTCGCTCAGCGGCAGCGAGAGTGGCGGGCTGCCTTCCTCGTTCAAGCGCCAGACGGCCAGGATCCCTCCGGTCGGCCCGCGCCAGGCGAACTCGAAGGATGCGGCGCTAGAGTGGTCGATGAGCCAGATCTCGTAGACGGTGCGGAGCAGTTCCTCGCGGTCCCCGCTCGACAGCCGATCACTCGGATCCTGGTCGGCTTGGGCTTCCAGGGTGCGCAGCAGACCCGTGCCGCAGTTGATGACCACCGCCGCGACGTCGTCGTAGATCACCTCATCGCTGGCCAGAATCTCATCGGCGATGGCCGTGTAGACCGCCTGTGCGTCAGCCCAGCGGCCGGCGTCCAGGTAGCGGTCGCCGATCTCCCGCAATCCGTGCAACTCCGCGGCGACCTCGGGGTCGTTGCCCTCGTCCCAACGATAGTCGTACCCGTCATAGGCTCCCTGTGAGAGCACCTTGACGACCTGACGGCGGATTGCCGTCTCGTCCACGGTTCGCTTCGCGGCCGTGCCGGGTGCCGCCGGCGCGATCCCGCTCGACGTCGGGAGGGGGAGGTCTACTAGCAACTCGAAGTCCGGCTGCCGCTCCACCATCAGCTCGATCAGGGCCACCAACTCCTCGTGGCTCCGCTCCGCCAGCAGCGCGGAGATTTCAGGCCGGACCTGGACCACCTCGGGGGTGTGGACCCAGGTCAGGAAGAGCGCCACGACGTGCTTGCAGAAGCCGCCTCGCGGGCACTCACAGGAGCCGGTCACTGGAACGCGGCCGCGCGGCGCGGTTTCGCCGGCTAGGGGCAGCGTCGCCCGCACGGCATAGGGCCCACCACTTGATCCGCGGCAGCGTGCGCGCAGGGTGGAACCGCGTAGGGTAGGGTCAAGGATGTGTCCGCGGCGGTGGTAGGTCCTGCCTCGGGCGAAACTCTGGGCGTCGGTCTGAGCCTCCACCATTGCGTCCGTCAAGGGGAGGAAGCCATCCGCCACGTCGGTGCCGATCTGAGCGGGAGGCTTCTCCATGGTGGCCCCTCCTGCTGCCGGAACGAGACATCCGGACGATTACTGACGTTTTCCGACGGCGCTCGTCTATTCTCCCGCGTCGACGCGGACTCCTCAATGGGGATCGTGGCTCAGGCGTCAAGTTCCTCCGCTGCTTGCAGGTAGGCACGGTACGTGTCGAGGCCGTGACAGACCATCGTCACGCGGTGGATCGTGGCGTGGCTAGTCAGGAACCGCGCGATCTCGCCCAGCGCGATCGGCGCCGCCCGGCGGACGGGGAAACCGTAGGCCCCGGTGCTGATCGAGGGGAACGCGATGGTGCGGATCCCATGGGCGACCGCAAGGCCCAGGCTGCGGCGGTAGCAACTCCGCAGCAACTCGTCCTCGCCGGCCCCGCCGCCCTGCCAGACCGGCCCGACGGTGTGGATCACCCATTTGGCGGGCAGGCGGAATCCGGGCGTGATGCGAGCTTCCCCCGTGGGGCACCCCCCGAGCGCCCGGCACACTTCCAGCAACTCAGGCCCGGCTGCCCGGTGGATTGCCCCATCCACGCCGCCCCCGCCCAGCAGCGAGCTGTTCGCAGCGTTGACAATCGCGTCCACCCCCTGCCGGGTGATATCTCCCTGGACGACCTCGATGCTCGTCCCGAGCACGGCACCTCCGGCGGGGCATCAGACCATGAAGGATCGGCAGGCGGCACCTATGCCACCAGACACGCTCAGTCTGACGCGACCGATCTGAGGAGGCAAGGAGCGCCGTGATGTGGTTGGGCGGCCACCGTTCGAACCCGAGGCGGGCGGTGGCCGAGCTGTCAGACTAGGTGGCCCAAACATCAGCGGCAGGTTAGCGACGTGCCGCTCCAGGAGAGCCGAGCGCGTGCCCTGAGTAACACCTTCGCCTGTCGCCGGGGGCACACGAACATGAACTGAGCACCCCAGACCCTGCCAGCAGTGTACGTAGCGCGACTGAGATGTCGAGACGAGTTGTGGGATAGGTCGGTGAGCTCAGAGTGAGCAGTGATGCGCAGCTCGCTGATCCAACTCACAAACGGACAATTCTGAGACACGTCCCGTCGGCACATCGGCGCTGACGAGGCGCTGACCGCCCGATGTCACCCCTTGACGGCCACCCCCATAGATCTATATATCTACATGAGTAAGACAATCCTCAAGCGAACGGAGGATGGATGATCGAGTTCCACCTCGATGGGGGCAGCGGCGTCGCCGCCTACCTGCAGGTCGTGCACCAGGTTAAGCAGGCGCTGCGCCTCGGCATGCTGCAGCCCGGTGATCAATTGCCGACGGTGCGCGATGTGGTGGCGCAGCTGGCGATCAACCCCAACACGGTGCTCAAGGCGTACCGCGAACTCGAAATGGAAGGCCTCGTCGCGGGACGGCAGGGCCAGGGCACCTTTGTCCTCAAAAGCTTGGCCGGTCCCGCGCTCGCCGGCCACGCGGAGTTGCGGGCCGAGTTGGTCGAGTGGCTGCAACGCGCCTGGAAGGCTGGCATGGATGACGAAAGCATCGCCGCGCTGATGGCGACGACGCTCCGCGAACAGACCACCGCTCGCACGAAACGAGAGGAGGGGGCGGCATGACGACGGCATTGGAGACGAGAGACCTCGGCAAACGCTACCGCAGGACCTGGGCACTGCAACATTGTTCGCTGGAGATTCCCGCTGGCCGCATCGCTGCCTTGACCGGGCCGAACGGCGCCGGCAAGAGCACCTTGCTCAATCTGGCGGTCGGCCTCCTCCCCCCGACCGCAGGGGAGGTGCGCGTGTTCGGGGCTCCTCCCGCCGACAATCCCGCGGTTCTGAGCCGGATTGGCTTCGTCGCCCAGGACCGGCCGCTCTATCGCGGCTTCACGGTGGCCGAGATGCTCCGTTTCGGCGCCGCGCTCAACCCACGCTGGGACGACGAAATGGCGCGGACGCGCCTCGGTCGCCTCAACATCCCGCTTGGACAAAAGATCAACAAGCTCTCCGGCGGGCAGCAATCTCAGGTCGCGCTGGTCCTTGCGCTAGCGAAACGGCCGGAGTTGATGGTGCTCGATGAGCCGGTGGCCGCGCTCGATCCCCTTGCCCGCCGGGAGTTCTTGCAGATCCTGATGGACGCGACGGTGGAGGCGGGGATGACCGTGCTCCTTTCCTCTCACTTGGTCGGGGAATTGGAGCGCGTCTGCGACTACCTGGTGCTCCTTAACGCCGCCCAGGTGCAGTTTGCCGGTGATCTGGACACCTTCGCGGAGGGGCACCGGCTCCTGGTCGGGCCGCGGGCCGCGCCCGAGGAGATCGCGCAGGTGCATCACGTCATCCATTCCACCCATACCGACCGCCAAACCTCGCTCCTGGTCAAGCTCAACGGCCAGGGATACGAGCCGCGGTGGGATGTCCGCGATCCGGGATTTGAAGAGATCGTCCTCGCCTACATGGCACGTCGCGGGGAAGAACTGGAGATGGCGAGATGACCTGGCTGACCTGGCGGCTGCACCGAACGGAAGCGGCGATCGGCGTCCTCCTCCTCGCCGCCTTGATCGGGATCATGCTCCTGGCGATCCAGAGCGTCGATGCCGCCTATAACGCTGCGAGGGCCGGCGGCTGTTTTGACAATGGGCAAAGCATCCTCTGCAGCGAACGCTTGAGCCACTACTTTGGGCGCTCCGCCCGCTGGAGCACGCTCACCACCTTGCTGCACGGGGTCCCGCTCGCCGTGGCCGCGCTGCTGGCGATTCCGACCCTGCAGGAACTGGAGCGAGGCACACACCGTCTGGCCTGGACCCAAAGCATCTCCCGGCGGCGCTGGTCGCTGTCCCGCCTCGACTTCGCGGCCGGCATCGCCACGTTGGTTGGGATCATCTGGGCCGTGACGGCGAGGGAGTGGCGTTCGTCGATCTTGCGGGACGAGGAGCAACTACGCTTCGGCCAGAACGCGTTTGAGCTCTCGCCGGCAGTGCTTATGGGCTACGCCCTCTTTGCCGTCGCCCTGGCACTCACCGCTGCCGTCGTCGTCCGCCGCCTCGTCCCGGTGTTAGCCCTGACTGCAGTCGGCTTCATCGGCACGCGCATCTTCACCACCTTCGTGCTGCGTGAGCGGTACGCGATCCGATCGAAGAAACGATTCCCGCCGCCAACGACATGGGCCCGAGCCTCGCATTCCAGGACCGCTGGATCCTCGATGAAACCTGGTTGACCCGCACCGGTGAGCGGCTTTCCTGGGAGCGCGTCTACCAGCTCTGTCCACCGGACGCCAACGATCAGAACCCCGAGACATCGTACCAGCAGTGCCTGGTCGACAACGGCCTGCAGTATTTCCAGGCGTTTCACCCGACCGATCGCTTCGGTCAGTTCCAACTGATCGAAACGGCGCTCTATCTCGGCGTGGCGGCCGGGTTGTTTGCCTTCGCCTACTGGTGGCTGACCCGCCGCCCGGCGTGACGCGAACGGCGGGACCTGCGAACTGCTCCTGACGTGTGAGCCCAGCAACGACTGCCCAGCCGGCACGTTCCGCTCGTGCCGCTCGTGCCGCAGCTCCGACTTCTTCATCCCCGGTGAAAAGGTTTGCTTGGCCCAGTGCGCTGCGGCGTCGCCCATGGTGACAGCCGATGCGGGCGTCACACCGGACGGCAACATCCCGCCTGACGGGTCGGTCGGGCTCGCCGGCGGGCAACGTTCCGTCCGACGGGACGCGACGGCGGCATGCGCTTGCACCTGGAGCGACGGCCGGGAGGACAATTCTCCTGGCCGTCGCCGTGCCCGGTCGGGTGTGGGACGGCATCGCGGCGCGCCTGGTGCGGGCAGGTGGGGTACCCCGCGTCGGGGTGGGAGTGTAGAGTGGGGGCGCCACCTAGGATGCCAGCCGGATCACCGGCGCGCCGCGGTGCCGGTCCCCCTCTACCTCCTCGCCCAACCGTCGGGCCGGTTCGGGGCGGCGTTTCCGGGACGCGCCGCCACCGGCCTCAGCGCCTAAGACCTATAGGCATGTTCCACACAAGCTCTGGGGGGGCTCAACAAGGACCCTTGGTGTGACACATGCGAATTGCCCACAAAGGGGAATTCCAACACGCTGATCTGTCGAAGTGGCGGGTCTTCGTTCGACTAGAGAGCGGAACCGGGATCACGGTCCGGTTCCGCACGCGCCCACAGGGGCGAACGAGAAGAGGAGCGAGCGATGCGGGTGATGGTGATGATCAAGGCCACGGCAGAGAGCGAGGCCGGGGTGATGCCAAGCGAGCAGCTGCTGACGGAGATGGGAGCGTTCAACGAGGAACTGATGCAGGCGGGCGTGCTCCTTGCTGGCGAGGGGTTGCACCCGAGCGCGAAGGGTGTTCGAGTCCAGTTCTCCGGCGAGGAGCGGACCGTAATCGCCGGGCCTTTCGGCGCGACGACGGAGCTGGTGGCGGGGTTCTGGATCTGGCAGGTGGGGTCGCTGGAGGAGGCGATCGCGTGGGCCAAGCGCTGCCCGAACCCGACGGGGGCGGAGGGCCAGATCGAGCTGCGCCCGATTTTTGAGGCGGAGGACTTCGGCGAGGAGTTTACGCCGGAACTGCGGGAGCAAGAGGAGCGCTTGCGCGCCCAAACAGCGGCGCAGACGGCGTCATGACGGAGGCCGTCCCGCATCCCGAGCACGATCCCGCCTGATGCCGGCGGGTCCATCGGCGGAGGAGTGGGTGGCATGGGAGGAGAGAAGGCGAGCGGCGGCGGTACGCGGGGCCCTGCAAGGTCGTGGTCGGGGTGGGGGTCAAGGAGCGTCGGCCTCGTACCCGCCATGGCCTCCAGTGGCGCGTGGTCACGCGTTACCGCCACGTCGCCGACTGTCTCTCGCAAACGGTCGCTTTCGTGACGAGGCAATGGGTGCCATCTGCCTGCTGACCTGCCAGGGCCGACGAGACCTTGACCAACTCCTGGCTCGGTCCACTTGAAGGGTCATCCAATAGCCTTCTGGCCGACCTGTCGGACAACCCGAGGGGGCGCCCTTGCGGACGCCCCCTCGTTGATCGCGGCTCGGATGGTGTTAGTCGTCGCCGCCCAAACCCTCCAGGACCGTCACCGGCCGGCGGACCGGAGCTGGGGCCGGGACCGCAACGGGCTCAGGAGCCGCGGCAGAGGCCGGAGCAGGAGCGCCCTCGACGTTCAGATTCGGCAGCCAGCTGAGCCAGCTTGGCAGGTACCAGTTGCGGTCGCCCAGCATCGCCATCCCCGCCGGGACGAGGACCGAGCGGACGATCGTGGCGTCCAGGAAGACCGCTACGGCGAGGCCGAAGCCCATCTGCTGCAGGGCGACCAGGCGGCCGGAGGCGAACCCACCGAAGACTGCAACCATGATCAGCGCCGCGCCGGTGATGATCTTGGCCGTCGCCTGGAGCCCCATCGCCACCGACTCGCCGTTGTTGCCGGTCCGGTCGTAGTGCTCCTTGACCCGGCTGAGCAGGAAGACGTGGTAGTCCATGCTCAGGCCAAACAGGATGCTGAAGAGGAAGATTGGCAGCCAGGCCTCAATCGTCGGCGTCTGCTGGAAGCCGAACAGCTCGGCCCCGACGCCGTGCTGGAAGACCAGGACGATCAGGCCGTAGGCCGCGCCGACTGAGAGCAGGTTCATCAGGATCGCCTTGAGCGGGACCACGATCGAGCGGAAGACGACCAGCAGGAGCAGGAAGCTGAGGCCGAGCACGAAGGCGAAGACGATGGGGGTGTAGTCGGCCACCAGGGCGTTGAAGTCCGCCGCGAAGGCCGCGCCACCGCCGACCAGGACTTCAGCGTCGGTCCCCTGGAAGGCCGCGGGGATCACGTCGTCACGAAGGTCGGCGATCGCCTGCTGCGCGGCGCGCTCGTTGGGATCGACCGCCATCGGCACCGAGACCAGGGTCAGGTCGCCGGCGGGGTTGGTGGTCACGCTGGCCGGACCGTAGAGGTCGTTGCCCCCCAGGGTGGCGACAAGCCCCTCGATGCCGGCTTTGACGGCGGGATCGCTGGCTGAACCATCGACCACGATCTCGACCGGAGCGACCATCCCGGCGTAGAAGTCCCGCTCAAGGATCGTGAAGGCGCGCTTGACCTCGCCGTCCGGGAAGGTCTCGACGCCGGCCTGGCCGGTGCGAATGCCGATCAGGGGCAGGGTAGCGGCAACCAGGAGCGCGATTGCCAGAACCGCGCTGATCGCAGGGCGGGCCATCACGACCCGGGTGATGCGTCCCCAGAAACCGGCGTGAATCGTCTCGCTGTCGTGGACCGGCTGCTGCGTGGCAATCTCGTCGTATTTGCGCCGGCGCGGCCAGTCAACCTTGTCGCCGAGCAAGCTGAGCATGGCGGGGATCAGGGTCAGGGAGGCCAGGATCGCCGCAAACACCACCAGGATCGCGCCGAGACCGATGGATCGGAAGATGTTGGTGGGGATGAAGAACATGCCCATCAGGGCGATGATGACGGTGAACCCAGAGAAAAGGACCGCCTTGCTAGCGGTGGAGCCAGCCAGCTCGATCGCCTCGCGCTTGGCCAGGCCGCGTCGTCGTTCCTCGCGGTAGCGCTCGACGATGAAGAGGGCGTAGTCGATGCCGACCGCGAGGCCGATCATCGTGATGATGTTCTCGACCATGTTGGAGAGTTCGTAGACGCGCCCGACGAGGGCGGTCAGCCCGAGGGCGACGACGATCGAGACCAGGGCGAGGACGATCGGCACGCCCGCCGCCACCAGGGCGGCGAAGACGGCGACGAGAACCAAGAGGGCGACGCCGACGCCGATGCCCTCGCCCTTGGCGAGGTCCTCCTGCGCGATTTTGCCCCACTCCTCGGCGGCGCTTGCATCGCCGACGGTAAGAACTTCGAATCCGTCACGGTTCTGCGCCGCGACCAGGTCCAGGTAGGCTGGGGCCTGCTCGGCGGCAGCGTCAAACTCGCCGACAAGCGTGACCGGGATCACGGTCGCGTGGCGATCGGCGGAGACCATGCCGGGGGCGGCGGGGCTGCCGGCGGCATGGGCCTCGTAGTAGCTCCCGGCCGACGCGACCACGTCGTTCATGCCGCGGAGGGCGGCCACGGTCTCGTCGACAACCGCCCGGAAGGCGGGATCGTCCACGGTGGTCGTCTCTGAGCGGACGATGACCGTTTCGGAGACCGGCTTCGGTCCGCGCAGGCGCTCCTCCAGGAGTTCCGTCGCCCGAACCGCTTCGGGATTGTTGGTGAAGGTTTGCGCGGTGGTGACGACGTCCTTCAGTCCGCTCTGGGCGATGCCGGCGAGAACCAGCAGGACCACCCAGAGTCCAACGACGAGCCACGGCTTGCGGGCGCTGAATCGCGCCAGCCCAGCGGTGGAGAGTATGCCTGACACTGGAGATCGTTCCTTTCCTGGATCGAGATCGAGAGCGTATTCGCCAAGATCCAGGGTAAGAGTCTCCTGTCACCGACCATTAACCGGGGTGTCACGGTTCCGTCACGACTTTCCGTCGGAACATCGGCACGGTGCGCAGGGGGTCAGATATCACGGTGCGTTGGAGCTCCGGCTGGGGAGGTTGAAGCATCGAACCCGAAGGGGGGAAAGGATCCGACCGCACCAGAGGAAGTACGTGTTGGGGCCCACGCTGCCGGTCTTCCACGGGCGGCGGGAGACGGAGGCGGATTCGGCGTCCCCTTGCCTGGGGCTTAGGAAGCCGGTAAGGATCTGGCTGACAGCGATTAAGTCGTCTAACTACGTCGTTTTGACGATTCCGCCGCCTCGCCCCTCGCCCTAAGGTGGGAACCGTGGCAAGCGCCACCGCTGATGAAGACCCCAACGTTGATCTGAACAAGGAGCGCGATCATGCAGTCCGGATTTTCCCTGGTCCGCCGCGAGGCCGCGACCGAGCCCACCGGTCACGCCCCCGAGGCATGGGGAACACTCACCGCCTTGGAGCGGCTCACCGCAGGGCTCCTTGCAGGGATGGTCCTGCTCTGGACCACGTTTCAGGTGGTGGAGATTCGGGCGCTCTTTCCGCCCATCGGGATTGTCTACGCTCTGGGCTCGATCGCCGTAGCGGTCGCGATGCTGCGCAGATGGCGGCGCTGGAGTCCGGGCGTCGCCGCAGGGTGGACCGCCGCGACCATGATTCCTGAGAGCATTCCGGCCATCTCACACCTGCTCGACTGGACCGAGATCTACACCCACTTCGGACACTACCTGCTGATCATGACCTTCTTCCCTCTGGCGATCACGCTCGTCGCGGCCGGCGTCGGGGCGACGGTCCAGAACTACCGGCGCGACCGACAGGATCGGCGAGCCCCCAACTGGCTCCGCAGCGCCCTGCTGGGCGTGGCGACCGTGATCCTCGTCGGGAATGCGGTGACGGTCATCCTGCACGCCTACAAAATTCCGTGAGGCCTCTGCCGATCGGGGTAGCGTAGTTTCCGCTCACCAGGAGCACGCTCCTGTTCATATCGCCCGCTGCCGCTCTTCGGTTTACCCAGGGCGGCCGGTGATTGTGATCATCGCGGTCGTGCTCTCCCTGGTTCTGGCCGGTCCTTCTCCGGCATATGAAGCCGCACCAAGACCTGCGAGCGCAGAACGGACCTCCGGCCAGCGATCACCCTGCTGACCTCGACGCACGACCAGGAAGCCGTCGGGAGCAAGAACGAGGGAGGCGGTTCCGACCGGTACGGGTCGGAACCGCCTCTCTTTTGGTGCCTGGTGTGGGTCATCGAAAAATCGGACCTCTGTCCCTTTAGCGGACATCACGTCGCGCTGGTTGACGGTGAACGTACAACCCGGTATGATAACTCCCTGCTGTACGTACACCCAATCGGATGTATCCCCTTGGTGGGGAAGGAGCGTGTCATGGGAGCCGTGCACGAGGATGTGGGACAGGCGATGCCCCCGGCCGTGTCGCTCCAGGCGATGCTGCATGGGGCATGGCTGGTGCCGTTTTTCTCGACCCCCCTG
>JADDPH010000058.1 GCA_016781925.1 Sphaerobacteraceae bacterium | reverse complement strand
CTACCGATGGGCCGGGTCCAGTGCGTGTGGTTGTCCATCAGGCCGTTCCTACCGAGGTTGGCGAGAGGCCGAGGGAGCAGATGATGCGAGGTTCCCGCACGGGTTCGGCATCTTCGATGACGCTGAGACGGTCTTCCTGGCGCATGGCGACGACGAGGTTGGCCAGAGCATCGTCGGTGATGCCGGCTTTGAGCTGGCGGTTGAGGGTGTCGACGGCGGATTGGCGCAGCGGGTAGCGGTAGATGTCGTCGATGGCGCGGTGGAGGTCGGCGGGAGCCCAGAGCTTGCCTCGCTCGCGGTCGGCGAACGTCTTGAGGCGCTCGTAGGTGCGGAAGCGCGCGCCGGTGGGACGGCCGAGTTGGCCGCCGATGGAGGAGTCTTCCGCGAGGATTTGCTCCACCCCCTGGCGGACGAGATCGTGGTGCTTCTCCTGGCGGGGTAAAGCCGGGGTGTCCGGTTCGTAGGCGGCGGCGCGGAGGATGGCGAGCTGTGATTCGGTGATGCTGCGGCCGTGCTCGTCCACCCAGGCGAGGGCGTCGTTACCGTCCGGGGTGCGCAGGTAGACAAGGACGCCCGGGGGGCCGACATCGGCGGGGGCATGGGCGCGGGTGCCGAAGACGACATCGGGAAGGTTCTCGACGGTTTTCTTGAGGGCCGGATCGTTGTCGGTGGCGTTCTTCCAGATCTGGTAGGCGTAGGAGGCGAGATCGACTTCGGTCGCGTCGTCGGCTTCACCGTCGAGGACGCCGGCCTTCTCGTGGTAGAGGTCGAGGATCGGGCGGTCGTCGCCGTCGTCCTCAAAGAAGGTCTCGTCGGCGCCGACCACATCGGCGTTCTCGCGGAGGCGCTGCCGGACGCGGCCGCGCAGGTTGATGATCTGCTCGATCCCCTCGGCAGGCAGGAAGGAGTAGCAGAGGATGCGCTCCGCGCCCTGGCCGATGCGGTCGACACGGCCGGCGCGCTGGATGAGGCGGATGATGGCCCAGGGAAGATCGTAGTTGACGATGACGGCGCAGTCCTGAAGGTTCTGGCCTTCGCTGAGGACATCGGTGGCGACGAGGACGCGAAGCTCATCGTTGCGAGCGATGGGCTTGCGGTTGCTTCTGGGGCTGAATCGCCAGGCGAGGGCGGTGGGGTCGGCCACCCCGCCGGTGGCCCCCGCCACGGCGGTCAAACCGCGGGCCTTGAGTTGTTCCTCCAGGTAATCCACCGTGTCGGCAAACTGCGTGAAGATGAGGACTTGTCGTTCGGGTGGGTCTCCGCGAGGAGTGTCACCAGCGCGGCGAGCTTGGGGTCACGGTCGGCATCCCAGCGGCCACAGGCGGCGAGGACGCCGAGGAGTTTGCGGGCGTCCGCAAGAAGGTCCTCGCGTAGGGTGTCCCGGAAGAGGGATGAGCGGACCCAGGTGAAGCGGCGTTTCAGGGGGCCAGCGTAGGTGGCGTAGACGGATTCGGCCTGGTGTCGGAGGGCCTCTTCGGCGGCGGTGGGCGATCCGGTGACGGGCGACACGGTGACGGGCGACGGATGCGTCGCCCCTACCGGGGTGTCGTCGAGGTCGTTTTCCGGAAGGAGAAGCGTGTCCTCCAGGTCACGATCGCCGGTGCGGCCATCAAGGAGGTCGGCGCCCTGGCTGCCGAGGGGGAGGTCGAGGCCGCGGTCGAGGGCGTGGAGAAAGACGAAGTTGCGGAGGATGTGCCGCTCGACGGATTGGATGAAGGCCGGGCCTCCGCTCTCCAGGCGCTTGAAGAGGTTGGTGCGGCTGAACCCCATCAAGCGGACGCCGGCGCGGGAGAGGCCGGCAAGAACCTGCTCCTCGGCGTTGCTCGGCTTTTTGGCCGGGCGCGGGTCAACGTAGTTGCCGAGGCCGTAGCGGGGTAACCGAAGATCGTTGACGGCATTGACCACGGCTGGGGCGTAGAGGAGGGCGTAGGGGTCGTTCGGTTGGTCGTTGATGGCGAACCCGACGGTTCTGGGGACTCTGGCGGGGAAGTGGGAGCGGGTGCCGTCGGCCATGGTGAGATAGCGGCGTCCGTCGCCGTCGACCTCCGCATAGTTCTGCTGGATGAAGCTCCGGGTGCGCCGGACGAGGTAGCGACGCATCAGGTCTCGCCAGTCGTCCGGATGCTCGCTTTTCTCGGACGCGGCTAGCGAGCGGGGGCTGCACTGGTGCAACTGGGCAAAGGTCAGTTCGCCCACCTCGCGCAGCTTGCGCTCCGGCCGGGCGCCGAGATCTTCGTCCGGGGAGACGAAGAGGCGAAGCTGGGCGGAGAGGTCGAGGTAGCTCTTGTTGTAGGGGGTGGCGGAGAGGAGGATGCAGCGGCTGTCGTTTTTCTGGATGTAGTCCTGGATGGCGCGGTAGGTCTTGCCTTCGCGGTTCCGCAGGTTGTGGCTCTCGTCGATCAGCACGACGCGGTAACGGCGGAGATTCGGCAACTCCTGGATGGCGCGGCTGAAGGGCAGGACATCGGCGATGAGGCCGTACTCGCACCGGTACTCGGTCCACATCCGCTCCAGGTTTTTGGGGCAGAGGATCAGGGTTTCCCAACCCTGGTCATCCTGGAGGATACGGGCGAGGGCGGTGGCCATGAGGGTCTTGCCGAGGCCGACCACATCACCGATGAGGACACCACCGCGCTTATTGAGGTGGTGGGCCGCGATCTTGACGGCAGCGACCTGGAAGTCGAAGAGACGATCGCCGAAGACGGCGGGGATGCGGAACTCCGCCAGACCGGCGCGGGCATCCTGGGAGAGGTGGTAGGCCATCTTGAGGTAGACGTGATAGGGGGGGAGGAGATCCTCGCGCGCCCAGCTCTGGTCGATGATGGCCGCCAGCTCGGCGGAGATGTCCAGGCACCAGCGGTCGTTCCACCGGTCATCGAACCAGCGGCCGAGCTTGGCGCAGGCATCGTGGTCGAGGACATCGACGTGCAATTCGCCCTGACCCTGGAGGCCAGCAAGGGTGAGATTGCTGCTGCCGAGGTAGCCGACGCTCGGGAGATTAGCGTCGGGCCGGTGGACGAGGTAGAGCTTGGCGTGCAGCGGGTGACGCAGGAAGAGCTTGACGACTAACTTGCTGGCCTTAAGTTGCGCGCTCAGACAGCGGAGAGCCGACTCGTCCCGATTCGAGGGTGCACCGACGAGCAGCTGGTCACGGAACTCTTCGGCCATCTGCTTCTTGAGGCGAAGGACGGCCTGCTGGTCCGGGATGCCGTCGTCCCCGGCGAGCCGGAGCCCGGCGCGGAGATGTTCCTGAGGGAGGCGCTGCATTCCGACGAGGAGGCGGCAACAGCGACCGTCGGTTCCGGGCCACTCCTCAATCAGGGGGGCGACGTGGCGCCAGCCTCGGAGGTTGAAGTAGCCGACGCAGAAGTCGGCCCGATCGGCACCTTGGAGCGCCTGACGGAGGGCGGGCAGCAGTTGCTGCTCGATATTGTCGAAGATCCGCGGCACGAGGCGGCCTCCCAAGGATTCGGCTGGTGGTGTGCCTCCAGAATAGCCGACGCAACAATTGCCTGCACTGGTGGAAGGGCGTGGGTAGGGGCGAGGCATGCCTCGCCCGCGTCTGAATCGCAATTGCTGACACCACCTACCCGTTTATCCGGTGCCGTGATGACGCGGATGCCGAGGAGGTAGTTGGGCCTGACGACGGAGGGGTTCGGGCCAGCGTCCGGGACGTGTTTGGGGATGCTGGCTCAGCAGCCGGCGATGATGTGGCCCAGCGTGTTGGGCCAGAACACGCCGTCGACTGCGTCGCGAAGAGGCGGCCACGATCGCGGGCGCAGATGGTGACGAAGGAGGTGCCGGCGTGGGCGTCGTCGTATCCACGCAAGCGGATGGAGCGCCGCTGGACGGCGTCCTGAACCCGGGTTACTCCACACCACCTGGTCAATTCTTTCTTCGACCGCTAATGGTGAACCACCACCGAGCCGAGCGGGTTCTGGAACTCCGTCGCCAGGCAGTCCATGAAGACGACATCGTAGACGGCGTTCCCGATGCGCTGCGCTTCGCGCCGTCGCCCGATCTCGCGGAACCCCGCCTTGGTGTAGGCGCGAATGGCCCGCTCGTTGTAGCTCCAGGTGTCGAGCATGACGTTGTGCAGGCCCAGGACGGTGAAGCCGAAGTCGAGCGCGAGGATCGTGGCCTCGGTGCCGTAACCCTTCCCCCACAACGCCCGCTCGCCAATGGTGATCCCAAACTCGGCGGTGCGGCGGACACCGTCAAGATCGCGCAGGTTCGTGTGACCGATGGGTCGTAGCGTCGCCCGCTCGTAGATCGCGAAGTCGACGCGGTCCTCCCGTCCTCCCTGGATCAGCGGCTCCCAGAAGGCGGTGACGGCGTGACGGGAGCGGGGGCGCATGTCGCCCCCCTGGAGATCCGCCGTCGGGAAGTCGTTGTCCCACTTGACCAAGAGGGGGAGGAGATCGTCGTGGAGCGGGCCCAGCGCCACCTTCTCTCCCACGATGTTGACGATTGGCTCCTCGCGCGCTGGTTGCTCCCCGCTGTTGTTTGCCACCAGTCTCCTCCGCGTCCCAATCGGCCTCTGACAGGCGGGGCGTGCTCCCTGCCGGGTCGCTTCTAGCCGATCTTCCGGCGCGATGTCAGCACCCCGGTGTTCATCCCGACCAGATTGAGACCGCCAAAGAAACGGGCGTGCTCGATTTTGACGCAACGGTTCTGGACCACCTCAAGGCCCCCTTCCCGCGCTCGGGCCGCGGCCTCCTCGTTGACCACGCCGAGTTGCAGCCAGAGCACCTTGGCCCCGATCGCGATCGCCTGCTCCGCCAGCGGGGGGACATCTTGCGGCTTGCGGAAGACGTCGACGATCTCGACCGGGCGCGGGATCTCCGAGAGGGAGGCGTAGACGGGTTGGCCCAAGATTTCCTGCCCGGCGTAACGCGGGTTGACGGGGATCACGTCGTAGCCCTCGGCCAGCATGTAGATCGCCGCGAAGTGGCTAGGGCGCATCGGGTCGGCCGAGAGCCCAACCATCGCGATGGTCCGGTAGGTCGTCAGGATCCGCAGGCGCTCGTAGGCGCTCGCGGCGGGCATCTCGGCCATTGCCTACACCTCCAACGGGTGCGGCGTGGCCGCTGGTGGAATGGTGGCCTCTGCGTCCGAATCCGGCGCGGCGGGGGCCGTCATTGCGGCGCGTCGCAGCGCCTGGTCGAGATCCCAGCAGATGTCGTCCGGGTCCTCCAGGCCGACGGAGATGCGGACCAGGTCCGGCTCAACGCCGGCCGTGCGCTGCTGCTCCTCGGTCAGTTGGCCGTGGGTGGTGCTGCCCGGGTGGATGATCAGCGTCTTGGCGTCGCCGACATTGGCCAGGTGGGAGATGAGGCGCAACTCCTCAATGAACCGGCTCCCGACCTCGCGCCCGCCCTGGACACCGAAGGTGAAAATTGCCCCGGCGCCGCGCGGGAGATAGCGCGCGGCCAGCTCCTGGTTTGGGTTGCCCGGCAGGGTCGGGTAGCGGACCCAGTTCACCAGGGGGTGCTCGATCAGGAAGGCGGCGACGTGCTCGGCGTTGCGGCAGTGGCGCTCCATCCGCACCGGCAAGGTCTCCAACCCCTGGAGGAACATGAAGGCGTTGAAGGGGCTGAGCGCCGGGCCGATGTCCCGCAGATTCTCGACGCGCGCCTTCATCAGGAACCCGAACTCGCCAAAGGTCTCGAAGAAGCGGATCCCGTGGTAGCCCGGCGAGGGATCGGTCATGCCCGGGAAGTTGCCGTTGTCCCAGGGGAACCGGCCCGATTCCACGATCACCCCGCCGATGGAGGTGCCGTGGCCGCCGATGAACTTGGTGGCGGAGTGGACCACGATGTCCGCCCCGTGCTCGATCGGCCGGCAGAGGTAGGGGGTGGCGAAAGTGCTGTCCACCACCAGTGGCACCCCGGCCTCGTGCGCGATCTCCGCCACGGCGGCGATATCCAGCACATCGATCCGGGGGTTGCCGATCGTCTCGGCGTAGACGGCGCGCGTCTTCGGCGTGATCGCCCGCCGGAAGTTCTCGGGGTCGGCGGGATCGACGAAGACCACATCAACGCCCCAGCGGCGCAGGGTGATGTCGAACTGAGTGTAGGTGCCCCCATAGAGGGTGCTGGCGGAGACGATCTGGTCGCCAGGGTTGAGCAGCGTCAGCAGCGCGATGTACTGCGCCGCCTGCCCGGATGCGACGGCCAGGGCACCGATCCCCCCCTCCAACGTCGCGACCCGCTCCTCGAAGGCGGCGACCGTCGGGTTCATGATCCGAGAGTAGATGTTGCCGAACCGCTGCAGGGCGAACAGCTCCGCGGCGTGGTCCGTGTCCTCGAAGACGAAGGAGGAGGTCTGGTAGATCGGCATCGCTCGGGCGCCGGTGGTCGGGTCCGGCCGCTGCCCCGCGTGCACCGCCAGTGTGTCAAATCCGTAGACGCGATCCTCCTCGGGCGGGAGGGAGGAATCGGCGCGGTGCCCGTTTTGCCCTGCGGGATGCTGCGGGTGGTTGGTCATGATCGTTTGGTCCTCGTTTTTGGTGGTCGAGTCGCTTCGGCGTGATCATCGCGTCAAGTGTGCCTTAACCGCCGCGAGGACTTGGCATTGGTCACTCGGGAGCCGGCGATCTTTATCCGCCCCCGACGCTCGACGATGAGAACTCGCTCCGGCGCACGCCGTCCGGGTCCACGTCCGCCAAAAGGGCAAGCTCCTGGGCGGTCGGTGGGGGCGTCACGGGCGTCTCCGGTCCTACCTCGATCCCGAAGCCCGTCGCCGCGACCAGGTTTTCCAGTGACACGCCGGGGTGGATGCTCTCCACCTGCAGGCGTCCGTGGACGCGACAGAACAGGCACAATGGGGTGACCACCCGGTCGACGTTGCCGGCGGCGGTGACGAAGTCGAGGTGCTCAACAAAGGCGCGGCGGTCGTGCTTGGTTCGCCAGAGGATCGTGCGGCGGGCAGAGGGCATCAGCGCCGCGCTGCCAGCGCCACCGGGCAGTCGCACCTTGGGACGCGCAAAATCCCCGATCACGCTGAGGTTGATCCGGCCCGTGACGTCGATCTGGGCGCCGCTCAGGAACGCGGTGTCCAGACGCCCCCGGGCGGCGAGATCGAACAGGTCTGTCAGGGTGACCAGCGAGCGGGTGCCGACCAGCAGTTCTGGGCCGACCGTTGAGACAGGCAGCGTGTCCGGTCTTGGATCGACCCCGCCCGCGATGCCGAGGTAGACGCAGTTGGGCGCGTGGAGTCGCTGGGCGAGCAGAATCGCGACCATAGGCAGGGGCGAGGCGATGCCGTGAAAAACCGTCTCGCCGTCGCGGATCAGGCGCGCCAGCGCCACCGCCATCATCTCCGCGGGTCCGAAGGGGTAGCCGCCTGCCGGTTCCATCGGGCCGACTGCCGTCTCCCGACCGCCCGTCGTCATGCGGAGACCGCCGAGGTCTCTGGCACCAGGACATGGGTTTCCACGAAGCGGGCAAGGTCTGCGGGATCCCGGCTCGCAGTGACGTAGGCGGCCAGGTACTCCTCGTCATAGCCGTAGAGGCCGGCACAGGAGCAGGGCCAGGCTCCGCGCGGCGCTTCGACGACGGCGTCGACCATGAACCCGGGGATCGCGACCGTCTCCGGCGCTGCCTCGAACGTCTCCCCGTCGACGATCCGCTCGGCGGTGATCACCACCCGGCGGGCGGCCTTCGCCATCAGCACGTCCTCAAACCGGGTCCCGATGATCCGCCCGTTCCCCTCCGCATCCGCCTCCTGGACATGGATGAAGGCCACGTCCGGAATCAGGGCCGGGGCGGCAACGACCTCCGCCCCCGTGTAGGGATCGGCAATCGTCTTGAACCCGCGCACGGCGAGCACGTGGGAGCCCAGCATGCCTGCCACCGGCATGAACGGCACCCCCTGGATCGCGGCCCGCAGTCCGGCGATCACGGTGTAGCAGGCGTGCTCCTTCGCCTCGACCGTCCCGCTCTCGACCGCGCGCCGGTACCCAGGGGCCATGCCGAAGGGAGTCTCGAACCCCACGAACCCTGCCGAGACGGCCCCCGCGACACCCGTCGCGCAGAGCAAATCTACGTCGTACGCCCCGGCCGTCTTGACGATTTCCAACCCCCGCCGTCCCTGTCGCACCAGTTCGTGCACCGCCGCGCACGGGCCCCGATGCAGCGTATTCCCCCCGAGCGCGACGATGTCGCCGTCCTTGACGCCGGAGACTGCCTGAGCGAGGGATGTGACTTTGTCGCGCATGAGGACCTCCGTGCTGGAGACGCGGACTGGCGGGACGGGAGGGAGCGACGGAACCACGTCCAATGATACGGCTCGCACGCTATCATGCCCCGCCGTCCAGGAGATTCGTGCGCCCAGGGGGCCCCGACCATCGTGTACCCGCCCGAGGTCTACCGCTCCTATCTAACCCCGCTGCGCTTCCTTCAGCGCAGCGCGGCGGTCTTTCGTCAGAAGCCGGCTGTCGTGTACGGGGATCGGTCCTGGACCTACCCCGAACTGGCGGCACGGGTGAACCGGCTCGCCTCGGCGCTTCGCGCGGCGGGGGTGGAGAAGGGGGACCGCGTCGCCTATCTGGTCCCGAACATCCCGGCACTGCTGGAAGGCCATTTCGGAGTGCCGCTCGCCGGTGGGGTCCTGGTGGCCATCAACACCCGGCTGAACACGGAGGAGATCCGCTACATCCTGAACCACTCGGGGGCCAAGGTCCTTGTCATAGACACCGAGTTGGCCGGCGTCGTCGAGCCGGTGCTGGCGGATCTGGAGACGGTCGAGACAGTCGTCAACGTCGAGGACATTTCCGGTGGAGTCCGGCTGCCGGGGCTCGACTACGAGGAGTTCCTGGCCGGTGGCAGCCCCGATCCGCTCGATTGGCCCATCGCCGACGAGGACGAGACGATCGCGATCGACTATACCAGCGGCACGACCGGCCGCCCGAAGGGGGTGATGTACACCCATCGCGGCGCCTATCTCAATGCCCTTGGCGAGTTGCTGGAAACCCGGATGTCCTCCGACAGCGTCTACCTCTGGACCCTGCCGATGTTCCATTGCAACGGCTGGTGCTACCCCTGGGCCGTCACCGCCATCGGCGCTACCCACGTCTGCCTGCGGAAGCTGGAGCCCGGTGCGGTCTGGGACCTGGTCCGCGCCCAGAGCGTGACCCACTTCTGCGCCGCGCCGACGGTCCTCATCGCGCTGGCGAACCACCCCGCGGCGCGACAAGGCCCGCTGCCCCGCAAGCTCATCGTCAGCGTCGCCGCTGCCCCGCCCTCGCCGACCATCATTGCCCAGATGGAGGATCTGGGCGCGGAGATCGTCCATGTCTACGGGCTGACCGAGGTCTACGGCCCCTACACGGTCAACGAGTGGCCGCCCCACTGGGACGCCCTGCCGCGGGAAGAGCGAGCCCGCCTGAAGGCACGCCAAGGGGTCGGCTACCTGATTGCCGACGACGCTCGGGTCGTGGACGACCAGTTGCGGGACGTTCCGGCCGATGGCGAGACCCTGGGCGAGGTCATCATGCGCGGCAACAACACGATGAAGGGGTACTACAACGACCCCGCCGCGACCGCCGAGGCGTTCCGAGGCGGCTGGTTCCACTCCGGCGACCTCGCGGTGATGCACCCGGACGGCTACATCGAGTTGCGGGACCGCAAGAAGGACATCATCGTCAGCGGCGGCGAGAACATCTCCACGATCGAGGTGGAACGCGCCGTTGTCGCCCATCCGGCGGTGCTGGAAGCTGCCGTGATCGCGATTCCTGATCCCTACTGGGGCGAGGTTCCCAAGGCGTTCGTGACCCTCAAACCCGGTGAAACTGTGACGGAAGCGGACCTGATCACCTTCTGCCGCACCCGCCTGCCCGGCTTCAAGGTCCCGAAGGCGATCGCCTTCGGTGACCTCCCCAAGACCTCCACCGGCAAGGTCCAGAAGAACGTCCTGCGCGAGCAGGAGTGGGCCGGCTACGAGAAACGCATCCATTGAGGCGTGGCGCAGCCTGAAGATGTCTGCACCACCCGGCGAGAAAGGACGAGGATTGCTCCGGATTCGCCGCTACGAAGCGCGTGATCACGACGCCGTCTGAGCGTTGCACAACCTCGCTCTGGAGCAGGCGGGGGCGCACGCGGGGAACGGCCCCTGGGACGAAGATCTACACCGGATCGAGGACGCCTACCTGCGCGACAGTGGCGAGTTCCTGGTCGGAGTGCTTGGCGAACGTATCGTCGCCATGGGCGCCTTTCGGCGGACGGGCCCCGACCGTGCCGAGATCAAGCGGATGCGCGTCCACCCAGAGGTGCAGCGGCAGGGCTTTGGTCGGGCGATCCTCGCCGAGTTAGAGCGGCGGGCGTCCTCGGGCGGCTACAGGACTCTGCAACTGGACACGACGGCGGGCCAGGTTGGCGCGCAGCACCTCTACCGTCGCCACGGCTTCCAGGAGACCGGCCGCACGGTGCAGGGTGCCTTCGAGACCGTCCTTTTGAGAAGCAGATCCCTGCAGCCCGGGGCAGTTATCTTGCGACCCGCTCGCCGAGGTCAGACGAATCGGTGGGAGGGTGAGCGGGCGTGAAACTGCAAGGCAAGACGGCATTGGTGACCGGCGCTGACAGCGGCATCGGTCGGGCGATCGCGACCACCTTCGGCCGGGAGGGTGCCGATGTCGTGGTCCACTATCTCCATGACCAGCGGGGGGCGGAGCAGACTGCCCACGCGATCCAAAGTCATGGCGTGCGCGCCGAGGTTCTCCAGGCGGACCTCTCCAATCCAAACCAGGCGGCGCACCTCTTCGAGCAGGCCGAGGCGGCGCTAGGCCGGATCGACATCCTGGTCAACAATGCTGGCAAGGGCGCGAATGTCGAGAGTTCCCTGGACACCCCGCTGGAGGCGTTCATCGACGTGATCAATGTCGACCTCGTCAGCCCGTGGGTGCTGGCCCAGGCGGCGGCACGGAAGATGGCCGAGCGGGGTCACGGGGCGATCGTGAACATCAGCTCCGTCCACGAGGAGATTCCCTCGAAGGGCGGGGTGGCCTACGACGCCGCCAAGGGCGGTCTCCGCATGATCGCTCGGACGTTGGCGCTGGAGCTGGCCCCCAAAGGGGTCCGGATCAACAACATCGGTCCCGGGATGATCGCGACCCCGATGACCACCGATCGGCTCCACGACCCGGAGCAGGGGGAGCAGTCGCTGCAGCGGATCCCGATGGGTCGAGCGGGTGAAGCGCAGGAGATCGCGAACGTGGCACTGTTCCTCGCCTCTGAGGACGCGAGCTACGTCACCGGCAGCACGTTCTTCGCCGACGGTGGCCTCATGCGCAACGTCGGAGGTGCGTGACCGACCGGTACCGAATCACCCGGCGGAGAGGGGAGCAACCGGTATTTGAGTGAAGCAAGCGGCCCGCGGCGATTGCCGCGGCCCGCTTCCGCTGACGCTATCCAGCGACTGACGCGGCTACTCCACGCCAGCCGGTCGCTCGACCTCCGCCTCCGTGTGCTGCCCGACGAGTTTGTTCCACAGCTCGTAGTCGGTATCCCGCTTCGCCACGAAGCGGTTGCCCAGACCGGCCGACTGGCCACCGAGCGCCTTGAACGGGCCGCGGGCCAAGTCGTCCAGGTCGACGTAGATGGTGCCCTGGTCCAGCGGTGTGCCGTAGTCCAGGATCGAGAGCTGGGACAGTTCGTCGGGGCTCAGGTCCCCGAACCGCTGGTGCAGGGTCTTGTCCTCGACACCAGATTCGCTCTCGTCGGTGTGTCCCGGGGTCGGCGACGTCAGCCGCTCTTCGGTGGTGTCCGTAGTCACTCGTTGCCCGGTCGGGATACCGTGGATCGGGTCACCGGTGGTTTGTCGTGCCACGTCGTCCGGTCCCTGCTGATCGTCCGCCATTCCGTTCGTCCTCCCTCAAGCCGCGCCCGGCCACCTCGTCGGGTTTCGGTAGGAACGGCGCACGAGGGGTGCCAGCGCCGACTCACGCCGTCTCACGTGTCGGAGGAGGCACAAGACGGAGCCGGGTCACAGGATCTAGCGACGGTCTCAAGTTCGTGCTGGAGGGAATCAATGTCGGTGACGTGCTCTCCCTACCATGATGGAACGCCGGTGTGCCAGCTAACCGAGCGGCTGAGATCGGAGCAGGACACCGAGGTTGGTGAGTTTGGCTGACCATCTCGAGGCAGGAACACGTTGGATGGCCCGGGGCGATCTTTCGCAACCGCCCCGGGCCAGTGTTTACCGGCCTTCGCCGACCGTGGTCAGGGCCGCGTCCAGGGCATCAAGAGCACGGTCCAGTTCCTGGTCCGTGATCGTCAGCGGGGGCTGGAAGCGAACGACGTTGCCGGCCGGTCCGCCGACGCCGATCAGCACCCCTGCCTCGCGGCAGAGCCGACGCACCTGGGCGGCCTGGGCCGATGCCGGCTCCTTGGTCGCGCGGTCGGTCACAAGTTCCGCGCCGATCATCAGGCCAAGACCGCGGACCTCGCCGATCAGGGCATGACGCTGCGCCATCTCGCGGAGGCGAGCCAGCACCCGCTCGCCCTTGCGGGCCGCCTCCTCCGGCAGGCGCTCGTCGAACATCACGTCGATGTTGGCGAGGGCGGCCGCGCAGGAGACCGGGTTGCCGCCGAACGTTGAGAGGTGCTCGCCGGGGCGCAGCGCGTCCGCGATCTCGGGCCGGGCGATCGTGGCGCTGAGCGGGAAGCCGTCGGCGATGCCCTTGGCGGCGACGAGGATGTCTGGCTCCACCCCGAAGTGCTCGACGGCGAAGAGCGTACCGGTGCGCCCGAATCCGCTTTGGACCTCGTCGGCAATGAACAGAATCCCGTGCCGGTCCAGAACCTCCTTGACCCGCCGAAAATAGGAGGCCGGCGGCACCAGGATGCCGCCTTCGCCCATCACCGGCTCGGCGATGAACGCAGCCACATCCCCGCTGGACTGGTAGGCCACCGCCCACTCCACCAGTTCGGCGCACCGCTCCGCGACGGTCTCCGGGTCGTCCGTGCCGAACGGGTTGCGGTAGACGTAGGGTGCCGGGGCGAAGGCGATGCCGGGCAGGTAGGGGCCACCGCGGGTCTTGCGCCCCTTGTTGCCGGTGACGGAGAGGGTTCCGGCGGAGCGGCCGTGGAAGGCGTGGGTGAGGGTGATGAACTCGTGCCGGCCCGTGTGGGCCTTCGCGAGACGCATCGCCGTCTCGATGCCCTCAGCGCCCGAGTTGCCGAAGAAGGTCTTGCTCAGGCCGCCGGGCGTAATCTCCGCCAATCGCTCGGCGAGGTCGGCCACCACCGGGACGTGGTAGATGTAGGTGGCGGCATGAACCACCTTCTCCAGTTGGTCCCGGACCGCTTGGAGCACCCGCGGGTGGCGATGCCCGGCGTTGACGACCGCGATCCCGGCGAAGCAGTCCAGGTACGCGGTCCCGTCGGCGTCCCAGACGGTCGTCCCCTCCGCCCGCTCGACGACGACGGGTTCCACGGACGCGACGAAGCTCGTGTTGACGTAACGCCGATACTTCTCGATCGTCGCCTCGTGGTCAGCCGATCCCACTGTTGCTGTTGTCCCGCCGCGGCTACCATGCGTTACCATCGTTTCCTCCCCGTCCATGCCTGCTCGCTCTATGACCTTACCTGCCGGTTCCGCGGAATCATCGGTCGTCCGTGCTCGTCCGTGCTCGTCCGTCGCCCCTGTCGCATCTTTCGGCATCATCGCAGGAAGCAGGTGGTCCTTCCAGGTGCCCCGATTGCCGAGGAGAATCCCTGTGGACCCCAACGGCGGATCCAGGCCATCATCTCCTGGTTCCCCATTGAGCAGGGTCAGGGTCGTGGTGCCCCGAGGCGGGGGACGGTCCGGTTTACGCCCCCGCGGGGTCGCCCGGCAGCATCACCAGGTCGTCGATCAGCCAGCGGTCGCCGACGTTCGCGAAGACCAAGGCGAACGCGGTCGGGGACTGTGGGTCGGGCGGATCCACGATCAACGTGGCGGCCGCCCGGCCGTCCGCAAGGACGCGGACATCCTGGATCGCCAAGATGGCGGCGTCGTCTGGCGCCCCGGGAGTGGCCACCGCTGCTTCGGCGGTAGCGGTGGTCATGATGGCTGCTGCGGTCGCGACCGCATCCGGGTAGGGTTGCCCAAGGTTGCCGGCGAGCTGGCGGCCGACATAGGCATCGGTGAACAGCGCGAGTTGTTGGGCCGGCGCGTTGGCGTTGAAACACGCGATGTACTCGCGCGCTGTCGCGGAGACGCCGGCTACCGTCGCGTCGTCCGCTGGCTCGCCCTCGGGCGAGGCGAACGGAGTCGGGGTGGAGACAGTCACTGGGGGACTGGCCAAAGCCGTCTCGATGAATCCTGGGGTCGCGGCAAGGCGATCCAGGAGGAGCCGCATGTCGAGCGGTGCCACTCTGCACTCCTCAGGAGGGGGCACGTCCCGCTCCCCGGCGCTCGTGAGGTCTGGGGAGGCGATGGGGGACGATGCGTTCTCGGGCGTCGCGGCGTCGGTCGGGGTAGAGGTCGGCTCACGAGTCGACACGGCCTGGGCAGGCGCGGTTGCTAATGGTGCCGGGCCCCCGAGTTGACCCTGAGGGGTTGGCAGCACGTCCTGTGCCCCGCTCCTGATCGGACCCAGTCCTAGGAGGGCAAGGATTGTCACAAGGAGAAGCGTCAGCGGCATGGATCGTCGCAGCATGATCTGCTCCTGGTGCCTCAGCCTGAGGCCCTTGGCCGCGGCAACGTCCATCGCCGCGCTCGGTTTGACGGCGACCAGTGTAGCCAGCGGAGGAGGTCGGCGTCCGTCCGCGAGCGCCGTGGGAACGTCCGGCGCGGCCGTACCGTGCGAACGATGGCGTGCCTTCGGAGCCTGGCGGATCATGGAAGGGTCAGCGGAACACCGGTCCTACGCTCCAGCGATAACGGGAGAACCAGCGCGTGTCAGTCATTCCTGAGCAGCTCGCGCGCAGCGCTCTGGCGTTACGGGGGGCGGCGGGCGGGGAGTGGGCGCATCGCCTGCCGGCGACCATCGATGCCTGTGTGCACCGGTGGTGCCTTCGGGTTGAGCCGCCGTTTCCTGATCTGTCCTACAACTTTGCCGCACCGGCGCGGCGTGCCGATGGCAGTCCGGCGGTGCTGAAAATCTGTTTCCCTGACCGGGAGTTCATCACTGAAGCGGATGCCCTGAGGCTCTTCGCCGGACGCGGCGCCGTTCAGTTGCTGGAGGCCGATCTCGAGGCGGGGGCGCTGCTCCTGGAACGAATCGAGCCGGGCACGTCCCTGGTTGGCCTGGACGACGAGGCAGCGACATCGGCGGCTGCCTCCGTGATGCGCCGGTTGTGGCGGCCCGTGCCGGCCGACCACCGGTTTCCGACCGTGACCGACTGGTCGGCTGGGCTCGGCCGGCTACGGGAGCGCTTCGATGGGGGCACCGGCCCGGTGCCGGTCCGGCTGGTGGAGGAGGCGGAGCGGCTCTTTGACGAATTGCTGGCATCCTCCGCGCCACCCGTACTCCTGCACGGTGACCTCCATCACGGCAACGTCCTGACCGCACGCCGCGAGCCCTGGCTGGCGATCGACCCGAAGGGGATCGTCGGCGAGCCGGCATTTGACACGGCGGCGCTGCTGCACAATCCGCGGGAGCTGTTGGACGCGCCGCAACCCGGCCGCATCCTCGCCCGCCGCGTGGATCAACTCTCGGAGCAACTCGCCTTTGATCGCGCGAGGATTCGGAGCTGGGGTTTGGCCCAGGCGGTTCTGGCCGCGTACTGGAGCCTGGAGGACACCGACCGGGTCTGGAAGCAGCCGCTCGTCTGCGCCCGACTCTTGGCCGAGATGGAGGAGTAGACGGTCGCGATGAGATCGACGGCTCCCACCTGGCCTGGATCGGTGGCCCCGATCTCCATGAACGAAAAGACCATGATGGGCGCTATCACGCCAACCTGACAT
>JADDPH010000087.1 GCA_016781925.1 Sphaerobacteraceae bacterium | reverse complement strand
TTGCACCGGACGGGCGTACCGATGATTGAAGTTGATGGCGAAAAAAAGACCGCGCTTGGCGGCCTCGTCCAAGAGCGTGCGTGCCTCTGCGATGTCGAAGACCAGCGGTTTTTCCACGATCAAGGAGACGCCCGCCTCTATAACCTGGAGGGTCGGCTCGAAGTGCCCGAGGTTGGGCAAGCAGACGCTCACGAGGTCCGGTCGCTCGTTCTCCAGCATCTCTTGTATGTCGAGGTAATAATTGGTGCCGAACTCTTCCGCACGCGCCCTGGTCCGCTCTAAGGTTCTTCCCACCACCGCGCGGAAGTCCACGTCCGGGCGTTCGGCGAAGATTCGAGCGTGCTGCAAGCCCCAAGTCCCCGCCCCGATCAGGGCAACCTTCACGCGCTCTTCGCCGTTCATTGTTCTACGATCACCTTGCCGGTGTTTCCTTCGAAGAAAAGCTCGAACGCCTCTTTGATGTCTTGTACCGGGTATTTGTGCGTGATTATCTGGCGGAGGTACGGGCGGTGTTCGCGGAGCAGTTCCAAGTTGGAAGCGAGCTCGCAGTAACAAAAGTACTCGCTCCCGAGCACCGCGCGTTCGGGCGCGATGAGATCCCGGGAGACGTCGAGGTTGAGATCTTCCCCGTGTCCCGCGCACACCAGCACCCCGCGTTTGGCCAGCACCTCCAGGTACGACTGCCTGGCAACACTCTTCCCGCTCGTGTCGATCACCAGGTCGATAGCGTCCAAGCCGTGGCTTCGGACGCCCTCGGCGAGCGTCTGCTCTCTCAGGTCTACGACCTCGCCGCCGAGCCGTTCCGCGAGGCCGAGCCGGTACGGGACGAGATCCGAGACCAGGACGGTTGCCTCCGCGCCGAACAGGATCTTCGCCATGGCCAGAGCGCCTAGGCCCACGGGACCGGCCCCGGCGATCCCTATCGATTCGACGTCCTGGCGCAGGCGCTGGCCTCGCTCGATCGCGTGCCTCGTGGTGCCCATGACGTCGAGGAGCATGGTGGCCTCGGCGAGAGGGATGTCTTCGTCGACGGGGAAGAAGATGCTTTCGTTTATCAACGTGTAAGGCCCGTAACCGCCGTCCTTGTTGAATCCCACGTCGCCCCGCTTGTTCAGGCACTGGTTGGTGAAGCCCAGCTTACAGCTACGGCATTCGCCACAAAAGTACATCAGGTAGATCACCCCGGGGGTTCCAACCGCCGTGTGCGTTCCTGGTCCCGCATCCGCCACGACGCCCGCGGCTTCGTGTCCGGGCGTGACCTCGGAACCGCCAAAAAACTGCCTTCTCTCGGATCCGCATAAAGCGTTGGCCTTAACCCGAACGAGCAGCTCACCAGGTCCCGGTTCCGGGACCAGCTTCTTCACGAAGTCGATTTTTCCTGTGCTCTTCCCCAAGAACCTGGGGACCGTCATCTCATCGGGTACTGCGCTAACGGGCATCTTGGTTTCTCCTAAGACTAGGGTACGTACCGTCGTTCACCTGTCCCAACCACTGTCGACCGTTGGGTGCGTACCCAACGCCGGCGACAAGGGAGCGACGAACGCGTCTATGGCGCACAAGCCTATTGCGCCGTGTACCCGCCATCCACGGCGAGGTTCGCTCCGGTGATGAACGATGCTTCGTCGGAGGCCAAAAACAGGATCGCCGCAGCAACTTCGACGGGTTGCCCGAAACGGCCGATAGGGTGTCGCGCGCGCAGCCATTTGTGCTCGTCCGACAAGCGTTCGGAGTCGTGAACCGGTCCGCCGATCAGGGGGGTTTCGACCGTGCCGGGCGAGACGGCGTTGACGCGGATATGGCGATCCGCAAATTCCACTGCAAGCTGCCGCGTGAGTTGGAGAAGGCCGCCCTTGGATGGGCCGTAGATCGATTGCCCCGGAATACCGCACGTGGACGAGATCGAGGCGACGTTGACGATGGCGCCCCGACCGGCATCGAGCATGGCCGGCAACGCGTGCTTGCAGCACAGCAGCGGCCCCCTGAGGTTGATGCCGAGCACCCGGTCGAACTCGTCGGGCGTGAACGACCGGATGTCCATGTCGCTGCCGACCCCCGCATTATTGACGAGGATGTCGGTGCGCCCCCAGGCGTCGAGGGCCGCGCGAATCATCGCCTGGACATCGGCTTCCTCGTACACGTCCACGCGTAATGCGCGCGCCTGCTCGCCGCCGGGGCTGATGCGCCGAGCCGTGGCTTCGGCCCCGGCCGCGTTACGGTCGGCGACCAGCACCACCGCGCCCTCGCGCGCGAACAGTTCGGCCGTCGCTGCGCCGATCCCGGAGGCCGCGCCTGTGATTATCGCCACTTTTTTCTTCAGTCGTTCGCCCACCCTTATATCCTTCCTGTAGCGCTGTGCCCCAAGGTTCGGCACGTCATCCACGCCCGGAACATGATCACGCGCGCCCCACCACGGCGCGGCGAAAATGCCCCCTCCATAGGGCACGTTGGCCGGCTAGCGCGCGAGCCAGCCACCGTCGACCACCAGCACGTGCCCGTGCACGTAGTCCGAGGCGGGCGAGGCCAGAAACACCACTGCCCCCGCCACGTCCTCGGCCGTGCCCCAACGACCGGCCGGGATACGTTCACCGATCGCCCGGCTGCGGGCGGGGTCGGCCCGGAGGGTCACGTTGAGGTCGGTGTCCATATATCCTGGTGCGATCGCGTTGACGTTGACCCCGCGACCGGCCCACTCGTTGCACAGAGCTTTGGTCAGCCCCGCGACGGCGTGCTTGCTGGCGGCGTAGGCCGGGACCGTGATCCCGCCCTGGATCGCGAGGAGCGAAGCGGTGTTGATGATCTTGCCGTGCCCTTGCCGCACCATCTCTCGCCCGACCATCTGGCAAAAGCGGAACACCGCATCGAGGTTGACCGCCAGCACGGCTTCCCAATCGTCGAACGAAAAGTCGCTCGCCGGGGCGCGGTGCTGAACGCCGGCATTGTTGACGAGGATGTCCACGCGCCCGAATCGGTCTAGGGTCGCGGCGAGCGCGCGTTGCGCCGCGTCGGGATCGGTCAGGTCGAGCGCCAGGGGCAACAGGCGACGTTCTGCCGCGTTTACACGTTCGGCCAACGCCGGTACTTCGACCGACCGCTGCACGGACACGATGTCCGCCCCCGCTTCGGCCAGCGCCGTGGCCATGCCGAGGCCCAGCCCGCGGTTAGCACCCGTTATCAGCGCGACCCGGCCATCGAGTCGAAACTGATTAAGAATCATGTTCCTCCATCCCCGGACGTGATCCTGGTTAGCCGGTGAGAATTCCGCCGCTGACGTTGAAGGCTTCCCCGGTGATGTACCCCGAGTCGGGGCCGACGAGGAACGAGACCATCGCCGCGACCTCCTCCGGCCGCTCGATCCGATTCATGGGGATGCGGCCGACGCGCTCGGCGCGGATCTCGGCCGGCGACTTGCCCACCACGCGGGCGAACTCGCGATCCACCACCTCCTGCATCGGCGTGTCGACCACGCCCGGGCAGACGGCGTTGATGCGGATTCCGTCGGCGGCATGAGCCAGCGCGAAGGTCTTGGTCATGGCGATCACGGCCGCTTTGCTCACGTTGTAGACGGGGTGGTAGATCGTGCTGGCGAGCTTGCCCGCGATAGAGGCCATGTTGACGATCCGCCCGCTACGCCGCTCCGCCATGTGGCTAAGCGCGAGCTGACAGCAGAAGTAGACCGCTTTGGCATTGACGTTCATCAGGGCGTCCCAGTGCTCCTCGGTCACGTCGAGGGGCAGCGCCGCGCGCTGGATCGCGGCGTTGTTGACGAGGACGTCGAGTTGGCCGAAGGAAGCGAGCGTCGTGTCGAGCATGCGTTGCCGATCGTCCGCAACAGTGACGTCGACGGTGAGGGCGAGCGCCCGGCGAGCGGTGCCGCGCACTTCGGCGGCGACGGCCTCAGCCCGTTCGCCCTGCCGATCGGCGACGACCACGTCCATGCCGTCCTGCGCCAGGCGCAGCGCGATCGCCCGTCCGATTCCCTGCCCGCCGCCCGTGACGATCGCGACCTGATCTGCGAGTGGACCTTCCAAGGTTCCCTCCATCATCTATCCGCTTGTATTGATTGTGTGTGGCGTGGCCGCGATGCGACGGGCGTCTCCCGTCGACCGCGGGTTATCCTCGCTTGCAGTCGCCGCTCTTTTGGCTACCCACCGTCGTCTGCGCACGGATACCTTCCGAACACTATCTCTGAGCGGGGATCTCGCGTATGGGCTCCGTAGTAGCCGGCGCCTTTGAGGTGCGTGCTGTGGGCCAACATGGCGCCCGGGTAGTGACCAAACTTCTCCCACTGCTTTAGGAAGTAGTCCCTCACGTGGTAGCCGATCTCGGCAAGCTGCTTTCCGTGGGTGTAGCCTAACCCGGTGATGCGCGGCGCGTAAATTATTGTCTCTCCACCGTTGGCCACCGCCGACTCCAGCTTGTACATGCCCTTGGCCGCCGTCTACATGTCGCCGTAACGCTCCGGCGTGACCGATAGCGCTTGCCGGAAGGGACTATCCACGTAGTCTATGTGCACGCGGGCCGACGGCTCGGTGGCCTTGAACCGGGCTGCCCCCGGGGTATCGATGTACAGACCAGCCAGTCGGTCGCCGATCGGGGCCACCACGAGGGCGAAGCAAAGTTGGGGCGTAGGGATCATGGCCGCAGCAAGATCGAATAGCTTTTTCACCGGCGTAGTGCCGTTCTCGACCCGGTCGGCGGAAATGGTGCCGAGACGAACGAAGGTTTCGGGGTCCCACCGCTCGTTGTTGAAGACGTTGACGTCCGCGAAAGTTTTCTCGCATTCCTCGGGGCTTACCCCCACCAGCCTGTTGATCTGCTCGTGAGACATGGGCAGGTGGGTACCCAGGGTGATGAGAAAGCTCAGCGGGGCACCCCTCCCGGCGAGCTCCTCGTGCGGCAGGCAAAACGTCTGTGGGGTGGGAGCACCGCGGGTGCCATCGGGGATTACCCCCAGCACACGCCTGCCCTCCAGATTCTGTTTAGCCAGCGCCACCCGCATCGTCTCGGCCACTTCTCCTTCGGAGAGAAAGCGATCGGCGTATCCAAGGCCGTGCATACTAAACCCCGCTGTAGGCGCTGAAGCCGCCGTCCACCGGTACCACGATGCCGTTGACGAACCGCGCGCCGGGGCCGCAGAGCCAGATCAGGGTGCTAACCAACTCCTCTGGCTCGCCGAAGCGGCCGGCCGGGGTGTGCCCTACTATCGTCCGGCCGCGCGGCGTCAGACTCCCGTCCTCTTCCACCAAGAGCGCCCGGTTCTGCTCCCCGAGAAAGAAACCGGGGGCGATCGCGTTGACCCGCAACCCCGCGCCGTATCGCCGTGAGAGTTCCACAGCCAACCACCGTGTCAGGTTCTCCACCGCGGCTTTGGCGGCCGAGTACCCCCCCACCTTCGTAAGGGGCCTTTGGGCGGCCATCGACGAGACGTTGACGATGCAGCCACTCGCCTCCCCGCCGTCAGATCTCCGGGCCATAACCTCGCCGAGGACCTGGCTGGCAAGCAGCGTCCCCAAGAGGTTCAAGTCAAAGACCTCTCTGAAGGCCTCCAGGGGCAGATCGAAGATCGTCGCGTTATCGTCCACCGTGGCCGCCGGTACGTTCCCACCTGCAGCGTTTACAAGGATGTCCACCCTGCCCCAGCGCTCCAGTACGACGCCCCGGGCGGCCTCGAGCTGCTCGCGCCGCAGTACATCCGCCGGCAGGGCGAGCGCCTTCCCCCCGGTCCCGCCGATCTCTTCGGCCACCTCTTCGGCTCGGTTCCGGCGGCGGCCCAACACGCCCACGCGGGCGCCGGCTCGCGCCAGCCCCCTGGCCATCGCCCCACCGAGGACCCCGGTCCCGCCGATCACAACGGCCACCTTATCTTCGAGGGAAAAGAGTTCGTCCATAAGGCCCTCCGAGGGCCGTTCTCTCATACCTTCTGGACCGGTTCTCGGTCGAGACCGAGTCCGTATGCTCTCTTGGTCAGCCCGTAGGCGAACTCCCACGCCATCTCGGCGGCGTCCTCCTCGTCGAGGACGCCGGTCGTAACCATACCCGCCAGCCAGTCGCATGTTACCCTCCGCCACACGTCGTGACGAGCCGGTATGGAGGCGAACGCCCGCGTGTCGTCGTTGAAACCGGCCAGGTTGTAGATCCCGGCGGTCTCGACGACGGCGTCGAGGTAGCGGCGCATGCCCAGGGGGCTATCGAAGAACCACCATGGCGCTCCCAACAGCAAGGCGGGATAGTGCCCGGCGAGCGGGGCCAGTTCCCTAGAGTAGGCGCTTTCGTCGAGGGTGTAGACGATGAGGCGAAACCGCTGGTCGCTGCCACGCTCGTTGAGCAGCGCGCGGAGGCCGCGAGTCCAGGCGGTTGCCACCGGGATGTCCGCCCCCATGTCGAGCCCGAAGCGTGCGTAGGTGGCCTCGTTGTGGTTGCGCAGGCTGCCTACGTGCAGCTGCATCACCATCCCGTCCTCGGAGCTCATGCGCGCTAGCTCCATGAGCATGTGGGCCGTGAAGCGTGTCGCGTCCTCTTCCGCGACCTCGCCACGCAGGGCCCGGGCGAAGATGGCCTCCGCCTCGCCATCCGAGAGACGCTCCGTGTGGGGCGTCACCGCGCTGTGGTCGGTGGCGACGGCCCCCATCTTCTTGAAGAAGGCCCTCCTCTCCTCGAGGGCCCGGACGAAGGAACGGTAATCCATGATGTCGATAGCGGAAATCTCCGCCAGTTGCTCGACGTGCCCCCGCCAGTTCTCCGTGTCCAGGTTCACCACCGCGTCCGGGCGGAACGTGGGCCGCACCCGGCCTCCCCACCCGGCTTCGCGCAATGCTTCGTGGTGCACGAGGGTATCGGTTGCGGCGTCGGTGGTGCACAGCACCTCTACGTCGAAGCGGTCGAAGAGGGCCCGTGGGGAGAACTCCGGACTGGCCAGCTTTTCCTCGAGGTCGTCGTAGATCCTCTGCGCGCTCTCGCCCGTGAGCTTCTCCTCGATGCCGAAGACGTTCGTCATCTCGTCGGCGAGCCAAAGGCCGGTCGGTGTGCCGCGAAAGAGGTAGAAGTTCTCCGCGAAGCACTGCCAGATGCGCCGATGGTCTCTCTCGACCTGGATGCCGTCGCGGGTCGGTACGCCCAGATCCTCCATGGGCACGCCCTGGCTGTAGAGCATGCGGAAGACGTAATGGTCGGGGATGACGAACAGGTCTGCCGGAGAGCCTAAGTTGGCTTCGGGATCTGCCAGGAGTTCGGGGTCGACATGTCCGTGGGGGCACACGAGCGGCAGGTCCTTAACCGACTCGTAGAGCGCGTGGGCCACCCCCCTACGGGACGGGTCGGCGTTAAAGAGGCGATCGGGGGACAAGATCCAGGGCTTGGTCATGCCGCTCCTCTCTAGCTGAAGGGCTTCAGGTGGCGCAGAAAATGAGCTTCCAGGTTAGATGCGTAGGTGTCAGGATGGGCGCGTAGCACATCCATGAGGCGGTTATAGAAGCTGTAACCATCTCCGGATGTGCGTGCTCTCAGTACTGAGCCAAAGGTTACGTGCAGAATTTCCCGGGCGTCAAATTGCTCGAGTAACGCGGGCAAATCGGCGTCGCTCACTTCTTGGGGCAAGGGTGCGTTCTCCAGGCTGGCCGACACATGGTAGCTGGCTCGTTCGTCCTCGTAGCGTTTCCTGGCAAAGCGGTAAATGGCCCGAAAGAGCTTCGGATCAAGTGCGGCTATGGCGCGGAGCGCCTCCAGGTAGCTGGTGCCCGCGGTCTTCAAGTGGATCAGGCCGCGCGTCTGGCGTACCGCCGCCGGGTAGATGCTGAACTTGTCCGAGCCGGAGTGCAGGCTCAGCTTATAAGGTCCGAAGTGGCGGGCAATGGCAGCGTGGACGGCGAAGTCGGCCTCGAACTCGGCAACGTCGCCTACGTAGTCGACGCCTTTTTCGAAGCGCCCGACGTAGCGCGGCGCCAGGCTTACCCACTGCACTCCGAGGCGTTGCAACTCACTGGCGATATAGACGTGCTGCGCGTGGGTCGTCGGCGTCTCCGTCTCGTCGACGGAAACCTCGACCTCGTAGTCCCGGTCTCCCGAAACTCGAACTAGATGTCGATACAGAGCCACAACGTGGGCGATGGCGCGGCCGTACTTGACCGCAGCCTGGAAGAGTGTACGCTCGTCAAAGCCGATACTGTGCCCTGCGAACTCGAAGGATTGCTCCAAGTAGCGGTTGGTCAATGCCTTGGCGCTGTCTTCCAGCTGTTCCCAGGGCAATCGTTCAAACCCAGCATACAGCGCAGACGGTTTCGCGGTCTCGGCCGTGCCGTCAACATGTTCGCCGGGATCGAAGGTAAAGAAGGTGTAGCCAGCTTCGACGCACGAATCGATGTCGTCCGGCGTCTTCAGATGATCAGCGTCGGCACCGAAGCCTCCGCGCCACCCTTCGGCGAAGACCCCCCAAGCAGCATCGTCCATCACCTGCTGGGCGCTGCGGTCGGTGCGCTCCATCTCCCGGATTGATTGCTGGGCAAAAATCGGCGCAAGATCACCGCCGGCAGCCCGTAGGGCGCGCACGTGCCCGGGGGTCGCTAGTCCCAGCCGGTCGCCCATGCCAACAGAGGTGCTTAAGCCGAGGACCTTTGGTCGCAGCCAGGAGAGGCGAGCACGGAGCGCTGTAATATTGCGAGGGCTGGGAGGACCGAGCAAGAGTCTCTCACCCTTGATTACGGCGCACTCCCCCTCAAAGCCTCCAAAACGTGCTGCGGACCCGTTCCGGGTCAAGATGGCCAGTTGCGGACCGGTACTCGCGTGCGCGAGACCGAATTCAGCGTCATCGGTGACGGTAAGCGATCGCGGCAAAATCCTTAGGTCGCGCAAAGAAGACAGCCCGCCGGTGGTCTTAGCACCGCTCACGGGTTCTTCCGTTTCGCTGCCACGGTGTACCGACATAAACAGATTCTATGAAGCAAGCTATTACCGTCTTCCTATCGCCGTTTTGCCTTATGTAGGCAAAACGATAGCCTTACTTTAGAGTTCTGGCTCTCCCACAGCTAGCACTTCGCCGCTTATCGACGCAGCCTCGTCTGAGGCCAGAAACACCGCCGGTCCTATAATGTCTTCCACCCTTAGCGGCTTGCACACGATAAGGGCGTTTATCCCTATCCCTTTCGGCGTCCACTCGGCCGCAAGAGTTTTGACTACTTGAGCTAACCCTGCTCTGGCTGCTGAGTACTTCGCCTTTCCAACAAAGGTGTCGTCGGTTTCCAGAGCGGCGACGTAAACGAGCCTACCCAGCCCTCGCTCCGACATCCGGGTCGCCGCGGTCCGACCGTAGCCTACGGCCTGGCTCCAACTCATGTCCAGGTTCGGCTCCAGGTTAAAGGTGCATAGAAGTAAGTCGGCGCGACCGTGTCGCTCAAAGGCGCGGGCAAGCCCCGGAACGTCATTCTTCTCCGAACTCCGTGTTCCGTAGTCCCCCTTCTGCGGGAAGCTGGTGTCTGGCATTACATGAGCTCCCTCAGCCTCGTAAGCGCCGATGATCGCTTGCATCACCTCATCGTTCGGTCCAAGGCTTACGACCACCCTGCCGGAGAGCCGTTTCTGTATCGGTACACTTCCGCTAACCGGTGCAGCCGACCTCATCTCCTTTTGTACGGCGGGGGTCCTTGCAACAGACTCGCTCCGCTTCGCGGATTCTCTCACGACTAAGGTTGGCTGGATCACCCGGCGCTGGGGCGCAAGTTCCCTACCGTCGATGATGTCCAGAAGTAGCTGTGTCGCCAGCCGCCCGAAATCGTAATACGAGGTACGGATTGTGGTAAGCGGCGGCTGCAGTACGGCGGCCGAAGCTAGGTCATCGTAGCCTACGAACGCCACGTCATCCGGGATTCTCAAGCCGAGGTCCCAGGCGGCTTGGTATCCTCCAAGAGCCATCGTATCGCTAGCGACGAAGATAGCGCTCGGTGGAGCCGGAGCCTGAAGGAGCGACTTCACCGCTCGATAGCCCATCTCCATGGTGAAGTGCGGCTCCTGCCTCACAAGCGCACTATCGAAACCGATGCCCTCCGCCATTAGCGCCGTCCTGTACCCGGTAAGCCGCTCGCGCCCCAGCGTAATGTGGGGCTTCGCGCACACAAAGCCGATCCGGTTGTGCCCTAGGCTCAACAGATGGGAGGTCGCAATCCTCGCTCCAAGGATGTCGTCGCTTATAACGCAATTCATCTCGCGACCCGGTATGTGGCGCTTTATGACGACATAAGGCAATCCCGCCTGTTCTAGGATCTCTAAATACTCCTCGTGTATATCGTTGGCCGTTCTCAACAGCACCCCGTCAACGGAGCGCTCCTCCGTAAGGCCCCGCAGGTAGGTAGCCGCCTCATCTTCTCCGATCCCTATGATGTTTAAGGCAGCATCATGCTGCCAGGCATACTCACCAATTCCTGCGGTAACCTCGCCCATCGCGCTAGAGATGTGGCGCCACGCATCGTTTACGTAGTCGATGCTGATAAAACTCAACCGCGCCTGACGGACTTGGGGAGCCACCATAGTGCCCACCCCGGCCTTTCGCTGGACGACCCCCTCCTTGACCAACTCCAAAAGTGCCCTTCGGGCGGTGGTGACGCTCACCCCGTACTGCGTGCACAATTGATTCTCGGAGGGTAGCTGATCTCCTGGCTCAAAGTCCCCGCGCCGAATCTGCGCCAAGATGTCTTGCCGTATCCGGTGGTAAAGGGGACCGCCCGGCTTCCGCCCTAAATCTGCTTGTCTCATACAAGCACCTCGTCTTCAATCATCGGCTCTGCCATCCAACTTATCTAGTACACGAAGTGCACGAAGCTTAGCAATGCTCTTAACAAGAGTCAAACATCTTGGTGCGCCGAGAGCGTGGATGCACGAATCTGCGTCGGGCAGGTCGCGAAGTCACTGCAATCGTCACTGCGATCCTCTGAAATGATATCTCTCCATCGCTTCATGCGCACAAGATTCTTCACTTCTCGTTCGATCGCCAATCGGCACTCCGCTAACTCCTCCACGTTGAGATGCGTTTTCTGCTTACCCGCTTGTGCGAAGGCTCAGACGCCAAGGCGCTTGCTAACGCTGGTACACCTCCCGATTAGACACGGGAGAGCGAAGCTACCTACCACAAACTGTCTCGCAGCTTGAAGGCCAGGAGTTCTCCGGGTTCTGCTTGTAACCTCGGATGAGCACGGCAGGCTTGACTCGTGTTAAGGGTGTTGCTAAGCTTCGTGTACAAGGTGTACTAGCTGGGTTGGGTGGCAGAGCCGATCGTTCCCTAAGGGCAAGGAGTAGAGGCAAATGCAAGACAAGAAGAATATGGCCCGCCAGGTAGAGGTGGCTGAGGAGCACGGGATATCCCGGCGGCAATTCCTGGCTAGGGGAGCGGCGTTCACCTTGGCGGCGGCCGTGACGGGGCCGGGGTTGACGGTGCTCTCTGGTTGCGGAGGAAGCGACAGTTCGGCCTCCGGGCCGTTGGAGTTCTGGCAGTTCGACGCCGGTGGGGGGGGCAATAGCCCGCAGGCCAAGTGGTATCTTGATGTGGCTGATGCATGGAACAAGGACCACGAAACACAGATCAAGATGAAATATATTCCGGTCCAAGACTACATTAGCGGGACGAAGCTCAAGACCGGTTTTGCCTCGGGGGAGGGGCCGGACATCTTTGTTGCCAGTTCTAACGATTTCACGCTGTACTACAACAACGGGGCGCTTCAAGACCTCACACCCTTCATCGAGGACGGGGCCCGGGACGACTTCTACCAAAATGTCCTGGCTACGCGGATGGTGGACGACAAGATCTACGCCGTTCCCTTGGAGGTCGAGCCGCTGGCGATGTACTATAGCGTGAAGGCTTTCGAGGACGCGGGCCTCTCCGAGGCGGACATCCCCGAAACTTGGGACCAGCTCTTAGAAGTGGCGGGCAAACTCAAGAAGGGCGATAGGTTCGGGGTCCTGTTTGAGACCAACGCTAATTTCTATCAGAACTTCACCTGGTACCCGTTCATGTGGCAGGGCGGTGGCGACACCGTGGCGAAGTCCGGCAAGGAGAGCGCTTTCGACTCGAAGGGGGGAGTGCAGGCCCTGCAGTTCTGGCAGGATGCTATCGAGATGGGTGTAGCACCGCGGAAGGCTTTGGGGTCCGGCGCCGGCGACTTGTCCGCCAACCTGGTGCAGGGGCACTGCGCCATAGAGGAGTGCGGAATCTGGGGTGTGGGAGACATGCGACAGAACGCGCCGGATTTCGAGTACGGGGTGTTTAAGCTGCCTCGCCCGCCCGGCGGAACCTACACCACCAATTTCGGCGGCTGGGCGTGGGCCGTCAGCTCCAAAGGTAAAAACCCGGAGGAAGCGGCAAAGTTTTGTGTCTGGGCCCTTGGCTCGATGAGCGAGGACTCTATCGAGCGGGGAGTGCGCTGGTTGGAAAGCGACGGTGTTATGGGGGCGCGCAAGTCCGTAGTAGAGCAAGCCACGCAGCGAGGGCACTTTGACCCCGAACCGATGAAATTCTTTAGAGACGAAGCGTTCCCCGGATCCCGGGCCGAGAACCGGTATCCTCCGGAGATCAGCAAGATGGTCAACGACGCCATCCAGAACTGCCAGCTCGGCGGGGCGGATCCGAAGCAGACGGCGGAGCAGACCGCCCAGAATATCGACTCCTTCCTTGAGGGCTACTCGGGCGCGCCGCTGATATGAGCTCCGGCCCTCCGCACGTTGAAGCGCAGAGGAAACCCCGTCGGCAAGAAGCGAAGCCCGTTCACCGGGGCCTCAAGCGTAAACATCAGGAGTGGCTGGCAGCTTGCCTGTTCATCGCTCCGGACGCCCTGGGCCTCTTTGTTTTCCTCGTCATCCCGATGGTGCTCGCGTTGGGCTTAGGATTTTTCGACGTGAGCGGCTTCGGGGGCTTCGCCTTTGTCGGCCTCGCCAACTACAAGACGATGTTCTCCGATCCGCTGTTCCTCAAAAGCCTGAGGGTAACGGTAATCTACGTCGGTGTCTTGGTACCGAGTATCTTCGTCGTCAGCTTGGTGCTCGCTTTGCTGGTAAAACAGAAGCTCCCCTTCATGGGTGTCTTCCGCAGCATGTTCTTCTTGCCGCACGTGGTGAGCCTGGTGGTTATAGGCTTCGTTTGGCAGTTCATGCTCATCGATGGCAGGGGCGTAGTCAACCAGGTTCTCGGAGCGGTGGGGATCGGGGGCCGTTCCTGGCTCGGGACCCCGAACCTGGCTCTGGGCACCGTGCTGATGGTCAGCATCTGGTTCTTGATGGGGTACTACATGCTCATCTTCCTCGCCGGCCTGCAGGAGATACCGCAGGAGTACTACGACGCCGCCAAGGTGGACGGCGCCGGTAGCTGGACCAGATTCTGGTACATAACCTGGCCGCTCTTGAAGCCCACCAGCTTCTTCGTGCTGCTGGTGTCCACCGTCATAGCCGTCGCGGGCCTTCAAGGCTTCGACCTGATCTACGTGATGACCAAAGGAGGGCCGGCGAACTCGACCTCGCTGGGCATCTACTACATCTACAATCAGGCCTTCCAGTACAACAATTACGGGTACGCCGCGGCGATGGCCTCGTTCCTGATTCTCGTCCTGCTGGTGGCGACGGCGGTCATGTTCGTGCTGACGAGGGGAGGGCGCTTTGAAGACGTCTGATTCCACCACCCTGCTGCGCCCCACGAGGTTGGTGCTGCTCTTCGTGACGGCGGGGCTCGCCCTCATGACGGTCTTTCCGCTGCTCTGGATGGCCTCCAGCGCGTTCAAGGGCCCCGCCGAAGTCTACAGCGTGAACCCCATCCCCGCCGACCCGACCCTGGAGAACTTCCTGTACGTCTTCACCGAGGTCCCGTTTCTACGTTATATGTTGAACACCTTCTTCGTGGCGAGCACGGTGACGGTGATGGGGTTGTTCTTCCACTCGATGGCGGGCTACGCCTTAGCGAGGTTGAACTTCCCGGGGCGGGATCTTCTCTTCTTCGCGATCTTCTCCACGTTGCTGGTCTCTCTGCCCGTGATCCTGGTCCCGCTGTTCGTCCTGGTGAGGGAATTAGGGATGCTCAACAGTTACGCGGGTCTTATCATCCCGGCGATCTTCAACGCCTTCGGCATCTTCCTCCTCAGGCAATTCTACCTGGGGATGCCTAAAGAGCTAGAGGAAGCGGCGCGCATAGACGGATGCGGCTACTGGAGAGTGTACTGGAACGTAGCACTCCCCTTAAGTAGGCCGATACTCGCAGCTTTGGCGGTCCTCTTCTTTCTGGCGAACTGGAACAGCTTTCTCTGGCCTCTGACCGTCACAGCCGACGAAGATCTGTGGATGGTGCAGCTTGCAATAGCGAGCTTCCAGGGGCAGTATTCCGCGGCCTGGAACTACATCATGGCGGCGGCCACCGTGACTGCCTTGCCAACGATAGTGTTGTTCTTCATCTTCCAGCGCCAGCTAGTCGAATCCTTCAAGACTTCCGGCATCAAGTAGTGTCGGTGAAGGAGAGCCTGGCGGAGGGAGAGCTTGGCTGGCGGAGGCCCGCCTCTTAGGCCGCAGATACACGGGCACAAAGACGGTGGACGGCTAGAGGCGGGGTAGACGAGGGGCAGAGCCCTGAGATGGGGTGCAACCGGGCAAGAGCTTCCAGCGAAGGAGCAGGGCTCGCGACTGTGAGAAGTTTTAGGATTGCCGGATCCTATAGAAAGGGGTGCGTAAGTCGTGGATCTATCGTTCGGGTACGGAGCTTTGGGGAACCTGCCAAAGCTACGCTCTTCTCGCGCTCGCCGAGAGTCAAGTTACGATCGTTCTGGTGGTAATGCGGACTACGTTATCGTGGAGCCGGGCGAGACTATCCGTTTCGCTCAACTTTCGGGGGCCGGGGTGGTACGACATATCTGGCTCGGAGGCGGCGCCGAAGAAGCGGATTACCATCGAAAGGTTCTACTGAGAATGTACTGGGACGGCGAGGAGAGCCCGAGCGTGGAGGTCCCCTTGGGTGACTTCTTCGGCATCGGTCACGCGGCGACCGGCGACTTCTTCTCGCTACCGCTATCGATGTACGTCGCCGATAGTTCGACCAGGCCGACGCGGAACTGTTGGTTCCCGATGCCTTACGGGGATGGTGCCACCTTCGAACTGGTCAACGAGGGTATCACTCCCTACCGACATTACTTCTACGTTGATTACGAAGAACACCCCACGGTCCCGGACGATATCGGGCGCTTTCATGCGCAGTGGCGCCGAGAGAATCCGACGGAGCCGGTGGCACAACCCGCCGACGGCTCCGAGGTCAAAAACCTCTCGGGAACCGAGAACTACGTGGTCCTCGATGCCCGGGGCCGTGGTCAGTACGTAGGTTGCGTGCTGAGCGTACAGGGGCTGTCGCCCGGCTGGTGGGGCGAGGGCGATGATATGGTCTTTGTAGATGATGACATAGACGAAAATGGATCACTGAAGTGGCCGCCCAGCATTCACGGGACAGGAACCGAAGATTTCATAAACTTTTCCTACGAGTTTCCTGTAAGAGACACGGCCTACGGCCTTTACTACGGGGTCTCCCTTCCGGGAGCCGCCCACCAGAACGATTGGGCGAAGCTGTCGGGTAAGAGTAACCAGTGGTCCGTGTATCGGTTCCAGATCCAAGACCCGATTCCATTTCAGCGTCGAATCATGGTGACTTGTGAACACGGGCACGGCAATGACCGCGCGGATGATTGGTCCAGCGTGGCGTACTGGTACCAACTGGAACCTCATGCGGGTTTCCCTCAGATGCCGCCGGTATCAGATAGACTGCCGAGGGCATAGGCTGAAATATTTCAGTGGCCTTTACGCTGGTTACATGCTGCACCGCCTTCGGTCGATTGGGTGCCTCCGTATTTGCCTTCGGCGAGCGTCGTAAGCTAAGGATGCGTGGTGAAGTGGTCGGTTGGCGCGGTTGCTACGGACCGATTGTACGCTGCCGCGTGCACGTCAGCGGTTTGGCGTCTAG
>JADDPH010000092.1 GCA_016781925.1 Sphaerobacteraceae bacterium | reverse complement strand
GGAACCCTCGCATGACTCGGCTTCACCCCGTCAAGTCCATAACAGGCTCTAGCACCGCCTGAGGGTTCTGCGCTCGTCCTCCCTGAATCATTCCCCGGCTGGACCCAGGAATTACCTCTTGACGGGATACTCCGTCCGGGTATAGCGACGAACATACAGGGTAGGGGTAATGAAAGCGGGCCTAGCGGAGCCCGATGGCCGGGGCGCTTCGCTTCCACCCAGCTTCTGCCCTGAACCGGTGCCGTCCTATCAACCACTCACCGTACCTATTCGGTCCTCGAAAGGAGGCTTCCGTGCAGATGCTAACCCCTCATCCTCCTCGCTGGCGGGCGCTCGCAATCCTTGCCGTCGCCCAGTTCCTCGTGATCATGGACACCTCGATCATCGGGGTGGCCCTGCCGCAGATCCAGCAGGCCCTCGGCTTCTCCCAGGCCGACCTCTCCTGGGTCTTCAACGCCTACGTCGTTGCCTTCGGCGGTTTGCTCCTGCTCGGTGGCAAGCTGGCCGATCTCTTCGGTGCCCGCCGGATCTTCATCCTTGGGTTCGCGATCCTGACCGGCGCGTCCCTCCTGACTGGCGTCGCCGGCTCGGGCTTACGCTGGCCCACGTTGCGAACGACGCGATCACAAGCATGCTCGCGATCCTCCTGCCGAGCCTGCAGGAGCGCTTCGGGCTATCGACAACCGTCTTGGCACTGCTCGTGGCGACCCTTTCCTTCAGTTCGTCCGTGACGCAGCTGCTCTTCGGCGCGTTGGCGGACCGCTTCGGCCGGCAGCCGTTAGCTGCCTTTGGACTCTTGCTGAGCGTCTCGCTGCTGAGTTTGATGGCGGTTGCGCCGACGGTCTGGACGCTGATCGGCTTGCTCCTTATTGGGGGCCTTCTCGGCGGCGTTTCACCCGGCGGGAGGCAGCATCGCCCGATCGGTGGGCGGCAACGGCGATCTTGCCGTCGGCTTGTTCAGCGCGGGGGATGCTGGGTCTGGCACTGGGACCGGTGATCGTGCTCGCCGTGGCGTCGACCCTCGGCCTCGGTGCCACGCCCTTGCTGATGGCCCCCGGCATCGTTCTCGGCCTCATCCTGAACCTGGTTGCGCCACCTCGGGTCCCCGCCGCCAGGCGCGCGCGTGTTGGTCTGTTCGACCGCCGGCTCGTCTTGGGCCCGGTCGGACTGCTCGCGCTCGCCGGGACGTTCGTGGAGATCGTGTTCGTCACCTTTACCAGTGCGCTGCCGCTGTGGCTTGTCGAGCACCGGGACGTTGGTCGTGACTCCGCCCTCCTCGCCTGGACGCTGACGGCGTTCTACCTGTCGGCCGCGGTCGGTGGGGTTGCGACTGGAGCGCTGGGGCGCTGGGTCGAGCGCAGGCACCTCGTCGTGGGCACCATGCTCCTGACGCCGGTTCCGCTCTTTGCCGTTTTCGTCCTGGATCCCGGTGGCGCGCCATACTTCCTCGCCGTTGCGCTCGCCGGAGCGCTGACAAATGCGGCCTTCCCGCTGCTGGTCGTGAGCGCCCAGGATCTCGCGCCGCACGCCGTCGGGACCGCTTCGGGCATGCTCATGGGCTTGCCCGTTGGCGCGGCCGGTCTCCTTTACGTTGGGATTGGCTGGCTGCAGGAGCGGATCGGGATGGGCGCAGCGATGGGAGCGAACTACCTCTTCCTGATCCCGGCGGCGATCCTGTCCTACGCGGTCCTAACGAAGCATCACGTTGGGAGCCGGGTCCGTCGTCTGAACCATTCGTAACGCGACGTCTGGGAGAAGACGGACCCTTGATGGGATGAATCAAGTCGGACGGCGATAAACGAGTGGAGGCCGCGCCCGGCCCAGCCAGCGCCGCCGAATTGAATGGGGCTAGGGGACATGCGTCCTCCCATCGTCGATGGATGCAGGCCGCTTGATGTGTATACCCCTATCGGGTATTATTGACACATCACCCGCTCAGGGTATGAGGATGGAGATCCCACGATGACGACCACGAATACCCCCACTGCCCCGACCTCCTCGCCCGGCGGTCCTGTGGTGGAAGAACTAAGTCTGCCAATCACCGGCATGACGTGCGCCTCCTGCGTGCGGCGGGTCGAGAAGGCGTTGGCCAAGGTCGAGGGCGTGACCGAGGCGGGGGTCAACCTCGCGACCGAGAAGGCCAAGGTGACCTATGACCCGTCAGTGGTGCGCGTCGACCAGCTCAAGGCAGCGGTTGAGAAGGCCGGCTACGGCGTCCGCGAGTTGCCGCCCGTGTCGGCCCCAGCCCCGGCCCCAAAGGTTCCCGACCCCGGTGCGGCCTTGGTGGGCGAGGCGCAGTTGCCGATCGAGGGGATGACGTGCGCTTCCTGCGTCCGCCGCGTGGAGCGGGCCCTGACCAAGGTGCCCGGGGTGAGTGGGGCAAGCGTCAACCTTGCGACGGAGCGGGCCAGCGTCGCATTTGACCCCGCCGTGGCAGATCTAGGCCAGCTCCGCGCCGCCGTCGAGAAGGCCGGCTACAAGGTCGGCGCACTGCCCGCATCACAACCCGTCCCGGCCGCGACCGAGGTTCACGCCGAGGCGGCCGAGCCCGTCGACGAGCGCGATATCGAACGTCAGCGCGAGATCGATGACCTCAAGCGCAAGTCGCTGGTGAGTCTTGGTGTCGGCGCCGTGATGATGGTGCTGATGTACGCGCCGATGCCGGTCCCGATGATGGACCTGGCGCCGTTCCTGCTCATCGCCGCGACCATCGTCCAGTTCTGGGCTGGTGAGGTCTTTTACCGCGCCGCATGGGCAGCCGCCAAGCACGGCGGCACGAACATGAACACGCTTGTGGCCGTCGGCACCAGCGTGGCCTACGGTTACAGCGCCTTCGTCACCCTTTGGCCAGACCGAGCTGGGCAGTGGGGGTTCGAATACCACCTCTACTACGAGACGGCGATCATCATCATCGCCCTGATCCTCATGGGCCGATGGCTGGAAGCGCGGGCCAAGAAGCGAACCGGCGAGGCGATCCGCGCTCTGATGGGCCTGCAGGCCAAGACGGCCCGTGTGATCCGTGACGGCGTGGAGCAAGACATCCCGGTCGAGGCAGTCCAGGTCGGTGATCTGGTTCGCGTTCGGCCGGGCGAGAAGGTGCCCGTCGACGGGGTGATCGTGGAGGGTCACTCCACCCTTGACGAGAGCATGCTGACCGGCGAGAGCTTACCGGTCGAGAAGGGGCCGGACGACGCGGTTATTGGGGCCACCCTCAATAAGGCCGGCGGCTTCGTGTTCCGAGCGATCAAGGTCGGCAAGGACACGACCCTGGCCCAGATCGTCAAGCTGGTCGAGGACGCGCAGGGCTCGAAGGCGCCGATGCAGCGCCTCGCTGATAGCATCTCGTCCTACTTTGTGCCAGCGGTGCTCGTTCTCGCGGTCCTCACCTTCCTGGGATGGCTAGCCTTCGGGCCTGACCCGCGGCTCACGTTCGCGGTGGCGACGGCGGTTGCGGTGCTGGTCATCGCGTGCCCATGCGCCCTTGGTCTCGCCGCGCCAACGGCGATCATGGTCGGTACTGGCAAGGCGGCCGAGCATGGAATTCTGGTCCGCGGCGGTGAGGCCCTGGAGCAGGCGCGCAAGATCAACACGATCGTGCTGGACAAGACCGGCACCCTGACCCGGGGCAAGCCGGCAGTGACCGCGGTAGTCCCGGCGAACGGGCTCCCGGAAGCCCAGGTGCTACGCCTGGCGGCGGCGGCGGAGGTTGGCTCTGAGCATCCACTCGGCGAGGCCATCGTCGTTCGAGCGCGCGAACTCGGGCTCGATCTGCCCAAGGCGGAGGCGTTCCAGTCGATCACGGGCCGGGGGGTCCAGGCCCGGGTCGATGGGCGCGAGGTGGTGCTCGGCAACCGGGCTCTGATGACCCAGGTTGGCGTCTCGCTCGATGGCCTCGAGGATCGTGCCCAGGAGTTGGCCCGCGGGGGTGCAACGCCGATGTACGTCGCCGTCGGCGGCGAAGGCGCCGGCCTGATTGCAGTCGCCGATACCCTCAAGCCGGAGTCGCGTGAGGCCGTCGAGCAGCTCGCCGCCCTGGGGCTCGATGTCTGGATGCTGACCGGCGACAACGCGGCCACCGCGGAGGCGATTGCCGCGCAGGTCGGGATCGAGCGCGTGCTGGCCGATGTCTTGCCGGATCAGAAGGCGGAGAAGGTCAGGTCGCTGCAGGCGGAGGGCAAGGTCGTGGCCATGGTGGGCGACGGCATCAACGATGCGCCCGCCCTGGCCCAGGCCGACCTCGGCATCGCGATCGGGACCGGCACGGATGTGGCGATGGCTGCCTCCGACATCACCCTGATCGGCGGCGACCTGCGCACGATCGTCACGGCTATCGCCCTCTCCCGCCGAACCGTGGGAACGATCAAGCAGGGGCTCTTCTGGGCCTTTGCCTATAACGTCGCGCTCGTTCCGGTCGCGATGGGGGCGCTCTACCCCCTCTTCGGCATCTTGCTGAATCCGGTGCTCGCCGCCGCCGCCATGGCGATGAGCAGCGTGAGCGTGGTGACGAACGCGCTGCGGCTACGAGGATTCCAGCGACCTGCTAGTGCTCGGGAGATTCTGAATACGCCCTTGCGAACCCGGGTCGCGGACGCGGGTTACCTGGTCGCAATCGGCGTGCTCGCCCTCGCGATCGGGGCCGGCGCCCTCTGGTTGAGTGAGCGGAGCGGCATGGGGATCACGGGCAGTGGGGCCAGTGCTGAGATGCAGGAGATGGGTGAACCGCCGACCAACGGGTCCGAGGGCATGGCCGACCACAGCATGATGACGGGCATGGCAATGGACACGGGGGGCGTCGATCCAGCGGCCGCGGGGGTGCGCGTGGTCTGGATGAGCGAGCCCGCAACTCCGCAGCCCGGCCAGCCTATCACCTTGGCCTACCAGGTAGTTGACGCTGCGAGCGGCGAGGTGGTGACGGAATTGCCCCTCAGCGAGGAGCAACGGATGCACCTGACCGTGGTCAGCCGGGATCTCGCCCAGTTCCAGCACATCCATCCCGAGCCGGGTTCGGATGGCTTTTACCGCGTCACCACCACGCTCCCGAGCGCAGGGTCCTACGTGCTCTTCGACGAGTTCATTGTCGGCAATCAAACGGTGCTGGACCGCCGGGAGTTGGTCGTCGGCGCGCCGTCCTAGGCACGGCTCGTTCTCGCCGCCGATCCGTTCTCCCCCGTGTTCCAGTGTGGCGCGGCACTGATGATCGTCTTGACCACCAGGGACCGGCTCACCGCTTGGCAGGTTCGTCGTCTCGATCTTCGAGCGGCGCTCTCTCCGACAGTCCGATCTGCACGACAACGTCAAAGCCCGGGGCGGCCAATGAGCGGCCCCGGGCTTTTCGATGAACGCGCGGTTGGGAGTGAGCTAGTCGTGGGCGGCCGCGAAGACACCATCGGCGATCAGGTCGACCTCAAGCGCGCCATTGAGCGGGAGCGCCCGCTGCGCGCCCTCCGGCAAGGTGTCCTTGGCGGCGCCGACGAAATCCCGGAAGAGCGGGTGCGCCCGCGTCGGGCGCGATCGGAACTCCGGGTGGAACTGAACCCCGAGGAAGAACGGGTGATCCCGCAGTTCCATGATCTCGGCGAGTTGCCCGTCCGGTGAGCTGCCGCTGACAATCAAGCCCGCCTCGGCGAGCACGGCCCGGTGGGCGTTGCTGACCTCGAAGCGATGCCGGTGGCGCTCGTAGACCGTCGGCTCGCCGTAGGCCGCCGCGGCCTTAGTGCCTGGCTCCAGCCGGCAGGGCCAGAGGCCGAGCCGCATCGTGCCGCCCATCTCCACCCCGTGCTGGCCGGGCATCAGGTCGATGACCGGGTGGGGAGTCTCCGGGTCGATCTCCGTGGAGTTGGCCCCGTCGAGGCCGCAGAGATGCCGGGCCACCTCGATCACCGCCATGTGGAGCCCGTAGCACAGGCCGAGATAGGGAATACCGTGCTCGCGGGCGAAGCGGGCCGCCTGGACTTTACCCTCGATCCCGCGAGGCCCGAACCCGCCCGGCACGAGCACTCCGGAGACGCGGCGCAAGACCCGATCCAACTCCGCCTCGGTCACCGTCTCGGAGTTGACCCAATCGATCTGGAGGTTGACGTCGTGCGCGAGCCCGGCGTGGGTGAGGGACTCCGCCACACTCAAATACGCGTCGTGGAGCTCGACGTATTTGCCGACCAGGGCGATCCGAACCGAGCGCCGCGGTTGCTTGATATGGCGGACCAACTCCTGCCACTCGCCCAGCTCCGGCGGGTGCCCGTCCAAGCCCAGATGGCGAGCGATGTAGTCGCCGAGGCCAGACTCTTCCAGGATCAGGGGAACCTCGTAGATCGTCTCAGCGGTTGGCATCGGAACCACCGCCTCGGGCTCCACGTCACAGAAGAGGGCGATCTTCTCCTTCACATCGGCGGGGATCTCGCGATCTGCCCGGCAGACGATGACGTCAGGCTGGATGCCCATTGACCGCAGCTCGCGCACGCTCTGCTGGGTCGGCTTGGTCTTCATCTCGCCGGTGCTGCCAATCTCCGGCAGCAGCGTGACGTGCAGGTAGAGGACGTTGGCGCGGCCGACTTCGCGCCGCATCTGGCGGATCGCCTCAATGAACGCCTGGCCCTCGATGTCCCCGACCGTGCCCCCGACTTCCACGATCACGACATCCGAATCGTGCTGGCGGGACGCGAGGCGAATGCGGCTCTTGATCTCGTTGGTGATGTGCGGGATGACCTGAATCGTGCCGCCAAGATAGTCGCCGCGACGCTCCTTGGCGATGACCGCGGAGTAGACCTGGCCCGTGGTCACGTTGGAGGCGCGAGAGAGGTTCTCGTCGGTGAACCGCTCGTAGTGACCGAGATCGAGGTCCGTCTCGGCGCCGTCGTCAGTGACGAAGACCTCGCCGTGCTGGTACGGCGACATCGTGCCGGGGTCGACGTTGAGGTAGGGATCGAGCTTCATGATCGAGACGCTGGCACCGCGGCTCTTGATCACCCGGCCGATCGAGGCGGTGGTGATCCCCTTTCCGACCGAGGAAACCACGCCGCCGGTGACGAAGATGTACTTGGGCATCCGGACCCCCTCCGAGCGCTTGGCTCTCAGCCGTCAGCCATGAGCAGGTAGCCGTCAGCGAGGTGCTGCGCGGCGCGGATAACCAGGGGCCACGGGCCGTCATGACATGCAACATGATGCGCGGAGCGGCTATTCCTTGGGGCCAACGGGAGCGCACGCCACATGCCAGGGTGGGCGCCGGTGTCCTCAAAAATCCTGCTGGCATGGAGAAACGGCGTTCGCCCGTGGGCCCTGCTGCTGCTCGGCAGGGAAGGCGTTGGAGAGCGGCCAGCCAACGCCGCGCGTGCAGGGAATCTCCGGAGCATCATCGCCGCGCTCCGTCGCTCTCCGGCGTCAGCACGACCAGGCGCATCGTTTCGGCAAGATCGGAGTGGCGCAGCACCAGCTTGTCTTCCGGCGCCGGCACCTCCACGCCGAGTTGTTTGCAGAAGGTGATGAGGTCGCCGAGGTGCTTGTCTCCCTGGGCGGTGGCGTACTGCATTGGGATCACCACCTTCGGCTCAAGCTGTCCGATGATCTCGGCTGCCTTCGTCGGGTCGATCACGTCTCCGCCACCCGCCGGGACCAGCAGGACATCGACGTTGCTCATGGCCTCGGCCTGCTCCTCGGTCAGCGCATGCCCCAGGTCGCCCAGGTGGCAGACCACCATGCCTTCCACCTCAATGAGGTAGACGGTGTTATAGCCCCGCTCAGCTCCGCGAGCGTCGTCGTGGTAGGTGCGGATGCCGGTGACAAAGGTGTCGTGCATCTCGTACTCGCCCGGACCACGCACGACCTGGTACTCCGGCCGGACCGCGTCCAGGTTGGCATGCCCGGGATGCTCATGGGAGATGGTCACGATGTCGGCGCTCTGCTTGGGCAGCGCGTAGCCGGTGACACGGTCCACCGGGTCGGTGAGGACGGTCGCCTCACGCGCCTTGATGCGAAAGCAGTTGTGTCCAAACCAGCGGAACTCGGCCATTGGCGTACCCCTGTGCGGCGCCGCACGCGCGGCCGCCACCACGAAGCCCACAGTTTGGCGGCGCCACAACCGTGACGAGGCGGAAGCGAACGATGGAAACTCGGGGGAAAGCCAACGACAGCGGTACTCCCGCAGTCTCTCATAGTGTACCACGCCGCACGCGGCGCCGGAAGGGATTTTCCAACAAATATCGCGTACGTTCGCATGTCCTCCGGCGCGGCAGATGGAGACGAGAGGAAAGGCCTGGCGAACAGCCTGGCGCCTCGACGCCTGCAGCGATCTCCGTTTTGGTCCTATCGCACATGAGTCACAGACCGACATCTTCGCTGCCATCGCTCAACCGTTGGGTCTAACGCCAGATTCCTTTCTCCGGGTACATGCGTACAGTGGAGCAGCTCTTGCGACCGTGCGGATCGTGGTCCTCGTCAAGGAGCGCGGAGCTTGTCGAGTCAACGACGAACAGTGACGGCCGCTGAGGCACCAGGAACGATGTCGAGATCGCAAGATCTCAGGAAGTGGCCTCTCTGGGGATGTCTCTCTTCACCTCGCGAATCTCGCAGTGAGGGACGTTGCTGGCGCGTCCCGACGCGGGGCTCAACCCCCGCGCTCACACCACGAGGCCAGCTCAAGCCGGCTGAGGAGATTCGCCTCGGTGGATGATTCGGGCTAGAGGCGCTTGTCCACTGGACCTGACCACCCCTGTCGGTTCGCGCACACCCTGTCCAGGAATAGGGGGATTGAGGGCATGACAGAAACCGGTTTCAGCGGGAGTGGCCGGCGGGTTTCGCGGCGGCACTTCTTAGCGGCGGGTGCCGTCACGATAACGGCCGCCGCCGTGGCCTTTGACAGCGAACGGATGGCAGGGAGCGCAGGGATGAGAAGTATCCGACGACAACAAGGGACGCCGACGGTCGAGGAAGGGCGCCTGTTAGCCCGGCCCGTTGCTCCGAAGGGCGAGGGGCCGACGGGCATCCAGCCGCTTGGCCTTGATGGCCGGCGCGACGGTCTCCTCTTCGTTCCCACCACCTACCGTCGGGACCGACCCGCGCCGCTGGCGCTGATGCTCCACGGGGCGGGTGGGACTGCCCGTCACGGTCTGGATCTCCTCCTGCCCCTCGCGGAGGAGGCTGGGCTGATCCTGCTCGCGCCAGATTCGCGCGGCAGGACGTGGGACGTCATCCTTGGCGGATATGGTGCCGATATCTCCTTCATCGACCGGGCGCTGGCGCAGACGTTCGATCGCTATGCTGTGGATCCTGAGCGCCTTGCGGTCGGGGGCTTCTCCGATGGCGCGTCCTACGCTCTCTCGGTCGGGATCACCAACGGTGACCTGTTCCCCCACATCGTCGCGTTCTCGCCCGGGTTCATGGCCCCAGGGGGGCAGGTGGGCATGCCACGAGTGTTCATCTCGCACGGCACCCGGGACGAGGTGCTCCCGATCGACGTCACGAGCCGCCGGATCGTGCCGCAGTTGCAGCGGGCCGGATACGACATCGATTACCGGGAGTTCGATGGCCCTCACACCGTGCCGCCAGACATCGCGCGCGAGGCAATGGATTGGTTCAACGCCGAGCGGAGCGACGCCACGCCGCCGTCTTCCTGAGGACGCTTATCGCTCCCGGCTGAGACGTCTGGACGCAGCCGGGCATGCCCTGCCCGGTGGAGTCGCGCCACACCGCGGGTGGAAAGCCAGCTGCGCGGTGGGATGACATCGGCGGCTCACCGGGGATCGATGTCGTCTTCGTCCGTGCTGCCTTCTCCAAGCAGTTGCTCCAGGACCGGTTTTGCGACATCGAACCCGTAGCCCCGTCGGGCGAGAAACGATGCGAGCCGGCGGCGAGCGACGGGAGGTTCAAGGCCGGCGTACGAGCGAAGCTTGGCGCGACCAAGATCGAGCGCCGCCGTGTGTTCGTCCAACTCGGCTTCGTCGAGGGTTTCGCGGACAAGCTCCCGCTCGATCCCTTTCTGGCGCAGCTCCTGCTCCAGCAGGCGTCGTCCCCGGGGCTTGTGGGTGGCGCGGTTCTCCACCCAGTAGCGGGCGAAGTCTGTATCGTCGACGTAGCGCCAGCCTTCGAGCTTGGTGACCGCCGCATCGATGGTCGACGGGTCATATCCCTTCTGATGGAGCCGGTCCCGCACTTCCCGAACCGAGCGTGGGCGCCGGGCCAGGAGGTTGAGCGCCGCGGTGGTGGCTTTGCCAACCTCGTCCGCCGCCTTGAGGGCGCCAACCCGGTCTTCGTCCAATTCGGCCCCGACGGCCAGCCCTTCCGTGAGCGCGAGATCCAGTCCCAGCCCGAAGGCGAAGACACCGTCCATGAAGATGTTGACCCGCTCTGGGTCCCGCTCCTGGGGCGTGATCGCTGTCACGCGACCGCTCGCCGGCCCCTCCCGGCGTGGTCGAGCGCCGTGAGCCGGCCAACGCCCTCTGCTCACCGCCGCCCCGCTTCCCGCGCGGGCAGCAGGACCCAGAGCACCGTGAAGACAGCGGCCAGCGCGACGGCGAGAATGACGCTGATGAACGGCTCGTGAGTCACCAGGCTCGCCGCGAGGTAGAAGTCCAGACAGATCGCCACCAGCAGTGGCCGGGTGCTCCAGGTGAGTAACTGAGTCGCCAGGTGGACGAACAGTCGGGAGACTGACTCGGTTTCCACACGGCGGTGGTAGACGGCCGGTGTCATCAGCATCGCCATCGCCACCGCGACTAGGGCCATGGCGAGGAGATGAAGACGCTGCTCCGGAGCGGAGAGGCGGTCCTGGAATCGCTGATTGAACGGCACGATCAATTGGAACCCAAAGAGAGTCTGGGTGCCGGGGAGGATCATGCGGGCCTCTTCGAGAATATTGCTGGTGGTTTCCGCGAGGGACTGCGGCTGTCGCTCCTCGTCCGCCGCGTCCCCCATTCGCCCCTCCGTTGCCAATGTCGTCGGTTGCCTCCCGTGCCTCCTGGGGTCAGTCAATCATGTTGGCACCACCGGCGCGGTCCACTGAAGCGCCGTCTGGAAGCAGGGAATTACACCCGAATTGGCTAGAGGATCCCCACGGGGACGCGAGGTCCGCCGGACCTCGCGAACCGGTCTTCAATCGTGGGTCAGTAGCCGACGATCCGCGGGGCAAGGTCACTCTCTGCACAGAGGGGACACCGGTCGACGGGATAGCTTTCGTAGAGGGTGTTCAGGAGACCGAAGACAGTGTGGTCCCCGACGTGCTCGTCGCTGCTGTTCCAGAGCGTTCCGACGCCGACCACCTCCGCGCCGAGTTCCTCGATCACCGTCCCGAAGCGCCCCAGCGTTTCCCCGCTGATGATCAGGTTATCAACCAGCAGAACGCGCTGGCCGCGGACCAACTCGGCCGCGTTCTCGGCAATCGTCAGGCCACCGCCCTTGGGTGTCGCGTAAACGACCTTCGCCCGGGGCTCCAGGAAGTACCCAACCCACTGGGCCAGCCCGGCGCCCCAGATAGACGGCGCGGCGACCGTTGCGACATGGTCAGTGAAGAAGCGCTTGGCCAGCACGTAACCCATGTGGCTCGCGGAACTTGGATCGGCGAGCAGGCGGTCACGATCCAGCAGTACGCCACTGTGGCGGCCGGAGCGGTACACAAAGTGCCCCTCGCGGACCAGGCCGTCACGCTTGAGATCGGTCATGATTGTCGGATCGAGCGTCGCCATGTCTCCTCCTCACGCGCCCCTGCCATACGCGGCTCCAAGGTGGATCGCCTGGCTATCGAGAACGGCCAGGGCAGGCGGCGCAGGATAGCACGGCCGATCGTGTCGGGGTTCAGCCGGCGCGGACGGCCAGTCCCTCGACGGTGGCCAGCAGGAGATCACGCGGCGGGTTCGGCCCAGGGCGGGCAGCCGCGAGTAGTGCCACGCGGGCGTCTTCGTGCAGCGCGGCAATGCGGGCTTCGATATCCGACTGAATGCCGTACGCGGCGAGCAGCTCGAGCACCCGTCGCACCCCGCCCTCGTTGACCGTATCGGTTGCGAAGAGGCTGTTGAGCTCGGTGCGGGCCGGGGCATCGGCGCGGTCGCGGAGGAGCAGCATGGGCAGGCTCTGCTTGCGCCGCCGGATGTCGTCGGCGGCGGCTTTGCCCGTGGCTGCGGTGGTGCCCCAGATGCCGAGGGCGTCGTCGCGGACCTGGAAGCCGAGACCCAGCGCAAGCCCGAAGGCGGCAAAACCCTCGGCAGTCGCCTCGTCCGAGCCAGCCAGCAGAGCGCCAGCCCAGGCGCCGAAGCGGACGATCGCCGCAGTCTTGCGAGCGATCATGCCGAGGTAGTCATCCGGGGTCACGTCCGGCCGGCCCTCGAAGCCCAAGTCCAGAACCTGCCCCTCGACGATCGTCACCGCCATCCGGTCAAATGCTTCAGCGATGCGGAGGGTCAGGTCAGCGGAGACTCCGGTCTCTCGGAGTCGAAAGAGAGCGAGGTGGGCGGCCCCGAAGAGAGCATCACCAGCATTGATGGCCTGCCCGACTCCCCAGATGCGCCAGAGGGTGGGCCGGTGACGCCGGGTAACGCTCTCATCTTGGATATCGTCGTGGACGAGGGTGAACTGGTGGAGGAGCTCGATGGCGGCCGCCACCGGCCCCGCAACCCACGGATCACCTCCGGCGGCGGCGCACGATAGCAGCGCCACCGAGGGACGTATGCGCTTGCCCCGAGCGGCGCGGGTCTGCTCGGGTGGCAGGGGCGCGAACGCTGCATCGAGGTCGCCCAGGTGGTAGCGCGCCATCCCGCTCAGCAAGGGCGCCGTGCCTTCAAGCGCGGCAAGGGCAGCATCCATGTGCGGCTGGATCATCGCGTCCAGGTCGAGCCCGACCGCGACGGCCTCTGAGAAGCCTGTCGATGCACTCGGGAGCACGGACGGATGTGACGGGGCGATCTGCCTGAGTTGCTGATCCGATTCCAGCGCGGTCCTTGTGCTCATGGGGGCTCCGCTCCATCGAAAGGGGAACGACTCAGCCAAGAGCCGCCGTGCGGGTAAGCTTACCCGGCACGTCAGGCTAGAGGCTGTAGCGCGGCGCGCGATTGCTTCCCTTCTACGCGCGTTCGTCCGCTTGGTAGGGCAACTGCGTCGAGCCGATGAGGAGTCGCTGCCGCTCACTCGCCTCGCCACCCGCTGTCGAACGGCAACGAGGGCCGTGTGATCATCAAAGGCATCCGGGTGTGCTGAGGTTGCCTCAGCAGAGGACGCAGCTCAAGCATCGTCCAAAGGCGCCACAGCTCCGGCGAATGCCTACAAACCTCTGCCATCGCCGGCATCCGCCGGCCCTCAATTGTCGTAAACTATAGTGGACGGGCAGGCGGGAGCCTGCCCCCGGCCGGACGAACCGCCGCACCGACCATGGCGGTCGGAGCGAGTGAGCGGGGCGACGGCAAGGAGAGGGACGGCGAGCGATGTTCTTCGACCCAATGTACTTCGTCTTCATGCTTCCGGGGCTGCTCTTCATGCTCTGGGCGCAGAGCAAGGTGAAGGGTAACTACGCCAAGTACAGCAAGGTCCGCGTCCAGAACGGGATGACGGGGGCCCAGGCGGCGCGCGCCCTTCTCGACAACAACGGTCTCTACAATGTGCCGGTCGAGGCGGTTCCAGGCGAACTGACTGATCACTATGACCCGCGCAAGCGGGTGCTTCGGCTGTCGCAGGGCGTGTTCAACGTGCCTTCCGTGGCGGCGGTTGGCATCGCCGCTCATGAGGCAGGGCACGCCATTCAGCACGCCAAGGCATACGCGCCGCTCCAGGTGCGAACCGCCATTGTGCCGGCCGTGGGCATCGGCTCGAATGTTGGCTTCGGCATCCTGTTCCTTGGCTTCATCATGCAAAGCTTCAACCTGGCGCTGATTGGTATCGGGCTGTTCGCCCTTACGACCGTGTTTGCGCTGATCACGCTGCCGGTCGAGTTCGATGCTTCGCGCCGGGCCAAGGAGTCGCTCCGCAACATGGGGCTGGTCGACGTTGGCGAGGGTCAGGGTGTCGCGAAGGTGCTCGACGCCGCTGCCTGGACCTACATCGCGGGCTTTGCCGCCTCGCTGCTGACGCTGCTCTACTACGTTAGCTTGCTGACGGGGATGCGCCGCGACGACTAGCACCTGGGAAAACTCGCCCCACCAAGTGGAGACCTGACCGAGAACGGGGGACGGCACTGACCGTCCCCCGTTCTCTTTATCGCTGGCGTGAGCGTCCGGTCTCGGCCCTGCTCACGAGGACGTTAGGCGCAGCAGCAACCGTGTTGCGGGTCCAAAGGGCCTGTGGTGCAGCTAATCCCAGCGACCTGGCTTGGACGCGGACATGGAGAGCGCCAGCGGCACGAGGGCGCTGGCCCACCCTGGTGCGGCTGGTGGCCGGCGCCAAGTCGCTCCGATTGAATGTTGCTCTGCATGACAAACGTTCCGAGCGTTTCATCGCCGGCAAGATGGGGAAACCCGATCCTGCACCGAAGCGTTGTTTCCGTTGGGTACTCCGGATGGCAGCGTTGCACCTGGCTGAGCAAGGATCGTGGGAGCTTCGGGTGCAGGTCATTGGGGGGTGTGCAGTCGGCACCGCGGCACCGTTGGTGCGTCCAGGGGCACGCTGGACGCGTATACCGACTGGGTGAGCGTCATCGCCGTGTCTGTGCTCGACCACGTAGCGGCCAATGCTCTCCGTCCGGCTCATTTTCTGTCGCACCCCTTCAAAGGAGCATCGATGTCCCGACATGCCGATGGTCAGGCGTCCTCCCGTCATCGCACGAGCGTTTCCAATTTGACTGGGACGCGACGGCGTTTCGTGGTCACGGGCGCAGTCGCGGTCTTGAACGCGGCGACCGGATTGCCAACATGGGTACCGCGCGTAGGCGTGACGTCCGCGCGTGCTCAGGCCGAACCCCCCGTTGAAGATCTTCCCGCCGGGAGTAATCGCTACTTCCCGGACACGGGGCACAACCTCAAGGACCCGTTTTTAGCGCGTTGGACCGCGGTGGGCGGCGAAGCAGCCCTAGGCCAACCGCTCTCCGAGGAACGCTACGAGGAAGGATCGGGCGGGGTTCTCCAGACCTTTTCCGGAATCACGCTCAACTACGACCCGACGCAGGATACGCCGTGGGACATCCAGGGCACCCATCTCAGCACGTCGGTGAGGGAGCAGGTGGCGCCGCGGTCGGCACGCGCAAAGGTGACTGGCTGCTCCAGCCGGACGAACTGCAGGTTCTTCCCGGAGACCGGCCATACCATCTCCGACGCGCTTGAGGACTTTTGGATGGGCGGGGGCGAGCTTGTTGGATTGGCGACCTTCGGGTACCCGATCTCTGAGCCGTTCAAGGACTCGGCCAGTGGCGCGACGGTCCAGGTCTTTGAGAAGGTCGTGCTGGAAAACCGTGGTGGGGGTGATATCCGGGCCCGTGCCATGGGTCAGAAGCAGGCTGAGGAGGACGGTCTCCTCGGGACCGAAGCGTTCCTCCCGGCCCCACCTAACGGTGGGGAGACAACCCTCGTCAACGCATCCGACGGTCTTCGCCTGCGGTCTGAACCGAGCGTCGACGCCGAGATGATCGCGCTGCTGCCTGACAAGGCGGAGTTCATCGCGGTGCCTGGCGGGCGCGATACGTGGGTGGCTGGGTACGTCGACGGCTACGCGGGTTGGGTGTCAGCGGAATACCTGAAGGCGGTGCCGCCGCTGCCGAAGCTGGCCCCGGCCGACTGGAACCTGAGCGTGTGGCAGGGCGCCGCGCTCGGCGAAACCAACGTGCGGAGCAAGCCGGACACATCCGCCAAGATCGTCGACGTCCTGGAGTACGGAAACCCGTTGGCCGTCTCCGCTTGGGTTGAGGGCGAAGCGGTTTTTGAAGGAGCCGGCCTCTGGGCCCAGACCGGACCCGGCCGCTACGTCTACGCTCGCAATGTCGGGCGCAACGCGCCAGTGTTGCCGACGCCCGTGCCCGCTGACGCTCCCACGGCCGGCAAATGGATCGACGTCAGCCTGGTTCAGCAGTTGATGACGGCCTACAACGGCCGGACCCCCGTACGCACCGTCGTGACGACAACCGGGATGGCAGGCTGGGAGACACCGCCGGGCTACTACCAGATCCTCTCGCGGGTTGCGAATGAGACGATGACGAGCGGAGCGATCGGCGCTGAGAGCTTCTACAAGCTCGAGGATGTCCTGTTCACCCAGTACTTCACCGACCTGGGACATGCTCTCCACTTTGCGTGGTGGCGAACACCGGAGACGATTGGACGGCCCGGGAGCCACGGGTGCCTCAACTTGCTCCTTGATGACGCCCGCTTCTTCTGGGACTGGGCGACCATTGGCACCCCGGTCTACGT
>JADDPH010000004.1 GCA_016781925.1 Sphaerobacteraceae bacterium | reverse complement strand
GGTGTAGGGAGGCAGGTCGCCGACGGTGACCGCCGCCAGCGCCGCGTCCCAGCGCGGGGAGTTGTCGGCGCCGCTTTCCCAGGGGTGGTAGATCGTGACCAGACCGGATCCCTCGGGATCGCGGGCGGTCGACAGGTAGCGGTGCCAGGCCAGGAGCTTCGGGTAGAGGTCGGCCAGGAAGGCGCGGGCATCGTCGGTCGCCTCGCCCGCGCGCTGCGCCACCTCCCAGATCCGCCAGGCGGCGATGGCATGGACCGGGGGCTGGCACAGCCCGGTGGTCTCAACGGGGAGTTGGGGGGCAGCAGGGGAGAGTTCGGCGCTGGCCCAGTAGGCGGCGTCGGGGAAATAGGCGCCGGGCGGCACCGCGGGGTTGAAGACGATGTGGGGCACCATGCCGGTTGCCCACTGGGCGGCGAACAGCGTCCGCAGTTCCTCGGCGGCGCGGCGGACATCGAGGTGCGCCCAACCGATGGCGATGAATGCGCTGTCCCAGCTCCACTGGTGGGGGTAGAGCCGGGGGGCGGCCTTGGTCCAGCCCCCGAGGTCGTTTCCCCGCAGCACCTCCGCCGCGCGCGCCGCAAGATCGCTCGGGATGGTTGGCGCGGTCGGCGTGCCGGCGCTCATCGCGCGTCGAGCTCCTGACCCGACTCGGGGTCGAACCACCGCAGCTTGTCCGGCTCCGGGCGCAGCCACAGGGGCGCGTCGGGCTGGGCCGGGAAGTCGGTCCGGGCCTGGATCTTGAGCCGCTGATCGCCGACGGCGGCGGTGACCAGCAGGTGGGAGCCGAGCGGCTCCACCACCTCGGTCCGGGCGGCGATGGCCCCGGCAGCCGGCGCCGCCTCCGCCTCGATGTTCTCCGCGCGGATGCCGACCAGGACTTCCCCAGCGCTCCGGCCAGCGAGCGTGGACGGCGCCGTCAAGGTCTGGTCGCCGAGGCCCACCTGAACGTGGCCGTTGCTGCGCTCGATCCGCCCGCGCAGGAAGTTCATCGGCGGGCTACCGATGAAGCTGCCAACGAACTGGGTCGCCGGACGGTCGTAGATCTCCATCGGGGTGCCGCACTGAACGATGCGCCCCTCGCGCATCACCGCGATCCGGTCACCGAGGCTCATCGCCTCCACCTGGTCGTGGGTGACGTAGATCGTGGTCGTCTTCAGTTCCCCCACCAGCCGCTTCAACTCCGCGCGGAAGTTGAGCCGAAGCAGCGCGTCCAGGTTGGAGAGCGGCTCGTCCATCAACAGCACGGCCGGCTCCATCACGATCGCCCGCGCGACCGCCACCCGCTGGCGCTGACCGCCGGAGAGTTGCGCCGGGTAGCGCTCGAGGTAGGGCCCGAGTTGGACCAACTCGGCCGCCCCTTCGACCCGGCGCTTGATCTCGGCCTTGGTGACGTTCTTCATCCGGAGGCCGAAGGCGACGTTGTCAAAGACGGTGAGGTGCGGAAAGACGGCGTAACTCTGGAACACCATCGAGATGTCGCGACGGCGCGGCGGCAGGTCCGTCACGTCCCGGTTCCCGATCGAGACCCGGCCATACTCCGGGTACTCCAGACCGGCGATCATCCGCATCAGGGTCGTCTTGCCGCAGCCGCTGGGCCCGAGCAGGACCATGAACTCCTGGTCGGCGATCGTGAGATCGACCTCGTCGACGGCTCGCACCTTCTTGTCGAAGATCTTGGTGATGCCCTGCAGGCGAATCTCGGCCACAGGCCCCTCCTCATCGCGAGACGCGGCCCCACAGGCCGAGCAGGTAGCGCCGAATGACGAAGATGAAGATGAGCGACGGGGCGAGCATGAACCAGCCCGCCGCCAGCCGGAACGGCACCGGCGACTGGTTCAACGCCGCGAGGACGAGCGCCGGCAGCGTCCGCTCCCGCAGCGTCAGGATCACTGCCGCAAAGACCTCGTTCCACGACAGGACGAAGGTAAAGATCGACGCGGCCGCCAGCCCCGGCAGCGCCAACGGCAGCACAACCTTGACGAACGCCGTCGCCGGGGTGCAGCCGAGTGTCAGTGCCGCCTCCTCCAGGTCCCGTGGCACACTGATGAAGATGCTGCTGGTGATCAGGACGGTGAAGGGCAGCGCCAGCGCTGTGTGCATCAGCGCCACGCTCCAGACCGTGTCGTAGATGCCCCACTCGATGAACGAGACGGCGAGCGGGATCGAGAGGATCACGATCGGGAAGGCCCGCGTCGAGAGCACAATCAACCGGAAGGCGTCGCGCCCCCGGAACGCGAAGCGTGCCAGCGCATAGCCGGCCGGCGCCCCGATCAGGGTGGAGAAGATCAGCGTCACCACCGCGACGAGGACGCTGTTCCAGAGCGCCCCTAGCACCCCCTCGGCGTCGACGAAGAACCGCATAGTCTCGGCCGAAAAGGTGCCGGGGATGAGCTGCTTCGGGTAGTCGTAGACCGCGTCACGCGGGCTGAACGCCGTGATCGTGATCAGGTAGATCGGGAAGAGCACCCAGAGCGCCAGCAAGACCGCCGCCGCGTAGAGCAGACCCCGGCCAAGCAGACGGCGGCGTGCCCGTGCCTGGCGTGCCGCGACCGCTTCACGATCCGCCCGGGGTGCCGCAGGAAGGTCTCGCGCAATGCTGGTCATCCTTGCTGCTCCTCACGCACCGGCAGCAACCAGAGAAAGAGCACTGTGCTCACGACCGACAACATCAGGATGAACCCCGCATAGGCCGCGGCAACGTGGGAATTCCGATAGTCGCTGTACCAGCGATAGGCCTCCGACGAGAGGACGGTCAGTCCACCGCCGGCCAGGGCGATGACGACGGCGAACGCCTGGAAGGCCAGAATGGTCCGCAGGATCAGCGCAACCTGCACGCTGGGGCGGAGCATCGGCAGGATCACGCGGCGGACCTTCTGCCAGGACGTCGCGCCGAAGACATCAGCGGCCTCGAAGAAGTCCCGCGGGATGCCCTGCAGCCCCGCGACCAGGATGATCATGATGATGGACGTTGCCCGCCACGCCTCGGCAAGCACGACGGCGAAGATCAGCCAGGCCGGGTTCTGGTAGTTCAAGAAAATGTAAGGCCGGTCCAGGATGCCGAGCCCCTGGAGAATGCTATTGAGCCACCCCTGCTGGGTGAAGATCACGAACCAGATGATGCCGGCCGCCAGCTCGCTGATGCCGAGCGGGATGGCGTAGATGTAGAGCCAGAACCCCGACCACTTGAGGCGCGCGTTGATCACCAACGCCATTGCCATCGCCAGCACGAACTGGACCGGGATAAGGATCACGATCAGGACGAGGGTGGTGACCAACGCCTCCCGGAACTGGGCGTCCGCGAACATCGTCCGCCACGATTCCAGGCTCCAGTTTCCAGCGTCGTTCTGAAAGGCGAGCCCGAAAGCCTGGACCATCGGGGCGGCGAAGAAGACGGCCAGAAAGGCCAGCGACGGCAGCAGCAGCGCATACGGCGCCCAACCGAGGCGTTGTCCCTTCATGTGCGACCCCCAGCGTCACCGAGGCGGCAGGAGAGCAGGAGGGGTACGGGATGCGCCGTGCCCCTCCTGCTCTCCTTGTCATCCGACCTTGCAGACGCCCTCGCTGGCCGGGTCCGGCGACCAGCAGGAGGCCTGGGTCGCGTCGAGCACGGCTTGGAGATTCACCGCCTGCTGATCCAGGACCTGCTGGATGTCGTTGCCGTCCAGGACGATGCTCTGGAACGAATCGAGGAAGACCTTGTTGTAGGCGCCGCCCTGGTCCCCCAGGCCGACCGGCAGCAACGAGGGCAGGGCGCCCTCAGCGCCCGTGGTTCCCTGAACGGCGGTAGCTTCGAGTTGCGTGCCCGCCGGGAGATCCGCCGGCAGCTCAGCCTCAATCGCGGGGAAGAAGGAGACCTCCCGCAGCGTCGTCGCCTGAACCTCCGGCCGGGTCAGGTACTCGATCAGGGAGCGCGCGGCCGCCGGATCCGGCGCGGTCTTCGGGATCGCGAGGCCGGCCACGACCGGCATGAAGCCGAGACCCTTCGGGCCGCGCGGGGCCGGGAAGGTCACGAAGTCTTCAGCGTTCTGGCGCAAGGCGTCGATCAGTCGCGCGGTGTGGTCCCACGCCAGCGAGACCTCGCCCGACAGCAGCGGCTCCGACATCTGGCTGTAGCTGACCGACTGCGGGTTGGTGTACTGCCAGACATCCTTCAGCCAGCTCCACATCGCGACGGCATCTTCGCTCTTGAAGGTGGTGTTGACGCCGCCGGTGAAGCTCGGGTAGCCGTAGCCTTGCAGGAAGCGGTGCAACAGCCCCTTCTCGCCGGCGGGGAGACCGAACTTCTGCCCCTGCGCGTCGTTGATGTTTTTCGCCCACATGCCAAGCTGGTCGTAGGTCAGAGATGTTTGGAGCGCGGCCTCATCGACCCCCTCCGGCAGGAACTCCAGCGCGTCCCGACGGGCAGCCATGATGTAGGTCGCCTGCATCCAGGGGATGTAGTTGAGCTGCTGGCTGCCAAGCCGGCCGAGTTCCAGGTATTGGGGAATGAAGCCACGATCCTGCAGCTCGGTCGCCAGGTCGCTGAGGTCAGTCAGCACCCCCTGCTTCGCCAGGGCCGAGAAGTCGCCGTGCTGGCCGCCGAGCACGCCGATCGTGCCCTTGCCCGCCTGTGCTTCGGCGGTGACGCGGTCATTGAAGGGGCCAATCTCTTCCGCGATGAACTCGACCTCGCCCTGGAAGTCCTTCAGGATCTCGTTGCGCATCGCCTCCGCTTCTTCGACCGGCGTCAACTGGGTCGAAAGAAAGACGATCGAGCCGCCGCCCTGGAGGCTGGACGGGGCGGCGGTGCCGGCGGTGGCGCGGAATCCACCCAGGGCTGCCGCACCGGCCACACCCGCACCGGCACGAAGCACGGCTCGCCGCGAAGCCCGGCGAGATCGAAAGAACGAGTCACTGTCGCGAGGAACCATCGGCCGACCTCCTTGTCGAAATGGCCCGACACGAGGCTTCCGTGCCTCGCGTCCACGCGTCCAACCGTGAGCGGCCTTGTACATCACGCTCTCTAGGCCGTCAAGACGATCTCGCGCGCCGGGATCGTTCACGCCCCATCGTCGTAGATCGGCTGTCGTCATCCGGTCTGGCCTGGCCGTCGCCCCACCGTCCCGTATGCTTTCAATAGCGACGGATCCACGGGCAGCATCGGGCGCGATGCCGCGGTGCAGGTGAGGCAGGGAGCCGGATGGGGTTGGACGGACGCATCCCAGGAACAGGCTTCTCAGTGGCGACCACCGTCCGTGACGCCCTCTACGACCGTATCCCGCTGGCCGAACCCGAGCTGGCGCTGATTGGAACCCGTGCCTTCCTGCGGCTGGACCGGATCCAGCAACTGGGGTTCGTCTCCCGAATCTGGCCGGCAGCCAAGCATGCCCGCTACGAGCATTCCCTCGGCGTCTTCCACCTGACGCGCCAGGCGGTGGCCCACCTGCGGGCGACCCCCGGCGGAGCCTGGATCACCGACGAGGACGCCCGCACCGTGAGTGCGGCGGCGCTCCTCCATGACGTGGGGCACTACCCGTTCTCCCACGCCATCGAGGAACTGGGGCCGCCGATCGTGCCCCACGAGGCGGTCGGACGCCGCTTGATTGAAGGGCGAGGCACGGACTTGGCGGCGATTCTCGCTGAGCAGTGGAAGGTCGAGCCGGCGCGCGTAGCAGGGCTGATCGATCCGGCGGGGCGGGAACTGCCGGCTGTGGACCGCGTGCTACGGGGGGTGCTCTCCGGGCCGCTGGACATGGACAAGCTGGACTACCTGCCACGTGATGCCCGGGCCTGCAACGTTCCCTACGGCGGCGTCGATACCGCCCGCCTCATCGACTCCCTGACGATCGCCCCCGTGGGAGAGGGACCGGAGGCAGAACCGCGGGTCGTCGTCGGCGGCAAGGGCGTCAGCCCGCTCCACTCCTTGATCAACGCCCGGCAGGAGATGTTCGACAACGTCTACTGGCACCACACCAACCGGGCCTGCATGGCAATGCTGCTAAGGGCGGTCCAGGAAGCGCTGCTGGCCGGGGCGGTCGCGCCGGAGGAACTGACGGACCACGACGATGCGTCCCTCCTGGCCCTGCTCGGTGGCGCGGGGATGCCGGCGCCGACGAGGCGGCTGGTGGGCGCGCTGGTCGAGCGCCGGATCCACAAGCGCGCGGTCGAGGTCAGCGCGCGGGCCTTCGAGCTGTACGCGCGGCTGGGCAACCTCTACTTTGATCCGGCGGCGCGACGGGAGGCGGAAATCCGGCTTGCCGCCGGACTGGCGGAGGAGATGGGGGAGGAGGTGCCGCCGGAGGCGGTGCTGATCGACATCCCGAAGCCGGAGCGGTGGCGAACCGAGGTCTGGGTCCAGTTCGAGCGGCCGCCGATTGGGTTCCGCCCCCTCATGCCCTGGCGCGAGGTGGTCGGGCTGGCGGACGAGGATTTCAAGCGCTACGAGGAGCACCGGCGTTTGATCCGGATCGTGACCGCGGAGCCCTATCGGGACGCTATGGCCGCGGCCTGGGAGCGGCTGGTGATGCCCCTCTTCGGCGGCGTGCTGTAGACCTGGCGATCGGGCCGATCCGCACCGGTGGCCGAGGCGATCGTCAGGGATTGTCCGAGGTTTGGTACCCTTGGGCTATGAGTACCTTGCCGCCCCAATCCAACTTGACCGACGTGGATCCCCCTCCAGCCACTCACGTTGAGATCGACGCCGTGGCCGATCCCGAACCAGCGGTGGACGACATCGAGGGGACGGACCGGCTGCTGGCGGCGATTGTCGTTGCCCTGGCGCTCGCTCTCCTGCTCTGCGTGGTGTTGGTCCTCGTCGCCTACCGCGGCCGGTAGGGCTTACAGGACCCAGAGCCTCACACCGCATCCATTCGCTGGGTTGACCTTCCCTCAGCCGTCCGCCTCCGTGCCCGGAGATAGATCTCCGGGCTCACTCCAAGAAGCCCCTCCGGGGCTGAGCACGGGCGAACCGTCACGGAGCATGACGCGATCGACCGGGTTCCCTATGTGTGATCCAATCCCACTGGATGTCCTCGTCGCCCGGAACGAGGTGGCCCGCGACCCTCACCTGGGTCGCGGGCCTGAGGAGGGCGCAGATGCAGGCGGAGGGGTCTACAGATCGACCCGGGTGACGGCGCCTTCCGAGGCGGAGGAGACGAGGGCGGCATACTTGGCGAGCACGCCGGTCTTGTAGCGCGGCTCGGGCTGCTTCCACTCGGCGAGGCGAGACCGGATCTCGTCGTCGGACAACTCCACGTCGACACGCCGGTTCTCGATATCCAGGACGATGGTGTCGCCTTCCCGCACCGCGCAGATCGGACCGCCGACCATTGCCTCCGGGCTGACGTGGCCGACCATCAACCCCTTGGTGGCGCCGCTGAAGCGGCCGTCGGTGACGAGGGCGACGGACCCGCTCAAGCCCTGACCGACCAATGCCGCGGTCACGCCAAGCATCTCCTGCATGCCGGGACCACCCTTCGGACCCTCGTAGCGGATGACGATGACATCGCCCTCCTGGATTTGCCGGTCGTAGACGGCAGTGAGGGCGGTGTGCTCCGAATCGAAGACGCGGGCCGGGCCACGGTGGTGCAGCCGCTCGTACCCAAAGATCTTGATCACCGCGCCCTCAGGCGAGATGTTGCCTTTGAGGATGACCAGGCCGCCGCTGGTCTTCAAGGGGTTGTCCACGGTGTGGACAACATCTTGGCCCGGTGTCTCGACCGCGGTCGCCGCCTCCTCGCCCAGGGTCCGGCCGGAGGGAGTAGGGCGAGCGGCATCGAGCAGCCCGGCGGAGACCAGCCGCTGGGCGACGAGCTGGATCCCGCCCGCCTGGTCCAGATCCGCCGCCGCGTACTGTCCGCCCGGCATCAGGTCGGCGATCAGGGGCGTGCGGCGGGAGATCACGTCAAAGTCATCGATCGTGAGTTCCACCTCAGCTTCCCGCGCCAGGGCCAGCAGGTGCAGGACGGAGTTGGTGGATCCTCCGCTCGCGGCCACGCCGGCAATCGCGTTTTCAAACGCCTCGCGGGTGAGGATGTCGCGCGGCCGCACGTTGCGACGCAGCAGATCCATGATCAACTCGCCGGCCCGGCGCCCGACCTCATCCTTGCGAGGGTCAACGGCGGGCGGGGAGGCGCTTCCCATCGGCGACAGACCGATAAACTCCATCACCATCGCCATCGTGTTCGCGGTGTACTGGCCACCGCAGGCGCCCGCCCCGGGGCAGGCGACGTCCTCCAGCGCCTTCAGCTCCGCCTCGGTCATCTTGCCGGCCTCGAACGCGCCGATGGCCTCGTAGACGGAGCGGATCGTCACCTCGTGCCCGTTGTAGTTGCCGGGCAGAATCGTTCCCCCGTAGAGGACAAAGCTCGGCACGTTGACCCGCACCAAACCCATCGCGAGGCCCGGCAGCGTCTTGTCGCAGGCCCCGAGGCCGATCACCGCGTCAAACATGTGGCTCCGGGCGACCAGTTCCACTGAGTCGGCGATGATCTCGCGGGAAACGAGGGGACCCTTCATGCCCTCCGTGCCCATCGTGACCCCGTCCGAGACGGCAATGGTGTTGAACTCCATCGGGGTCCCGCCAGCCGCGCGGATTCCCTCTTTGACGTGCTTGGCGAGCCGGCGCAGGTTGAGATTGCACGGCATCGTCTCGATCCAGGTGTTGGCGATGCCGATGATGGGTTTCTTCAGGTCCTCGTCGGTGTAGCCGGTGCCTTTAAGCATCGCCCGAGCACCGGCGCGCTCCGGCCCGTCCAGGATCCTGCGGCTCATGTGGCGTGTGTCGAAACTGTTACTGGCGCCGTTACCATCAGCCCCGTTGCCCTGATGCCCGTTGCCCCCGCCCATCGTTCTGTCCTCCCTTTATCCATCGCCGCTTTGGTGAGATCACACGTAGCCAGCGCCAGCCACCGGCACATTGCAGCGTTGTCCTTAGACGTGCCAGTTTCCGACTGCTGGGCAAAAACTGCAAGCAGACGCGGGCGGCGAGCGCTTCCGGCGAGTGAAATCGCTTGGGCCTGACCGCAGCGCCACGCATTCCGAAGTTCAGAGTTCAGGACACCCGAAAAGAAGCCCCGATGGCCTCCGTTCGCTATACTCGGTCAGACACGGGCACCGTTTGATAACGGGTTCCAGCGCCCCGCGCAACCAAGTCAAAAGGACACGTCCAGATGCCGACCACCGTTCCCGGCCTCATCTCCCTGGTCCTCAACCTGCTCACCTTCGCGATTATCGGCCGCGCACTGCTCTCCTGGTTTGATCCCGGGATGCGCTCCTCCGTCGGGCGCTTCCTGTATGAGGTCACCGAGCCGATCATCGCGCCGATCCGGCGGGTCGTGCCGAGCATGGGGGCGTTCGACCTCTCGCCAATCATTGCCCTCTTCTTGATCCGGGCGCTCCAGCAGATGCTGCTGCAGGCGACGACGACGTAGGCCGCTACGGCGAGCGTCAAGGAACCGACGGGGGCGAGGATAGAGTGATGGACGGGCAGCGGCTCACGATGTGGAGCCCGGGTCTGGACCGGCGCTTCCCGATCCCGTAGAGTGCCGCTTGACGGGTCCCGAGTGCGCCGCCCGGGACCAAGGCGCGGGTGGTCGCGGTGTGGGCCTTGAGGCGGGTGTAGGAGTTCTCTATGCTGCTCAAACTCCTCCTGTTGGCGATGATGATGGGGATGGTGTCGAACGCGCCGATGCACCAGGAGTCGGGGAGTGCGACCGACGAGTACACAGCCGGACGGGGGTTTGGCCGGATCGTCGGTATCGTGACGATCATCGGCGCAATTCTTCTCCTGCTCCTGATCCTTGCCGGGGTGCTGTCCCTGTTTGGTCTCTTCGAGCACGACCTCGCCGACCCACCGGTCTAGCCTCCTCCTTGCTCAGGCGCCCTCAAGGCTGGCCACGGACGGCGAATCTCGCATGATGTTGACCTACCCGGCGAGTCCGCTGAGGAGATGTTCGATGGACCAAGAACGAACCGATCGGGAGGGCGGCAGGCTGCCCACCACTGAGGAAACGATCCACGACGAGCACCCGGTCGAGCCAGCCGAAGGCGCGCGCGAGCCCGGCGACGATGCGACCTCCGATCCCCGGGAGCACCCGCAGGACCCGGCGGAGGGCCCGCGAGGCTAACGGGGCTCATCGTTTCCCGATCCGCTGCCTGCTCGGGATGTCCCACCTCATATCTCTGCAGTCTTGAATCATCCGGCTACGTCGAGTCCGGGTGGTTCCCTTGGAGGACCGGCTCGATTGTCGGCTGCCCGTGGTCAGCGCCTTGGCCGGACTCCTCTGGAGGAAGATCCAGGCCGATGAGGGCCATCAAGCGGAGGGCGTTGGTGGAGGTGGCGAGGCCGGGGCGGGCTTTGTAGTCGAACGACATCGAGGGGTCGGCGGGGTTGACGCCGACCTGCTCGGTGAAGTGGATCGGCCGGGCAGCGCTGGCGAGCGGCTCCTCGTCCGCCATATCCAGGTCGTGGGTGGAAACCGCGCCGATTGCCCCCTGAGCAACGAGGTGACCGATGATGCGACGGGCGGCAATCCGGCGCTCGGCCGTGTTGGTGCCCTGAAGAATCTCGTCCAGCAGATAGAGGAACGCGCGGTCCCCCGCCGTGCGGGTTGCCCGCGCCGCATCGGTCACCGCCTTGAGCCGCTGCAACTCGGCCATGAAGAACGAGACTCCGCGCTCCAGCGAGTCCTCCACCCGCACGCTGGTCCAGAGTGTCACCGGTGGCAACCGGCACGCCCTGGCGCAGACCGGGGCGCCGGCGCCGGCTAACACCACGTTCACGCCCAGCGCCCGCAACAGCGTGCTCTTGCCGGACATGTTGGACCCGGTTACCAACAGGAAGGTGCCCGGTGGGCCCACCTCGACATCGTTGACCACCCGGACGGCGTCTGCCAAGAGCGGGTGCCCGAGTCCGCGGGCCTCCATCGCTTGCAGCCCAGGGTCGACCTCTGGGTAGGCCCAGCCGGGCTGGTCGTGCGCGAGGCCGGCGAGTGCGGCCAGAGCTTCCACATCCCCGAGGACATCCAACCATCGCCGGACGCGGGTGCCAGCCTCGCCCTGCCACCGCTCCAGGGCGGCGAGCAGGTGCACATCCCAGAGGGTGAGCGCCTGGATCACCGGGTACGCGAGCGAGCCACGCGGAATGACCAGTCCAGTCAGGCGATTCAGGCGGCGCAGCAACTCCGGCGCCGTTCTGCCGTCAACGGCGAGATCGGCCTGGAGCCGTCGGTGCAGTGGTGCTTCGAGGCGAGCCCCCGTGATCAAATCCAGTGCGTCCGCGTAGCCGGCGACGGCCCCTTCTTGCGAGGCAGCCCGGGCGACGATGTGATGCGCTCTCCCCCCGATCATCTGCCCGAGCAGCACGTTGAGCAGGAGCGCCAGGGTGATCCACCCAGCGTTCGGCAGCAGCCCACCCGCCCACGCAGCGATGAGACCCCACAGCAACAGCGTGCCCGCCCGGGCTGCCCAGAGGAGGGATCGGTGGTGGGCCAGCCATCGGCTGCCTTCCGCCCAGGCGAGAAAGGGCTCCGGGTCGGGTGCGCCTCGCTCTCGCAATCGGCCGCGCAATGCCAGTTCCTGACGGAGGTCCAGCGCTGGGGCCAACTCGGCGACGGCTTCCTGCCGCCCCCGCACCTCCGCGGGCGAGGCAGGCTCCAGCAGCCAGCGAGCAAGGGTGACGCTGCCCATTGGCGTGGCAGTCGTGTCCAGCAGGTGCAGCAGCGAAGCCCGCCCAAAGAGGTCCAGATCGGCGGCGAACGGATGACCGGGCGCCGCACGGATCGTGTGGCGGAGCGGCAGCGGATCCCAATCCCGGGCGATCCGGCTTAGAGCCTCGGCGTTGAGGTCGGAGAGGACCGCGGCGCGACGGCGGCGGCGCCCAAGATCGCCGTGGTGCCTGACGAGGAAGAGAAAGGCTCCGAGCAGGAGCACTCCGGCGGCGGCAGCGATCGGCGATCGCTGCCAGACGCCGTATCCGAGCGCGCCTGCCGCGGCGAGGAACGCGAGCAGGCGGAGGTTGGCAACCCGGTTCCAGCGCCGCGTCAAGGCGTCTCGTTCCCGCGCGAACCGATCGTGGCGAGCCCGGTAGTGGTCCTCCGGCATGGCCACGGGTTCGCCCGAGCCTACACCGTCCCCGATGGTCTCCCCGAGCAGGGAGGACACGGGGCCTCGAGGCAAGGTCTCTGGCGTCATCATGAAGGGGGGGCGACGCGGTCGCCGTCGTCCAGACTCGGCGGGGCGTGAGGGAGCGCCGTGTCCGTGGGTAACCAGATGCGCATCGTGGTTCCCCGGTCATCACCGGCGCTCTCAGCCCAGATGCGGCCGCCGTGGCGCTCGACGATATCGCGGCAGATGTAGAGGCCAAGGCCGAGACCGGGAAGGTTGCGGGCGGCGGCGTTGGCGGCGCGGCCGAATGGCTCAAAGATCACCTCTGTCGTGCCCGCCGGCAGCCCGATCCCCGCATCCTGCACGGACAACTCTACCCTGTGGCCATCTGCTCCCTCCCGGAGCGAGAGACAGATCTCCCCGCCCTCCGGCGCGTACTTGCGAGCGTTGTCGAGGAGATTAGTCAAGACCTGCTCGATGCGCGCCGCGTCTACCGTCGTCATGACGGGATAAGGAGACACATCCAAGACGAGCCGGTGAGCAGAGCCGAGCCCGTCGCCGAAGCGGCTGCCGACATCGCGGACGAGGGCGACGAGGTCGAGCGGGACCGGACGCAGCGGGAGCTGTCCGAGGCGAATGCGAGACACGTCCAGCAAGTCGTCGGTGAGGGTGGCGAGACGATCACTCGCGGTGTTCACTGTGCGCAGGGCCTGGGTGAGCCGCTCAGGTGAGATTCCCCCGCGCTGCTGGGCTCGGAGCAGCATCTGGGCGTAGCCCTTTAACCCGGCAACCGGCGTGCGCAGCTCGTGAGCGGCGATAGAGAGGAACTGGTCCCGGGCGCGAACAGCAGCCTGGGCTTGTCCGAAGAGCCGGGCGTTGTCGACGGCGGCGGCCGCGCGCCGGGCGAGGTCCTCCGCAAGTGCCAAGTCATCCTGGCCAAAGGTGCGCCCCGACTCAGACGCGATCAGGGTGATCGCTCCGAGTGCGCGGCCTCGCGCGACAAGGGGGACAACCATTCCGGAACGGAGACCGACCGCGCGCAAGATCTCGAGGTGCTCGGCATCCCGGGCGGTAGCGACCAGCATCGAGTCATCGATCTCCGGGTAGATCTCGGACCGGCCGGTGCGCAGGACGTTGGGCACACCGTAGGGGGCGTCAGGGTTGGACGGGTAGCGCTGCTCCAGCGAGCGCGCCAAGGCGACCTTCTCGGGATCGACGTGGGCGACGGCGACCCGCTCAACCGACCCGTCGTCACTGACGATGTCCACGGCACACCAGTCGGCCATCCCGGGCACGGCCAAACGGGCGACGCTCTCAAGCGTGGTGGCGTAGTCGAGCGAGCCGGCCAGGAGGCTGCTGGCTTCGGCGAGGAAGCGTAGCCGGTCCTCCGCCCGCCGGCGCTCGGTGACGTCCATGTTGATCCCGATCAGCCGCACCGGGCGGCCGGTATCATCGGGGTACACCTGGCCGCGGGCAGCAAGCCATCGGGTGGAGCCATCTGGGCGGATCGCGCGGAACTCGGCCTCAAAGCTGCCGGCCGTGGCGATCGCTCGCCCCACCGCCGCCTCCGCATCCGGGCGGTCGTCCGGGTGGACCGTGTGCGACCAATGCTCGTACCGGCCACCGAAGCCACCGGGCGGGAGGCCGTACAGGGCTTCCAATTCGTCCGACCAGGTCACGACACCGGAGCGAAGGTCATACTCGAAGGTGCCGATTCGTCCCGCTTGCTGGGCTAACTCCAGCCGCTCCTGGCTGGCCTCCAGCGCCGCCTCGGCGCGGCGGCGCTCGGCGACCTCCAACCCGAGCCGATCTCGCTCGGTCGCCAGCTCCGCCGCCAGGGTTTCCGCCCGACGCCGGGCGACAATCTGCTGGGTGACATCGACGGCGGATGTCATCACCCCTTCGACCACGCCGGTCGCGTCACGGATGGGCTGGACGACGACATCGAAGACGCTGGTGCGATCCATCTCGTCGGCTTCCCGCAGCTGAATCGTCACTTCGGTGCCAACGAACGGCTCGCCGGTTGCGTAGACCCGGTCCAGCACCTCGCAGATGCGTTGGCCTTCTAGCTCCGGCAAGGCATCCCGCATGGACGTGCCCCGCAGATCACCCCCTCCGAGCAACCGCGTCGTCAATGGATGGACCAGATCGAAGACATGATCCGGCCCGCGGTGGATGTTGACGATCACCGGCACCTGGAGCAACAACGTTTCAAGGCGAGCGCCCCGGTCCTCGGCGCTCCGGCGCGCTTCCTCAGCGTGGTGCTGGTCCGTGACATCCTCGTGGAGCAGGACGACCTCGGGTTGGATCTCGCCAGCGACGGGGTGGACCGTGGTGCGAAGCCAACGCGATTGACCCGGCGAGGATCCGAATTCTGATGTGAACGCCGCCGGCGGCAGCGTGGTGGGGGTCGTGACTTCACCCGTGAAGGCCCGCTCGACCGCCTCGACCACCCCGGCGGCGAGATGACCGTCCCGGCGCACCTCGTAGGTTCCGAAGCGGTCAGGATCGAGGCCCCAGAGCCGCCGCCAGGCCGGATTAGCGTCCAAAAGGTGTCCGTCTGGCCCGATCACCTGAATCGCGACCGGCGAGATATCGAACAGCGAGCGGAGCCGAGAATGATCACGTGAACGGTCGTTCGACCCACTCGTCCGGGCTGACGTCGCTGGCGGCCTAAGAGCTTGACCGCCCTGGTTATCGGCCGCGGGTATCTGATCCTGAGCCACGTCGTCTCCCCGCTCCGCCTCAGCCAGATCGTCAGCCCCGAGGCCGTATCGAGACACCCACGTGCCGGTCACCGCAAGAGAGGGACCGGCGCCCGTTGGCCCCGTCAAGAGAGGACGTGGGCACGACGATGGTCGCGCCCGGTGCCCCGCTGGACTCGGAGTGTAGCGCCCCAGTCTCCAACCATCGTACCTTGTGGAGCCGCTCCGTTCACCGTGGTCACATGACGAATCCAGTCGACTGGGAGCCCTGGTTCGCCGATCGTTTCCCAAAGCAGGGCCACCGTGATTCAGGATGCTTCCGCATGGCGACTTCGGGAGGATCGGTCTTACGCCGGCTACGGCGTCGGCATGGGGCGGCGGCTATACTTCCACATAGTTGTTTGACAGGCCGCATCTTGGCCTGCCGCGGCTGTCGGTGCCGCTCTTCCGTGCCGTGCCGACGGCGACACCGCATCGTGATACTACAGACGCAGGAGCCCATCATGGTTACCGCCACCATCGACGCCCCCCCGCAAGCCACCCCCCGTCCTCAGCGCCGGATCGTCGTCGCCGACGAACTGGGGTATTGCTGGGGCGTGCGACGGGCCCTGGACATCATCCAGGATGCGGCCAACCCCGAGGATCGGATCGCCCCGGTTGGCGACATCATCCACAATCCCCAGGTCGTCGAGCGGTTGCGGCAGCGCGGCGTGGAAGGCGCAGGCTCCGTCGCGGAGGCCGTGGATCGAGGATTCAGCCGGGTCGCCATCACCGCGCACGGGATGGGGCCGCACTTGGCCAAGGAAGCGGAGGCGGCGCACGTCGAACTGATCGATACCACTTGCCCGCTGGTGACCAAGGTGCAGCGCCTGGCCCAGAAGCTGGTCCGCCAGGGCTACTTCATCGTGGTCTACGGTGATGCCTACCACCCTGAGGTCAGGAGCGTCATCGGCTGGGCCGGCACCAGCAAGGCCCTTGCGGCCAAGAAGATGGCAGACCTGCCATGGAACGCCAAGCGCGGCGAACCGAGCCCGGGCAAGGTTCCCCCGCCCCGCAAGGTGGCCGTCGTCAGCCAGACGACCAAGAACATTGACGAACTCATGGCATTCGCCCAGGAATTGCAGGCGCTGGTGGTGCCGGAGGGCGGCGAATTCCGGCTCTGCAACACCATCTGTGAGCCGACCAGCGAGCGGCAGAGGGCCCTCAAGCGGTTGGTGGAACGCGACGAAGTGGATCTGATCCTGGCGATTGGCGGCAAGAAGAGCAGCAACACGGCCCGTCTCGCCGAGGTCGGCAACAAGATGGGCGTTACCTCCTACCACATCGAGCGACCCGAGGATATTGAAGAAGCGTGGCTTCAGGACGCCGACACGGTGGGGGTAACGGCAGGCGCGTCAACCCCGGACGACGTGATCGAGGCGGTGGTAGCAGCTCTTGCCGCGAAGGGTTACGCCCCACCCGAGGGTGGCATCCGCCCCGTCGACCCGGACTACGTGCCGGCGTACTAACCAGGCTGGTACACGGGTTCTCCATCGTTGGTCCAGGCACACGAGCCGGCTCGAAAGAGGGTGTCCGTTGCGGGAACCGGTGCGGCTTCCCCCAGAGCCGATGGCCGTGCCTGCCTAGAGCGTGTTATGGACTTTGTGGAAGGTGTTT
>JADDPH010000076.1 GCA_016781925.1 Sphaerobacteraceae bacterium | reverse complement strand
AGCCGCCGCCGGTGGGGGTACTCACATTTTCTCCGCCGGGCTGCGTGGAGACCGCTTGGGCGACACTTGCGGCGCCGGGCGGTGACGGCGGGGAGAGGTCCGTCCTAGATTCGTCAGCGTCTCCCGTCCCACCACAGGCGGCAAGCACAACCGTCAGGATGCCCAGGGCCGCTAGGTGGACAACGAACCGGTTTCGCATCGTGAATCCCTGCCCTTGCCGGGCTCGCGCCATAGTGGCGCGAGCCCACGCCGTTGACTAACGCCTGGACTAATCCCAGGCAAGCGTGCCGCTGAAATCAGCGGTCGACCCATTCGCTTGACTCAGCAGGCAGAACTTGGCCGGAGCGCCGTAGAAGCCAACGGGTTGCCAGCTCCCGATGTACTGCTCCTAGACCGGCCCCCAGCCACCTCGATTGCAGTCGTGTGAGGCCAGGAAGAGCCGGGTTGGGGCCGACTCGTACGACTGGTTGAAGGCCACTTCCGGCCCCGGACTGGCTGGATTGGTAACATAGCGCGCTGTGTAAAAGAAAGTGACCTGGCCGTTGACCGCGTAGCCACTAATGGTTCCGGAGCCTGCCGCGGACGCGCCTGCTGGTGGCAGCAACGTGAGGCAAAGCAGGCACACAACTGCGGCGTTGAGCTTGAGCCAGGACCGCATTTCATCCTCCCTTTCGTTCCGGTGCCGTCACCGGTGCCACGGCACCACGGTAGCGCAACTCCGACGCGCCCGAATTGTTGACCCTCAGCCCTGACGATCTTCAGCCGTTTCACCTCCTCCCCCTTGACGAACCATCGCGAGGTGCGCCAGCGCCTGGCCAGCACGGAGCGCCACGCGCGATGGTCATGCCCGACGAGGCCCCGTTCGCATCGGCCGCAGCTTGCTGTCTCTACAAGACACAATGCGCGATGGCCCGCAAACCGGACATCCCGGACGCACACTGGCCGGGAATGCCGCAATCCCTCCCCGCGATGCATCCAGGGGTGCGTCACGCCTCATTCGCCAGCATCCGTCCCCGATCGGGGCGCTGCTTGCCGCGCCCGGCTGCTGGCCACGCGGGCGAGGCATGCCTCGCCCCTACCTGACGGAACAGCGTTGACCCACCTCAAGGCCGAACCTGCGAACTGGGGGAATCTATGGGGGAAGAGGTGGCAAGACGGGCACCGAGCCACGAGCCATTGGCGGCAGGCCGCGTCGGCGGGCAAGTTGACCTGGCCGCTGCGCTGGGTGAGCCGCTCTATTCAGCGGGAGGTGGACGGACTTATTCGGCGAGTGAGACGAGAGATGCGGTAGGGGGCGGCGCCGCGAGAGCGGAGTATTCAAGCACCTCGTAGTGGTCGACGATGGCTTCCGCCACGAGGTGGGCTTCACCAGGGACCACCACCGACTCCCGCCATTTGCGCCCGAAGAAGGCCCGCAGGGAGCCGATGTCCTCCCAGACCGACATGAGGAGGAACTCCCGGGGCGGATCGTCTAGCGGGGTGCCGACGTGCAGCTTGACGAGCCCTGGCGCGGCCAGCATGAGCGGGATGGCCGTGTCTCGGAGCAGCCGCTCGTACTCCTCGTGCATCCCCGGCTTTACCCAGGATCGGAATACGCGGATGATCACGCGCTTGCCCTCCACGTTCCGCCCAATCGCGCCGCAGTTTCGTCGGTTGCCGGCGGGCTGCACCAGGAGCTCGCCAACGCGCCAGTCTATCAAGCGATCCTCCATCCCGGGGGATGGAGCAACCGCGCTTGACCGGCTCCGGACACCCCGCAACAATGCCCGCATCATGTCGCCCGTTCCCTGGTTGGATGTAGGGCGGGACCGCCCTGGGAGACCGCCGATGTCCATCGTCACGCCGCCGCGAGACGCTCATGACTCGACCGACGACGCCATCGTCTGGGAGCCTTCCGAGGCGTACCTAGAGCGAAGCCGACTTCGACGATTCATGGCCGGAGTTGGCGCGACCGACTACGAGGACCTGCTTCGCCGCGCGGCGGCCGACCCCGCCTGGTACTGGGACGCCGTCGTACGCGACCTGGACCTCGCCTGGATCCGGCCCTACGAGCAGGTGCTGGACCTCTCCGCTGGTCCGGCCTGGCCGGACTGGTTTGCTGGCGGCGGCTTCAATTACGTCCACAACGCGCTCGACCGCCACGCAGCCGGGCCTCGCCGCAATCAACTCGCCGTCACCTGGGAGGGTGACGATGGAGAGGTTCGGAAGCTGACCTACTGGGAGCTGACTGTCGAGACGAACCGCCTCGCCAACGCGCTCCGCGCGCTCGGGATTGGCAAGGGGGACCGCGTCGGGATCTTTCTTCCAATGCTTCCAGAGACCGTGATGGCTGTCCTTGCCTGCGGCAAGATCGGCGCCGTCTATGTGCCGATGTTCTCGGGCTACGGGGCGGACGCGGTAGCTTCCCGCCTGCGCGACTGCGAGGCGAAGCTGCTCATCACCGCCGACGGCTTCCTCCGCCGGGGCGGAACCGTCCCGCTCAAGACGACGGCGGACGTGGCCCTCGAACTGGCACCGGAGGTGGAGCGCTGCCTGGTGCTGCGGCGCACCGGGGACGTGGTGCCCTGGAGCCAGGGGCGGGACGTCTGGTGGCACGAAGTTGTCCAGGGCGTCGCGCGACAATATCCGACGGAGGCGACGGCTGCCGACGACCCGTACATGATCATCTACACCTCGGGCACCACCGGTCGCCCTAAGGGGGCGCTCCATGTCCACGCTGGCTTCCCGATCAAGGCTGCCCACGATCTTGCCTACTGCTTCGATCTGCAGGGGGACGATGTCCTGTTCTGGCTGACCGACCTGGGCTGGATGATGGGTCCGTGGGCGATCGGCGGCGGACTCATGCTCGGCGCGACGCTGCTCTTGTTCGAGGGAACCCCCGACTACCCCCAGCCGGACCGGCTCTGGCATCTGGTCGAGCGACACGGCGTCACCGTGCTTGGGGTCGCCCCGACGGCTGTCCGCGCCCTGATGCCGCACGGTCCGGACTGGCCACGAAAGCGTGACCTCAGCTCCTTGCGGATTCTTGGCTCCACCGGAGAAACCTGGAACCCAGGTCCCTGGCGCTGGTACTTCGACGAGATCGGCGGCGGGCGCTGCCCGGTCATCAACTATTCCGGCGGCACCGAGACCGGCGGCGGCATCGTCGGCTGCGTGACGATCAAGCCGCAGAAGCCCTGCGCCTTCAGTGGGCCGGTGCCCGGCATGGACGCCGACGTGGTGGACGATGCGGGCAACCTGGTCCGGGGAGCGGTGGGGGAGTTGATCGTCCGCCAGCCGTGGGTGGGGATGACCCGCGGCTTCTGGCGGGATCCTGACCGCTACCTTGATACCTACTGGTCTCGCTTTCCCGGCGTCTGGGTCCACGGCGACTGGGCGGAGGTCGATCAAGACGGCTTCTGGTTCATCCGCGGCCGCTCGGATGACACCCTGAAGGTCGCCGGCAAGCGGGTCGGTCCGGCGGAGGTGGAGTCAGCGGCGGTCGCTCATCCTGCGGTGCAGGAAGCGGCCGCGATCGGTGTCCCCCACGAGGTCAAGGGGGAGACGGTCACCGTCTTCTGCGTGCTGATCCCCGGCAGGGAGGCGTCGGAGGCGCTGGCCGAGGAGGTGCGTCAGACCGTCGGCCATAGCCTCGGTCCCGCTTTGAGGCCGGAGGCGGTCCGCTTCGTTGGTGAGCTTCCGAAGACGCGCAACGCGAAGATCATGCGACGGGTCATCCGAGCCGCGTACCTCGGGCTGCCGGCGGGTGATATCTCCGCCCTGGAGAATCCGTCCGCGGTCGCCGCGATTGAGGCCGCGCGGACCCAGCCGGATGCGGCCGCGGCAGGGTAGCGACGTTAGAGCGGGGGGCACCATGCCGCCGCGAAGGAGACGCAGTGGTAAGCGCCCGATCGGCGCGACGCCGGCTCCACTCTCCTCCCAGAGACCGAGTTGGCTTCTTGACAAGCATTGCGTCCCGGCCCATGATCCACGCGCCCAGACGAAGGTCTGGGCATGGTGTGAGTACGCCTGAGGGCGACATCGGGGCGCCGCAACGGGGCGGCGCGGTGAGCGACGGCGCTCAACATTGAGGGGGATTTCTGGTGAGTCAGCAGCAAACCGGCAGGTTGTCGCGGCGGACATTGGTTGGAGGCGCCGCGGGTCTCGGCGCGGTGGCCCTCCTCGGGGCACGAGGCAGCGCGAGGCCAGCGAGTGCAGCCCAGTCCACACCGGGGGCGACGCCCGCGGCGCCCGTCGAGGTACGGGACACCGTTCAAGTCGGCATTGTCACCTCCCAGTCGGGTCCGCTCCAGTCGTACGGGGAGCAGTACCTCAAGGGCTTTCAGGTTGGGCTTGATTACGCCACCGGCGGGACGGGCGTGATCAACGGCCACAGGATCGAGTTCACGGTTCGGGACGATACGGGAGTGCCCGACACGGCAGTGGCGGCCGCGCGTGACCTCATCGGCGCGGGCTACAAGATTCTCGCCGGCTCCGTCGTCTCCGGCGTCGCGCTCCAGGTTGCCCCGCTCGCCGAGCAGAACCAGGTGCTCTTCGTCAGCGGCCCGGCCGCGACGGACGCGTTGACCGGCATCAACGATTACACCTTCCGCTCTGGCCGTCAGACTTACCAGGACATCCTGACCGCCGCGTCGTTCCTGGAGACGCTGGAGGGCCAGAACGTCCTCGTTTTCGCCCAGGACACCGCCTTCGGCCAGGCCAACGTGGCCGCGGTCAAGGCGGTCTTCGGAGAGAAGGGGGCGACGGTCAACGATCTGCTGGTGGCGCAGGACGCCCGCGACTTCGCCCCGTTCGCCCAGCAGGTGCTGGATCGAGGGCCGGATCTCCTGTTCGTGGCCTGGGCCGGCGCCACCGCTACCCCGATGTACACCGCCCTCGCCAATCAGGGCGTGCTCGAGGCGACCCGCGTCGTCACCGGCCTCGATCAGCGGGTGTCGTACCCGGTGTTCGGTCCGGCGGCCGAGCAGATCTCCTTCCTCTCCCACTACATCTACCAGGCGCCGGATACGGAAGCCAACACCTTCCTGGTCGATCGGCTGAAGGCGGAGGGCGGTGTGCCGGACCTCTTCATGCCGGACGGCTTCGCCGGTGCCCAGATGATCGTGCATGCGGTGGAGGCAGCTGACGGGGCGAACGTCGACGAGATGATCACGGCCCTGGAGGGGTACCAGTTCGATGGCGTGAAGGGTCAGTACACCGTGCGGCCCGAGGACCACGCCCTCCTCCAACCGATGTTCCAGGTCAAGCTCGCGCAGCAGGGTGACACCTTCGAGGCCGAAGCCGTCAACACCCTGGCACCTGACGCGGTTGCTCCGCCGGTCGCCGCGAGCTAACCAAAGGGATCTGGGGGCCGGGTGACGTTGGATGCGTGAGGGAGCGATGCGACGAGACAGCGGTGAGGAGACTCCCGTCTCCCTCCCGTCGAATCCTGCATCTCCGGCCCCGGACACCCGGCCCCCAGCACCCATCATCGAAACTCGCGGGTTGAGCTTGCGGTTCGGGGGGGCCACGATCGTCGACGATGTCTCGTTCGGCGTGCCGGAGGGGATGTTCGTCTCGATCATCGGTCCGAACGGGGCGGGCAAGACGAGCCTGTTCAATTTGATCAGCGGCTTGTACCGGCCCTCCACCGGGCAGGTGTTGCTGCAAGGAAGGGACGTCACGGCGCTTCCTCCGTTCGCCCGGGTTCGACAGGGGCTGGGCCGCTCGTTTCAACTGACGACGATCTTTCCCGGAATCCCGACGTTGGAAAACGCCCGCCTCGCCGCTCAGGCGGGCGCATCGGGAAACTTCGCGTTCTGGAGGAGCGCGGCGGCTAACCGGGCGGCGGGGGAGCGGGCCGCCTGGGCGCTGGAGACCGTGGGTCTGCGCGGCCGGGAGCGGGTGCTGGCCGGCTCGTTGGCGCACGGCGACAAGCGCAAGCTCGAACTCGCCCTACTGATCTGCACAGAGCCCTCCGTGCTGCTGCTGGACGAGCCGACCGCCGGGGTCAGCGCCGAAGAGGTGCCGGTCATGCTCGACGTGATCCGGCGGATCCGGAAGGTGGAGGGCAAGACGATCCTGATGGTGGAACACAAGATGGATGTCGTACACGACCTCTCGGACCGGGTCGCGGTGCTGGCTAACGGCGCCCTTGTCGCCTACGACGAACCGGACGCGGTGATGGCTGATCCCTTCGTCCGGTCGGCGTACCTGGGAGTGGCGTGAGGCAATCAGGCGCCGAGTCGCTGCTGCGATTGACGGACCTGCACACCTTCATCGGTGAGTCGCACATCCTTCAAGGTGTGTCGCTGGATGTCGCCCCCGGCCGTGTCACCGTGCTGCTCGGCCGTAACGGTGCCGGCAAGACGACGACGCTGCGCTCGGTCCTGGGTCTGACCCCGGCCGCGGGTGGGACGATTACCTTCGACGGCGGGGACATTACGCGAGAACGGCCCCACCGCATCGTGCGTCGTGGAGTCGGCTACGTGCCCGAGGATCGCGATGTCTTCGGCGGTCTTACGGTTGATGAGAATTTGCGGCTGGCGCAGCGGCCAGGAACGACGGCTGACGGAATGGCCCTGGTCCACCGCCTCTTCCCTGACCTGGAGCGGCGTGCGGGGCAGCGCGCGGGATCACTTTCCGGCGGCCAGCAACAGATGGTCGCCATCGCCCGGGCACTGGTCAATCCGAACCGGCTCTTGGTGATCGACGAGCCTTCAAAGGGACTGGCCCCCGTCGTGGTGAGCCAGGTGACGGAGGCGCTGGCGGCGATCAAGGGGACGACGACGATCCTCCTCGTGGAGCAGAACCTGGCGATGGCGCAGGCCCTAGGCGACGATGCCGTCATCATCGACAACGGCCGTACGGTCTACACCGGACCGATGGCGGACGTCACGGCGGACGAGCAGTTGCAGGCTCGCTACCTCGGCGCGGGGCACTCAGGGTGAGGGATGGCTTTCGATGAGTACCATCATCCTGCTCACCCTGACCGGGCTCGCGCTGGCGGCGATGTACTTTCTGCTCGCGGCCGGGCTGTCGCTCATCTTCGGCCTGATGGACGTGCTGAACTTCGCGCACGGGGCCTTCTTCACCTGGGGCGCCTACGCTGCGTGGTGGACGATCGCGCAGATCTCCGGGGAGTTCCGGGCTTCCACGCCCGCGTTTCTTCTGGCCCTGGTCGTGGCGACGATCGTCGGAGCGGTCTTAGCGGCAGCGGTGGAGGTCGGACTGTTACGACCGCTCTATCAGCGGCCGATCTACCAGGTGCTGATTACGCTCGGGATCGGACTCGCGCTGAGCCAGCTCACGGCGGTGATCTGGCGACCCGACGCGCGGACGTTCCCGCAGCCACGCTGGCTGGCCGATACGAGTACCGTCTTGGGTGCTCGCGTCCCCAACAACCGCTTCTTGCTGATCCTGGCCGCCCTTGCGGTGCTGGCCGGGATGCTGCTGTTCCTGCGAAAGACGCGCTACGGTTTGATCGTTCGGGCCGGAGCAGAGAATCGGGAAATGGTCCAGGCGCTCGGGATCGACGTTGACCGCGCTTTCACCCTGGTCTTCGCCCTCGGCGGCGCCCTTGCCGGTCTGGGGGGCGCCTTCGGCGCCGCTTACTTTGGATCCATCGATCCCCAGTTCGGCTCCGTCAACCTGATCTTCGCATTTATCGTCGTTGTCATCGGCGGCCTCGGCTCCGTCACCGGCAGCGCATTGGCGGCGGTCGTGATCGGTCTTGCCCAGCAGTTCGGCAACTACTACACGACCTGGGCTGGTGACTTCGTGGTGGTGCTGCTGTTGGCGGTCGTGCTGCTCGTCCGGCCAAACGGGCTGCTGGGGAGACTCCGGTGAGTGGCGGCGGAAGGTGGCGCTCCCTTTGGCCGGTCGCGGTGTTGCTGGCGCTGCTGGCGGTGCCGCGCCTGGATCTCCAGATCCCCGTCATCTTCGATGGCCCGCTCAACTCACCTGGCACCCTGCAACTGCTGGCCGTCGGGTTCGCGCTGGGGATTGCGGCGCTCTCCTACAACCTCCTGTTCGGGTTCACCGGCGTCCTCTCCTTCGGGCACGCCCTCTTTTTCGGCACCGGCGTTTACCTTCCGACCATCGCAATGCGGCAGTGGGAGTGGGCGCTAGGCCCGGCGATCGCGTTCGCTCTCCTCGGAAGTTTGGTTCTCGCCAGCGCAGTCGGTGTGCTTGCGTTCCGCACCCACGGGGTCTACTTCGCGATGGTGACGCTTGCCTTCGCCCAAGCGGGGGCCGTGATCGTCGGCAAGAACGTGGGTGAATTGACCGGCGGGGAGGAGGGACTGAGCCTGCCCTTTCGCCGGCTCCCGAAGTGGATGGTGGGGGTGGTCAACACCGACAATCTCTACTGGCTGACCCTCGCGACCCTGATCGCCGTCTACCTGGTGGCCCTCCGGTTGGTGACCTCCCCCACGGGGCGAGTCTGGCTGGGTATCCGGGAGAACGAGCGGCGGGTAGAGATGCTCGGCTTGCGGCCCTTTCCCTTCAAGCTGCTGGCGTTCGTCCTCTCTGGCCTCTTGGCCACGGTCGCCGGCATCGTCTACCTCTTCCTGGTCGGTGGCGCGACGCCGCGGGCCGTCAGTGCCGAGTTCACGGTCACGCTGCTCCTGATGGTCATCATCGGCGGAAGCGGCTCCCTCTGGGGTCCGGTCGCCGGGGCGCTGCTCTACCACTACCTGAACGTCCGGTTGACGGTGTGGGCGGGCTCGGACGTGGTCGCGGATCTGCCGGCGTTGCTCCGTCAGCCGCTTCGCGATCCGCTCTTCATCTTCGGGATCATCTTCGTGCTGCTGGTGCTCTTCTTTCCGCGCGGCCTCGCCGGCGCGTTCGTCGGTCGGCGGCTGCGACCGTTCGGACGATCGCTGGGCGGAGCGGTGCCTGCCACCCCGATCGGCCGTTCGGAGGAACTCGACCGATGAGGGACGCCGGCGCGACCGCGCACGATCTCCACGACCTTGAGGTCAACGGCATTACCCTCCGGGTCGAGAGCTGGGGGCACTTCACCGCTCCGGATCGGGTGGTGGTGCTCGTTCACGGGATTACGGCGAACAGCCAGTACTGGGCCGAGCTTGGCCCCGTTCTCGCCGAGCAGGGGTGGTTCGCGATCGCGCCGGACTTGCGCGGGCGGGGGCGCAGCGCCAAACCGCCCCATGGCTACGGCCTACCGTTCCACGTGGATGACCTCCTGTCGCTGTGCGACCATTTTGGGGTTCCGATGGTCCGTTACGTGGGCCATTCCCTGGGGGCTTTGATCGGGCTGTACCTCGCCGCCGTCCACCCGCACCGGATCGCCAAGCTGGTTCTGGTGGATGCGGGAGGCAAGCTGCCGGCCGACACGATGCAGGCAATCGCGCCGGCGCTCGCCCGCCTCGGCACTCCCTACCCGTCCCTCGACGCCTACCTGGATTCGATGTTGAGCGCGCCGCACCTCACCCGGGACGCCTTTTGGGAGCGGTACTACCGGTACGACGCTGAGGCCCAGGGAGATGGCACGGTCGTGTCGAGCGTGCCGAAGGCCGCGATCGCCGAGGAGCAGGCGGCGATGTTCCTGACCACAACCGACGTGCTACCTGAGTTCGTCAAGGCCCCAACGCTGATCGTACGTGCGACGGAGGGTTTGCTCGGGGGCGACCGTGGCCAGATCCTGCCGGCGGCGGAGGCCGAGCGCCTGCGGGGCATCATTGCTGGCAGCCGGGTTCTGGAGATTCCAGGGACGAACCACTACACGGCGGCCCTCACCGAGACGTTCGCTCATGAGGTGAGCGCGTTTCTTGCTGAGGAGCCGTGAGGCCGCCATCTTGACGCGAGCCGTTCCCACCCCGCGACGGGCTGGGTAGCGGTTGAGGAGCGTATTGGAGGTTGGTCTGGGGGCAGTTCTGATCGTGGGGTAGGTTGTGGGTCAGGTTCTACAAATCGTCGGCGCGTTGCTGGTCCTCATCGCGTTCACCCTGGCGCAGTTTCGTCTGCTCGACGCACGATCAAACGTCTATCTGCTGCTGAACCTGGTGGGTTCGGCGATTCTTGCCGTCCTTGCCCTTGGGCAACGCCAGTGGGGATTCCTGCTTTTGGAAGGTGTTTGGGCGCTCGTGTCGCTGTGGGGACTCGTCGCCCGGCTGCGCGAAGATGAGCCGGCGCGACCGTGAGCGCCGTGGTGACAGGCCGGCTCGATCCGGCTAAGGTACCGCCCCGGTCCCCGCGGGGGACCGAGATCGGCGGGGGGTGATATACCAGATGGATCGCGAGCAACTGCACGGGACGCGGATGCAGGCGCGGGAGGCGGAGCTGCCGACGGCTCGCACCAAGGAGCGGCGGGAGCAGGCGCTGGCGTACGGCCTTGCCTCGGCCGAGAGCATCAGAGACCGCTCGATCCCGCTCTTCAACCGGGGCGGCGCCCGTTACTCCGCAAGCGGTACCTATCTCGGTGTGCCGTTCTTGGAGGACATGCGCGAGCTCGGGGGCCAGGATGTCGCCGTGATCGGAGCGCCGCTCGATGCCGGCACCACGTTTCGTCCTGGGACGCGGTTCGGCCCCCAGGCGTTGCGGCAGATCTCTCACCTCCCGAGTGGCTATAACTTTGAGCTGGGCGTTGATCTGGCCGAGCAACTGGACATGGTGGACGTGGGAGACGTCACCGTGATCCCGGCCAATATCGAGAAGAGCTTCGACCAGATCGACAAGGCGGTCGCCTACCTCCACGAGCGGGCGGTCTTCCCGGTGATCTTGGGGGGAGATCACTCAATCGGCTATCCCGATGTCCGTGGCCTCGCGCCCTTGGTGGATGGGAATGTCGGGATCATCCACTTTGACCGTCACAGCGACCTCTCGGAGTACAACCTCGACGAGCGGATGCACGGCACCCCTTTCTTTCACGCCACCAACATCCCGAACGCCCCAGCGACCAATCTGGTTCAAATCGGCATTGGTGGGTGGACGGGGTCCCGTGCTGGGGTGAAGGTGTCGCGGGAGCGGCGGGCGAGCGTCATCACGATGACCGACATCGACCGCTGGGGGTTGGAGCGGGTCGCGGAGATGGCGTTGGAGATTGCCTGGAAGAACGCGAAGGTCGTCTTCCTCTCCTTCGATATTGACTCCGTCGATCCCGCCTTCGCTCCCGGCACTGGAACGCCGGAGGCGGGCGGTTTGTTGCCCCGCGAAGCCCTACGAATGCTCCACATCGTCACCCGGGAGGGGTTGGCCGGTATGGAGCTGGTCGAAGTCGCCCCGCAGTACGACGTGGGTGATATCACGTCGGTCCTCGGGGTGCGGGTGATCAACGACGTGCTCGGGACACTGATCAACGCGGGTAAGCTGGGCCGCCGCCCCGATGCCACGCCGAAAGCTGACCCTGAAGTCGAGCGGCAGGAGGACCAGGTCAACCCGGGCGGCGGATAGCTTCAGGGCGGCCGAAGCGCATCCTGTTGTCGTGCCTGCGCCCGGTGTTGCCTTGAACGCAACTCCCGCGGCTGTCATCATCCCACTATGTCCTACCGTGGCGACACCGAACGTTTCACCCTTCGCGAACGCCCATCGGCTTCCACGACCCAGGAGTGGATCGCCCCCACCCGGCGCCGGTTCGACCCGGCAGATGGGCGTGTGCCCGACCAACCACGACCCGTCGGAGAGGAGGCACCACCGTCACGCCGGTCAGGAAGTCGTCGAGTCGGGCGCTGGCTCCGCACCCTTCTTGTCCTGCTGCTGCTGGCGCCGCCGCTGCTCGGCGCCTCGCTGGTCGCCGCCATCTACTGGCAGGCGCGCTCGGATCAGACGCGCCCGGTGGATGCGATCGTTGTCCTCGGCACGGCCCAGTACAACGGGCGGCCCAGCCCCGTCCTCCGTGCGCGGCTTGACCGCGCCCTCGCGGCGTACGAGGCCGGCAGTGCATCGTTGATCGTGGTCACTGGGGGTCGGAATCCGGGTGACGTGTTCACCGAGGCGGAGGCAAGCCGGGACTACCTTCTGGAGCAAGGGGTTCCTGAGGGGGCGTTGCTGCTTGAGAATCAGGGACGCGATTCCTGGCAGAGCATGCGCGGCGTGGCGACCTTGCTTCGGGCTCGGGATCTCTCCCGGGTGCTTCTGGTCAGCGACGGGTTCCACCTGTTCCGTCTCAAGCTGATGGCTCGTGACCTGGGCCTGCAGCCATACGGCGCGCCGGCCACGGAAAGCCCGATTCGGACTGGGGGCGGTGCCGAGTTCGGCTACGTGCTGCGCGAGGCTGCCGGCGTCGTCGCTCACCTGTGGCAGACTCGGTAGGCGGTGTACTCGGTTCCGGTTGATGTGGCCTCAGCCGTGATGGGGGCATCCCTGGGACACCATCGCCTCCATCACCCACAGATACTGCGTCGAGCGGTGACCAAAGGGCGCCCGCGCGTAGTTCCCGAACTTCTCGATGACCCGGAGGCCCGCGATGCGGAGCAGCAGCTCGAGCTCGCGGGGAAAGTACATGTGCCAGGCAAGGTCATCCGTGAACCGCTGGTGGCGCCCGTCGTCATGGTAGATCTCATAAAAGTAGAGCGTGTCGTCCCGCTGGGTGATGACGTCATAGCGCTCCGTCGCCGTGCGGAGGAACTGGCGGATCCCAGGTTCGGGTGATCGAAGATCGACTTCGAGACGCACCGGTCCGCCGACCTGAGCCTCGTCCAGAAATCCGAGGTGGGGCACCAGGAGGTCGATGGCGAAGCGGCCCCCCGGCGCCAGGTGGCGTCGGACCGCTTCCAGGCACCCAAGCTGATCCTCCATGTCGTAGAGATACGCGAGCGAGTTGAACCCCAGCACGATCAGATCGAATTGCTCATTGAGGCAGAATGATCGCATGTCCGCCTCGACGAAGGAGACGGCGTCTTGGACCGCGGGGCAGGCCTGGACCAGCTTCTCCCGGGCGCGGGCAAGCAGTGGCTCGCTAATGTCCAGCCCGATGGTCCGGAAGGCGGCGTTGTCCCGGACGCCCTGCTCCGCCAGGGGCAAGGTGATGCGGCCTGTGCCGCAGGCGATGTCTAAGACCTTGGCGGGGTTGTACTGATCGAGCAACGCGGACCAGTAGGGGAGGTCGGCGACAAAGCCGGTGGTCTCAAGGTCGTAGATCCACGCGTCGTCATGCACCGTCGGGATTCCTCGGCAATGACTTTTCTTTCTTCATGCTGCTGCGTGGCGGGGACTTATCTGGACGAGTTGGACGGGCGGGTTGCGTCTCGCTCGCGACCGACACGGCAGTCTACCACCGGCGCCTGCTGTGCCCCTCGTGATCGCGCTGTTCGGGCGTGAGTGGGGTTGACTCCCCCGGGGTCGCCCTGGCGCATGCTGTCGCGGCAGGGGATAACCCGTTTTCACCCGTCATCTCGTATGGCCGCTTGCCAGGGACCGTCGTTCTGGGCGACGGGCGGTGCGCCCAAGCGTAGGTGGACCAACCCGGCTGATGGGAACCGCCTTGATCACATGGTCACGCATCAAAAAACGGGGCTCACTGTCGATCAGCGTGGACCAGGGATTTGAAGGCGCGTAACGGCTCACTGACCCTGGGGTGTGACTGCCTCACCGATCGCACCACCGAGTGACATCGAGTGGCCGACGGACCAACTGGTGGTGAAGCGCGCCTTGCCTTCGCAGTGTTCTCACCAACCAATACGGACGCGACAGTCGCCCTGGTCTATATGGCGAGGCGCGAAGACTGGCCAGGCCAGGGATGGACCACGGCGAACGCGATGCCGACGAACGTTGGGCCGGGGAGCTTCACTCGGCACCGCTGCAAGCCGCCAAGCGGTCATGTGGTTGGTCGCCCTGTGTCCGAAACCTCTACGAGCGACGGGATCGTCCTCAGCGTGTCAGCCAGGTTTTGGACATTATCGGGCCGCAAGGTGACCACATTTCCCTGCTCGGTGGCTTGCTGGGCTGCGGCAGTTGCTTCAATCGAATCGAGGAACAGGGACACGGCGTAGTAGAGCGACCTTGGTGAGGCATCGTCGATGGGCCTGATCGACGTCCGGATCAGCACCGCCCCGCCTGGTTCCACTGAAAACGCCGTGCTGGCTTCGCCCATGACGACGCCGTCCGCCCTGGTATAGGTGAAGTGCCAAAGCGCGGGGCTGTCGGAGTTCGGTCCTCCCCCGGCTGCCTGGTACTGCGGTGTTGACCCAGAATGGTTTCGCGCCCGGGCGGCGACCAAGTCCTCCAGGGCCTGCTCGATGGGCTGGTCGGTGGAGAAACCGTGATACTCCAGGGCGACCTCGCCGGTGACCAAGCGAAGGTGATCGCCAGCCTGCGGGTCGGAGGCCACGACGTCGGGCTCCCACGGTGACTGCCAGGTGACGATGTAGCCAAACTGGGGGCTCGTGTAGGTTTGCCCCTCGATTCCGGTCGTCCGACTGGTGGCCAGGGTGGACGAGGTCGGCGTCGAGGATGGCCCATCAGCACCTCTCGAACCCGGCCCGTGGACGAGAACGACGGCAGCCCCGGCCGATGTCAGTTCGACGGTCCTGACGCCCCCAGTAAGGGCATGGCCTTCGGGTGGTCGTATCTCCCGCACGGTGTAGGTCCAGGGGCTCCCGCGCACCTCGATCACCCCTGCGGTCGGCGAGTGGTCCAACTGGTCGTTGTCGCAGATGGTGTCCGTGCCGAGGGGCAGCACGACCTCCACGCAGGCCCCGTCGAGTGGAGCGCCGGCCGCGTCGACGACGTGGACCAAGAGAGGGTACAGCGGACCACTGTCGATGCCGTCGGGCGAGGAGGGCAGCGGGGTGGGGATCGGGGGCGGTTGCAGCACGATGCGGCCGTTCGCCAGCACCCACTTCAGGTACTCGGCGAGGGTGAGGGGGTCCTCCGGGTCCCAGGGCCATGGTCCGATGCCCACATACCCCAATCTATTCCGCATCGTGTCGCAGATGGGTGGCGGCATGGAGGAGCAAGTTGCCGCCGGTACCGCGGCTTCCCGGCGGTTGAACCACCAGTTCGCGTAGTTCGCAAGCGCGATCCGGCTCGGATCTCGGAGGTAGGCAATAAGGATCTCCTCATATTGCGGTCGCAGTACGCCAAAGCTGCGGTCCAGGTCCCGGTGGCCGGAGACTGGCTGCTTGTCCGGTTCGTAGAGCCGATCCAACTCCTCCGGCATCCAATAGGGCATGGTCGCTGCAAGCCCTGCAAGTTGTGTCTCAATCTCGGCACGCAGCCCAGCCGTCTGCTGTTCCTCCTCCGCCGTGAGGACCGGTGCCGGCAAGCGGGGGTCGTCCGGGCCGGTGGGAAAGAACCAGGCGCCTTGGGCATCTTGTCGGCAGCCGCTGAGCACCGCGATGGCGTCCGGACCCATGTTGAACTCGGTGGCCTAGGCGCGGGCGTTGGAGCGGCAGGCTCGGTCATCGCCTTCGTCGATCGGATTGGCGGCAGGAGCCGATGAGGTTGAGGTGACGGAGCCGTTCTTCTCGGCGCATTCCTGCGCTGTCCGAATGTGCCCGAGGTCACCCGGCTGGTAGGAGCGGCCTGTGATGCGCTTGTACTCCTGCAGCAAAACCAACTCCGTGCGCACGGCCTTCCCGTCCGCGAACGGTTCCTCGGTCAGGTCGGAGAGGCGAATAAGGTCCGCACGCGGCACAGTCATCAAGGCTTCAACTGAGGCGCAGGTGATAGCATCGGCGGCGAGAGCCGGGGCCGCGAAGGAGCGCGGGCTCAGGGCGGACAGGATCGCTAAGAACGCCGTCACGAAGACAAGCCATCGTGGCATCGTCCGCCTCCTCTCGCCGCCGCGCCACTGCACATCATCCGTCTTCGCGTATGCGCTTGTCTCATTGTATGGCACGTTACCAGTGGGTATGATGACCGAAAAGTAGTTCCTAGCCGATCTCAACACTATGTTGAAACGGTCTTGACGCATGGCTGGCGTAGCCGCCCTTCGGGCCACGATCCGCTCAACTTAGGCCGGTCTCGGGTCTAGCCCTACAGAACGCGTCCAATAGGCTCTACGAACGTAGTCCCATGTCCGGCCGGCTACGGTTTTTGATCTAGCCCTGCTGCGGGCATTGGCCCAACCCCTAGGCTTCCACAAGGGCAAGCCGGTTAACGCGGAGGTCGGACATTGAGACCGCCCCCTCCCGCTGTAAGTGCGATTGTGGAGAGGATTTGCAGAGACGTCCGTTGGTGCCACTGTTTCCGCAGCTCTGAGAGGGGAGCGAGAGCCGGAGCGGATGCCGGGTGGCACGGTCAGGGCACATCCTTAAACCCACGAGCCGCCAAGGTGCAAAAGCCTCGCCTTCTCGGTCCGGCTAACGCGGCAGAGCCGTCGGGAGGGGTAGGTTATCCGCGCTCGTCGGGACCGTGAAGGCCCGGTCTTCAACTGATCGACGAGCAGGGGATTTGACCCTAACGCTCCACCGGGCAACCGTAGAAAGCTATCGTAGGCATGGCCGGCACCATGTGCCACCGGATGGCTCACGCTATCCAGGCCTGCACCACCGACGACGCTCGCCTACCGATGATCAGCGACGGTGCCGAACTTTGTAGAGTGTGGGTGCCGGAGGGGGGATTCGAACCCCCATGGTGTTACCCGGCGCATTTTGAGTGCGCTGCGTCTGCCATTTCGCCACTCCGGCGGCGTCTGGGATTTCTGTCCCGGCGAGATTGTACCCCAGCCGGCTCCGTTCGCTCAGGGTCGGGACATCAAGTTCCCGTACTTTCTTTCCTTTAGTCCGCCTTGCCCAGCTTGAAGTCATAGCTCATGGGTGCGCCATGGCCGCGGAGTTGCGATCACGAACCAGCACTGCTACCCCGTGGCGGGATGATGGGGTCGTTGACCGAGCAGTGAGTGAGGTGGTCATTCGGGCTACAAGATGCCCCTCTGGCGACACTTAGGGACCAAGGTGGAGAACATGGAACTCCTCAGCCAAGCTCGCAGATCCCAGCTCGTCGACGGGCCGAGGTGATGGCCGGTGGTGCCCGCACCGTGGGCGGCGCCCGGCTACCAGCCGGCGAATCGCGGGTGGGCCGGGTTGTGGAGACCACGGTCGAGCGCATTGTTCCGGGCGGGGCGGGGCTCGCGCATGCGGAGGGGCGGACCCTCTTTGTGGACTTGGCGGCGCCGGGCGACCGGGTGCGGGTTCGAATCGACCGGGAGCAGGGGAGGACGGGTTTCGGCTCCATCGTCGAAATCTTGGAGCCTGCGCCCGTTCGCGTTGAGCCGCCTTACCCTGACTTCATCCGCTGCGGCGGCGCGGACTTCCAACACCTGACGTACGACGCCCAACTGGAGGCGAAGGTCGGCATCGTCGAGGATTGCCTGCGCCGCATCGGCCGGATCGATCCGCCCGAGTCGATCTCGATCGTCCCCTCGCCGCGGGTCTGGAACTACCGGGCCCGGGTCGAGTGGCAGCACGACGCCCAGAGCGGGCGGCTCGGTTATTTCGAGGCCAACTCGCGGACCGTCTGTGACATCCAGCAATGCCCGATGACCGTCCCAGAGCTCAACGATCTCCTCGCTGATCTGCGGCGGCGGCTCGAGGCAGGACAGTTTCCGGCCGATGTGAAGCAGTTTCATGCGGCTTCCGGCGATGACGGGGTGGCCCTCTCGCCGCCGCTGATCCCGGAACTCCCGGCGGAGTTGGAGCGGGTGGTCGCTGGAGAGCGGTACCGCTTTGACGCCGAAACCTTCTTCCAGGTTAATCCCTTCATCCTGGACTCCCTCGTTCGGGAGGCGCTGCGTTTCGCGGGCGTGCCAGCCGGTCAGGAACAGACGGTAGACCGAGCGGGTCGGGCTCCGGGGCTGGCGGTCGATCTCTTCTGCGGCGTTGGTCTGTTTACCGTACCGTTGGCGCGTCGTTACCGGCGGGTGATCGGGATCGAGTCCCATCGCGGCGCGGCCACATTCGCGGAGCGGAATCTCGAGGAGGCCGGGCAGCGTTACGCCCGCATCGAAACGGCACAGGTGGACGAGTGGCTGCGCGCCCGGGCCGGCCGGGTGGCTCCGGCCGCTTTTGTGCTGCTCGACCCGCCGCGGACCGGGATCGACCGGGCCACGCTCTCCGGGCTGCTCCGCCTTCGGGCACCCCGGGTGACCTATGTCTCCTGCGATCCGGCGACGCTGGCGCGTGACCTCCGTGGCATTCTCGACGGCGGCTACCGTCTCGATGCCGTCGCCGCTCTGGACCTCTTTCCGCAGACCCATCATGTCGAAGTGGTTGCCCACCTCCTGCGAGAGGAGGAAGCGGTGGTCGCTGGATAGTTGGGGCCAGGAAAACCCTCCCCGCCTCCACCGCTGGTTCGTGCGCGGATAGAAGCCATTTCGGTTCCTGCGGACGCAGGGCGTGGACGCTGCTACGACCGGTGGCCCTTGATCTGCGGAGTGCGACCCAGGGATGCATGGAGTCGCCAACCAGGCCAACGGAAGATGTCCTCCCGAGCTGGTGGCCAGGAGTGACGGACGGAAACGAAGCGCAGACGCCCATCAGGGCACAAGAAGGACGCGATCAGACCGTGACGGAAGCAAGGGTTGACGTTCCTGTGGCCGAAGTTCGCGTACGGCTGCTCAGCCTTGCCGACGGCGAAGCCGAGATTGAGGTCGCGATCGATCCAGACGGCGAGTTGGCGGCTGCATACGGTGAGGGTGATGAGCGCGAGGAGGCCTACCAACGCCTCTACGACACCGTCCAACGCGAACTCGGTGATGCCCTCCGCATTCTTGCCGAAGGCGAACTTCCTCCATCGTGATGCGGAGTTCGGGGGCCGGCGTCCTAACCCGCCGCTCTTGGCGAGGGGCCGTTCGACGGTCCCACTCCCTGGTCGTGGGCGGGTGATGGGGCGGCCGCCGACGAGGACGATCGACGCTCTCGAGAGGATCCGACCGCCGCGCGGCACGTGCGGCCCTTTCTCGCGTGACAGTGCCTGCGTGCTCCACCCATACTTGAGTGAGCAGCCGGCAGGGCGTTACGGACGCCGGCCCACGTTGTGGAACCGGGACCGTGGAGCGGAAGAGGATAGGGTAGGCCAAGATTGACCACGGCATCAGAAGCACCCATCATCCAGCAGCAGCACGCCGGGCGTGATTTCGCCTCGGTGGACGAGCTTGAGCGCGCGCTGCGCAATGAGAAGTACGTCACCGAGCGCGGCCTCGCGACCACGCTCTACCTGACGCTGCGCTTGCGCAAGCCGCTCCTCCTGGAGGGGGAGGCCGGCGTCGGCAAGACTGAGATCGCCAAGACGCTCGCCGCCATCCTGGAGACGCCGCTGATTCGCCTCCAGTGCTACGAGGGCCTGGATGCGAGTTCCGCCATTTACGAGTGGGATTACCCGCGTCAGATGCTCTACCTCCGGACGATCGAGGCGACGGGCGGTCAGGATGTGGAGCAGGCTCGCCGGAACCTCTTCGGTGAAGAATTCCTGCTCAAGCGGCCGCTGCTTCAGGCGATCGACATCGCCCACGATCGCTCTCCCGTGCTCCTGATCGACGAGGTGGACCGGGCCGACCAGGAGCTTGAAGCGTTTCTGCTGGAGCTACTCTCCGATTTCCAGGTGACTGTGCCGGAGCTGGGCACCATCCGGGCCGAGCACGTCCCGATCGTGATCCTCACCTCCAACCGCACCCGAGAGATCCACGACGCGCTCAAGCGGCGCTGCCTGTACTACTGGATCGACTTTCCGACGTTTGAGAAGGAGTTCCTCATCCTTGCCGCCAAGGTGCCGGACGCCCCGGAGCGCCTCGCCCGGGAGATCTGCGGCTTTACCCAGGGTCTCCGGGAAGTCGATCTGTTCAAGCCGCCCGGCATGGCGGAGACGCTGGATTGGGCTCAAGCTCTGCTGGCCCTCGGCACCCGTGAGCTGCACGACACTGTTGTGGACGAGACACTTGGCGTGATCCTCAAGTACCAGGAGGATGTCGACCGGGTTCGGGGGGATGTCGCCGCCCGGCTGGTTGCCCGGGCCGCTCGCGTCAGCGCGGGCTAAGGCCACGGTGGATCGGCGAATGGAAGACATCTCTGCGAAGACGCTGCTTGGCAACCTGCTCACGCTGGGGCGCGAGCTGCGGGATGCCGGCCTGCCGCTCGGATCCGGTCAGGTGATGAATCTCGTTGAGGCCGTTGCCGCCGTCGACCCCCGGAGACAACGCGATGTTTACCACGCTGCCAAGGCGACCGTCGTCACCCGGCCCGAGCACATCCCGCTGTTCGACGCCCACTTTGCCCGCTTCTGGCGCCGGCTCGCCGATGAGATGGAACTCCCGGTAGAGACCTATCTTTCGAGTAGCGACCCTGAGAGCGTGCCACTCAACGACGCCGCCAAGCCGCCCGGCAAGCAGGAGCAGCGGGGTGGTCAGACGGCGGGCAACCAGGAGCGGACGATCCTTGCCGTAGAGGGCAGCGACGAGGCGGAGACCGGCGAGGCGGAAGACCTTGAGGTCCCGCCGGAGGACGTGCTGATCTTCAGCGCCCGGGAGGCGCTGCGCCGCAAGGATTTCGCCCAGTTTTCCCCGGAGGAGATCGCCGAGGCGCGGCGCATTATCGAGGGTATGACCTGGAGGCTCGGGAAACGGGAAACGCGCCGCCGGGAGCGGAGCAACACCGGAGCCTTCATCGACCAGCGCGCTACCTTGCGCCGGAGCCTTCGCCACGGCGGGGTGCCCGTGGATCTGCGCCACCGACGACGCAAGGAACGGATGCGGCCGCTGGTGCTTCTCTGTGACATCTCCGGTTCGATGGATCGCTATAGCCGCCTCTTGCTGCGGTTTGTCCACGCCTTGGAGCACGGTCTGGAGGCGGTTGAGGTGTTCGTGTTCGGCACCCGCCTCACCCGGATTACCCGGGAGCTACGCCGTCGCAATGTGGACGCCGCGATCGCCGAGGTGACGAAGTCGGTCGAGGACTGGTCGGGCGGGACCCGGATCGGAGAGTCCATCAAGACGTTCAACTATCGCTGGAGCCGGCGGGTGCTGCGCTCGGGCGCAACTGTCGTCGTCATCAGCGATGGATGGGATCGAGGAGACCCGACTCTTCTCGCGACGGAGATGGCTCGTCTCCAGCGTTCCTGCCGGCGCCTCATTTGGCTCAATCCGCTCCTCGGTGCCCCGGGTTACCAGCCTCTCACCCAAGGGATTCGGGCGGCCCTCCCCTACGTCGACGAATTCCTGCCGGTCCACAACCTCCAGAGCCTCGAAGCCCTCGCCCAGTTGCTTGGAGCCGTGGCCGACCGCGCTCGCGTTCGCAAGCATGTGACGGTAGCTCCCGTGTCCAGTCAACGTGGGTCACATGCGGGGATCACTGGATCGCCATCGACATAACCGAGCCGAGACTGATGGTTACCGTTTCCGCGCTGTTCTCCGAGCCGTGCCGCGGTGGTGTCATCGCCCTTTGCTATACTTTGGATAGTCAAGGGTTGAGGATGGAAAGGGTAAGGTTGCGCAGGTGAAGGATGTGATGCCGGAGATCGACGCCTGGCGGGCGGGCGGGAGCCGCGTCGCCCTGGCGACGGTCATCAAGGTGGAGGGATCAGCACCGCGTCCGGTTGGGGCGGTCATGGCGGTCTCGAGTGGCGGCGACCTGACGGGCTCGGTCAGCGGTGGTTGCGTTGAAACGGCGGTCTTTGAGGAAGCTCAGGACGTGCTCAAGACTGGTACCCCCAAGCTGCTCCGCTACGGGATCACCGATGAGATGGCCTGGGACGTGGGACTCGCCTGCGGCGGGACCATCGAGGTGTTCGTTGAGGCGCTGCCGGAATGAGCGTGGCGAGCACGACCGTCACCGGTCTTTACGACCGGCTGAAGGAGGAGGTTGAGGCGGGAAGACCGGTGGCGGTGGCGACCGTGGTCCGGGGTGAACCCCTCGGGGCAAAGGTGCTGGTGCTGCCGCAAGAGGTCCTCGGCTCCCTGGGCGACGCGACCTTGGATGAGGAGGTCGTCGCCGACGCCCGAAGGCTGCTCGTCGCGGAGCGATCTGAGACGCGGCCCTATTCGGTGGTGGGGCGTGAGGTTGGGGTGGAGGTGTTTGTGGAGGTTCACCCACCTCCGCCGACCCTCCTGATCTTCGGCGCCGTCCATGTTGCTCAGGCGCTGACGCGATTTGCCAAGGCGCTCGGCTTCCGTGTCGTCGTCACCGACGCGCGGGCAAAGCTGGCGACGCAGGAGCGGTTTCCGGATGCGGACGAGATCATCCAGGCCTGGCCGGACGACGCGTTGGAACAGATCGCCGTCCAGCCCAACACCTACGTCGCGATCCTGACCCACGACCCGAAGTTCGATGAGCCGGCATTGCTCGGCACGCTGGATACTCCCGCGCCCTATATCGGGGCCGTCGGGAGCCGTGGCACCACCCGCGACCGTCGTCGCCGTCTCCTTGAGGCTGGAGTGCCGGAAGAGCACCTGAGGCGTATCCATGGGCCCATCGGCCTCGACATCGGGGCGGAAACGCCGGAAGAAATGGCCATCAGCATTCTGGCCGAGATTATCGCGGCTCGTCATGGGCGCTCAGGTGGACCGCTGACTGCCGCATCGGGTCCGATCCGCGGTCCAGCTGACGTGCCGCCGTTGGACGTCGACGCTGATGGCCCCATTATCAGCGGTGAGACGGACGGTGCCGGCTGAGTAACAGGCAGGGGTCCGTTTCCGGGGTGGTCCTGGCCGCTGGTGGATCATCTCGCCTCGGGCGACCGAAGCAGCTCCTGCCGCTCGCCGGTCGTCCTCTGCTAGCACATGTGCTCCGTCATGCCGCTTTGTCCCGCCTGGACGAGGTGATTCTGGTCCTCGGGCACGACGCCGAGCGTATCCAAAAGGCCATTGGTGATCGGACACAGCGGGTCATCTTGAACCCGGATTACGCGGCCGGTCAAAGCACATCACTCCAGGCTGGCCTGGCCGCGGTCAGTCCGACGGCGGCCGCCGCGCTATTCCTGCTAGGTGATCAGCCCCAAGTCCTCCCGTCGACCATCGACGCGCTGATCGAGACATTCCGAAGACATCAATCCCCGATCGTGCTTCCCAGCTACGGGGGGGTGAGTGGCAATCCTGTCCTGATCTCTCGATCCTTGTTCGACGAGCTGGAGGGCGTCTCCGGTGACCGGGGGGCTCGTGACGTGATCCGCGCTCACTCAGGCGACGTTCTTCGGGTGCCGGTGAGGTGCGCTTCACCACCCCAGGATGTGGACACCGAGGAGGATTACGCGACGCTGCTTGCAGCTTGGCCGGAGACTGAGAAGCTCCTGCCCGTCGGGCGCTGTTGGTCGTCGTAAGGCTCGTTTCCAGAGATCCTCCCCCGATCTCAGAGGGCCGCACCGCTTTGCTCCGGTAAACCAAGCGTGCTTGACGTTCTTGGCACGACTGCCCCATCAGCGCCCCTTGACTACATCTGATGGGCCCACGGCACCAGAGTTGCTGAACGGGGCCAGGGTGACCCGCTGGGGTCACGACGTGGCGGGGTGGCGATGCGGAACTCACCGGTTTTGCCGTACGTCAGCATCGTGGTTGCTGCGATCTTAGGTGTGGTGACGCTGGTCTCCTACTTTTCGCGTTCCCGCGGTGACGTCTTCTCCCTCTCCGAATTGGAGATCGGGTTGGTGGCAGTGGCCTTCACCCTCCTGATCTTCGCCACTGAGGGGCTGATCTCCGTGCTGCTGGAGGGACGGGAGCTTCATCTGGGGCGGGTGCGGCCACGCCTGACCAATCCCTTGAGTCTCGCCATCGTGGCCTTCTCTCTGCTGCTCTTTGCCGTCGCCATTGGCCTGAGCATCGGTCTCATCAACGGTTGGGACCCCGAGGTCATCGGTCTCTTGGCCGGCGTTGGCTGCATCGATCTAGCGCTGCTGCTGGTCTTTTACAAGGAAGCGTTCGTCGGTGACGAAGCCCACTTTGACCATCGGGATGACGGCGTCCCGTGGTAGGGCGCTTGCATGTCCCCCACGAGTTCGATCGTGAGCCGAGCGTGCGGAGGATTTGACGTGGAGAAGGCCGTCCCATGATGCGCGCGAATACCCGAACCGACACCCGGAATCCTAGCGTCGACCTTCCAGCTCCAGAGTTGGGAGATTTCGACGTCCAGCAGTACTCGACCCGCCGGCGCTTTCTGAAGTGGATGATCCGGATCGGGTACGGCGCGTTTGCCTTGGCCTTCGCCCTACCGGCCCTCGCGCTGCGTGCTCTGCAGACCGAGCAACAGGGGATCGCCGAGGGAGATGTCCTGGTCTTCGCCAGTGGAAATGCCGGCGCCCAAGCCGGGACAGCGGTGAAGCCGGGAGACATCCCTGAGGGCACAGGACTTCAAGTTTTTCCTCAGGGTAAGACCGACAACCAGAGCAACCTGGTGGAGGTGGTCAGGATCGCGCCAGGTGAAGGTGTCGACGGGTTGGTGGCCTACAGCGCGATTTGCACCCACCTGGGCTGTGCGGTCTACGCCAAGCTCAACCAGGCCGGCCACATCGCCTGCCCCTGCCACAACAGTCAGTTTGACCCCGCGAACAACGCCAAGGTGGTTGGGGGGCCGGCGAATCGCCCGTTGCCTCCGTTGCCTCTCGGCCTGGGGCCGGACGGCTCACTCATCGCCTCCGGCCCGATTGAGGGTCCCATCGGCCCCGAGTAGTCACGCACGTTGGGTGGACATGCGATTGATAGGGAAGAGCCATGCAGCGCATCGTTCGAGATGACGTGATCGTGGACCGCGGGGATGGGCGTACGGCGCGCCTCGGACTCCCGACGCGAGTTGACCCCCGGACGGCGACGCCCGTGGTCCCTGAGCGCCCCGTCACACCGAAGCGCAAAGGGTGGCTGGAGGAGCGGCTGGGGGTTTCGGGGTTTTACAGCAAATACGGTCGGAAGGCGTTTCCCGTCCATACCACCTTCTTCCTCGGGGAGATGGCCACCTTCAGCTTCTTCATCCTCGTCGTCACCGGCATCTACCTCGGGCTGATCTACATTCCCTCCAACGTGGAGATTGACGTCGAGGGCGAACGTCTGCCGCAGGCATACGCCAGTGTCCGGCTCATTGAATCAATCCCCGTGGCCAATCTCTTCCGCAACGTCCACCACTGGGCCGCTCACCTCATGGTGGCCTCGACCCTGCTCCATTCCCTGCGCATCTTCTTCTTCGGCAACTACAGGAAGCCTCGCGAACTGAACTGGCTGTTTGGAGTGGGACTGTTGTCGCTGACCCTCCTGGCGTCCTTTCTCGGCTATGCGCTGCCGTACGACGCCTACGCCGTCACGGCGACCGGCATCGGCTACTCCATCGCCCGCTCCATCCCCTGGGCTGGTAACGTGGTCGCGGAGCTCTTCTTCGGGGGCGCCTTCCCAACGCTTGGAAGCCTGCCGCGGCTCTACACGCTCCACGTCTTCGTCGTTCCCGCCATGACCGCTGCCTTGATTGGCATTCATCTCCTGCTGATCATCAAGAACAAGCACACTCAGCCTGGGTATGCACGGAAGCTGGCCGAACCCGGGCGGGTGCTGGGCGTGCCGTTTTGGCCCTATCAGACGCTGCTCGCGGTCCAACTCCTGATGTTGATGTTCGGGGGGCTCTTCATCCTTTCGGCGTTGGTGCCGATCCACCCACTAGAAGCGTACGGCCCGCCCGGCCCCGAAACGCCCGACGTGAAGCCCGATTGGTACCTGTTATGGGTCTACGGGTTTCTCAAGATGATCCCGAGCGGTGCCGTGCTCTCAACTCCCATTGGTACCATCGGTCCCGAATTTCTCGGCGGGCTGCTCTTCCCGGGGCTCATCTTCGGCCTGATGGCGCTCGCGCCGTGGCTTGATAGCACCAATCGACCCTCGGTGAAGCGGTACGAGTACTTGGAGCCTCCCCGCCAGGCCCCTGTGCGACTGGCCATCGGGGTCTTCATGCTCGCCTACGTGGGAATGCTCTTCTTTGCCGCCTACTACGACGAGGTTGGGCTGACCCTGGCGCAGATGTGGTACCTATCGATCGTCATCCCGGGCGCCCTCGCGACTGCGGCCCTGCTCTGGGCGAAGTGGGCAGGGCCGGACGCCGAGCAACGGTTCGATCCAACGGCCGAAGAGATGCCCGACGAGGAGGTCCCGGCCGCCCACTGAGCAGTTGCCGAGCACCGTTTCAGTGAACGTGATGCTGCAGGGGGACGGCGCGCCGTCCCCCTGCTCTGTCAGCGGTTCAGTGAGGATTCAACGAGATCCTGCGACCGCCCCTTCGTCCGCAGCTCGCGGGAAATAGTCGGCAGGGGCCTGCCGGGCGCCGCACCGGCTCCTGCGGCCAGCAGATGGCGACCGGCATATAGGGTCGTTCCAGCCCCTCACTAGGTCGTGAGCAGCCCCTCGTCTCCCATCCGGGCCAGGGTCCGGTCGAACGCGGCCACCGTCGCGTCGGCATCCGCCTCTGTGTGGGCGGCGCTGATGAGGCCACCCCCGTTGAACAGGTCAACACCCTCAAGCAGCATCCCCACGTGAAGAGGTCCTGCCAACGGACTACTGCCGCTCATCTTGAGCGCCCGGGCCGGGACGCCTTCTGGGAAGCGAAGGTCGCCCTCGCCACGGTTGGTGCAGGTCTCCCCGAGGGCGATGTGGAAGGCAGAGCTATCGCCCCAGGCGAAACCAGGCACGCCGTGCCGCTCCAGAGCCGTGTTGAGCCCCACCCGAATGCGCACAGCGACGCGGTCACACCCTTCCTGGATGGAGGGGTCCGCGCAGCGACGGAGGCAGGTCAAGCCAGCGGCGGCGGAGAGGGGATTGGCATTGAACGTGCCGGGGTGGCGGACCTTGCGAGACGCATTCCAGCCCGGCTCGTCTTTGAACGTCAGGAGGTCCATGATCTCCGTCTTGCCGGTCACTGCCCCGCCCGGCAGCCCGCCTGCCACGATCTTCGCCAGCGTCGTGAGATCGGGCGTCACTCCAAAGCGCGCCTGAGCACCACCTGGCGACCACCGGAAGCCGGTGATCACCTCATCGAAGATGAGCACGGCGCCATGCTCCGTGGCGAGATCCCGCAGCGCGGCAAGGAAACCGTCTCGTAGCGGCACTGTCGTCCAGGAGGCGCCGCTCGGCTCCAAGATGATGCCGGCAACATCACCTTGAGCCAGGCGGGCCTCAACGGCCTCTGGGTCATTAGCGGGAAGAACGACGACGGTGTCGAGTACGTCCTTCGGGATGCCGGGAAGCTGCGGCTCGTCGAAGGGAGTTTTTTCCCCCTTGAGCGCGTAATCGTTCCAGCCGTGGAAATGCCCCTCGAACTTAAGCACGATGCTCTTGCCGGTGCTGGCCCGCGCCAGTCTTATGGCCAAGAGCGTCGCTTCTGTTCCGGAAGCGGTGAACCTGACCTGCTCCGCAGAGGGGACCATGGAGCGGATCTGCTCCGCCCACGCGATCTCTCCCTCATGCCCGGCGCCGTAGTGAGTCCCATGCTCCAGTTGGCGACGCACCACCTCAGCGATCTCCGGGTCGTTGTGCCCGAGGATCAACGAGCCGTGTCCCATCGCGTAGTCGATCAGCTCGTGGCCGTCGACATCCCATTTGTGGGCACCCTGAGCGTGGTTCACGTACACGGGAAACGGCTTGAGGTGGCGTCCGTCGTGGGTAATTCCTCCGGGGATGACGGAGCGAGAGCGGGCGTGAAGGGCAAGTGAGCCGGCAAAGCGCTCTTCGTACTCCTCCCGGATCGTTCTGGTGACAGCAGCTTGGGCCATGGAACGGCTCCTCCGCATGGTATGGTGTCGAAACCTCCGGTCGTTGGTAGCCGTGACTATAGGCGGCGGCCCTCCCCCTGTAAAGGTGAGCAAGCAGGTCGGGAAGCCTGGGTGAGTTGAGGACGAGCATGCGGCTGGCGACGATCCCCCGGTACCCACTGACGACCATCCCGACTCCGCTGATCCGGGCCCGCAATCTTGAGGCCGTCCTGGGCCGGGCCTCTCCCCGCATCTATCTCAAGCGCGATGACCTCACGGGTCTCGCCTTTGGCGGCAACAAGGCCCGGAAGCTGGAGTACCTCGTTGCGGATGCGCTCGCAACAGGAGCGACCGTGCTCGTGACCGAGGGGGCGGTCCAATCGAACCACGCGCGGATGACCGCGGCCACCGCCGCGATTGTCGGGCTCCGTGCCGTGCTGGTGTTAGACGCTCGGAATGGAGATGCCCTCGCCGGCAACCTCCTGCTGGATCGTCTGCTTGCCGCCGAGGTTCGGGTCGTCCCCGACAAGGAGGCCCGGGAGGCGGTGATGCAGCGGATCGGTGACGAGTTGGAGGCGTCAGGCGAGCGGCCCTACGTGATCCCGGCGGGTGGCAGCGTGCCGTTAGGCGCCGTGGGATACGTGGCGATGGTGCAAGAGATCCTCGCGCAATTGCTTGAGGTGAGCGAAGCCCCGAGCCGGCTCTACTGCGCCACGTCCTCACTTGGAACCCAGGCGGGTTTGACCGTGGGTGCGTGCGCCTTCAGCGCGCCCTTCGTGGTGCAGGGCATGGCGGTTGAGGGATCGGCCCAGGAACTCTCCGAGGTTGGCGCTCTTCTCGCCACCGCCACCGCCGACCTGCTTCAACTTGATGCGACCTTCACCTCGCGTGATTTCAGGGTTGATGATCGTTTCGTGGGGGCGGGCTATGGAAAGGCTTCGGCGGAAGGACTGGAAGCCATCCGTCTCCTGGCGCGGACGGAGGCGGTTTTGCTGGACCCCGCGTACACCGCCAAGGCGATGGCCGGCATGCTCGCCGACATCCGGGCCGGCGCTATCGATCCCCACAACGCTGTGGTCTTCCTCCACACTGGCGGCGGCCCGTCGCTCTTCCCCTGGGGGCAGGCCCTCTTGGAACCCGTGGACACAGCGCCCTCATGACGGCGCCCCAGGTCTGAAGCGACTCAACCTCACCATCCTTCGTCTGACGACCCGGCGAGGTGCCGCCTGAGCGGTGCTGACTGGATGGCACATCTGTTCTGTACGTTCGGACGGGTGTAAGCTGAGCGGGTGGACGAGCATCCGGGCGCCGCGCAGGCGGTAGACAACCTGTTGTCCTTTCCGACGGTCGAAGTTGCGGTAGACGGCGCTCGCGCCGGCGCCGGTGCGGCCGGCATCCTCACCTATGCGGTTCCTCAGCAGTGGCGCTCCCGGGTCAATGTCGGGCAACTTCTGTGGGTGCCGCTGCGAAAGCACCTGGTGTTAGGTGTCGTGGTTGCCTGGGCGGACGACAACGGTCGGCCCGGGCTGAAGCCGATCCACGCGCCGGTCGAACCGGGGTTCCGGCTGAATGAGGACCGCTTGACGGTCGCCGGCTGGTTGGCCCGCCAAACGGGCACGTCGTTCTTCGCGGCAGTCTCGCCGTTTCTGCCGCCGGGAGTCTCCCACCGTGCGGTCGAACATTTGCGGTTGGCCCCCGATATCGTCAGCGGAGACGTCAACGTCACGCCTGCTCAGCGACGTCTGCTCGCGTTGCTGGAGGAGCGTGGGGAACTGAGTCTCGATGCGGCGCGGACCGCCCTGGGGAGTAGTCTCGCGAGCGTGGTTCCGAAGCTCGAGCAACAGGGGCTCATCGAGCGGGTGGCCCAGGTCACCCATCGGCTTCCTCACCCGAGGCTCGAACGGTTCGTGCGCCTCGTGTCTGCGGACCCGCAGGCCGTCACCAATGCACCGCGCCAGCGTGCGGTTCTGGAGTTCCTGGTCCAGCGAGCTCGACTCGCGCCGGTGGACGACGATGGGCTGGTTCGCGTTACCGACGTCTTGGAGCGCACCGGGACCGACCCCGGCACCCTGGTCGCCTTGCGGCGAAAGGGTGTGGTGGAGGAGGTCTCCCTCCCACGATTATCGGTGGCGATGGATGTCTCCCCGGCACCCGCGCCCGCCCTGACCCCCCTCCAGGCCGACGCGTGGCGGGAGGTCGAGCGCGCACTGGCAGCCAGGGACCCGACGCCGTTGTTGCTTCATGGTGTGACGGGAAGCGGCAAGACAGAGATCTACCTGCGGGCGGTGGCCTGGTGCCTTCGCCACGGTCGTTCGGCCCTGATTTTGGTCCCAGAGATCGGGCTCGCGTCTCAGGTGGTGCGGCGGTTTACGGCCCGATTCCCCGGCAAGGTGGCGGTCCTCCACTCCGCCCTATCCGACGCCGACCGCTACGCCACCTGGCAAGCTGTGGCGGCCGGTCGCTACCCCGTGGTCGTAGGACCGCGATCGGCGCTCTTCGCCCCGGTCGATGATCTCGGCCTGATCGTCCTCGATGAGGAGCATGACGGGGCCTACAAACAAGAGGCGGACCCACGCTACCACGCCCGCAGCCTGGCCGAGTTCCTTGCTGCACAGCAGGGTGCTGTCGTCATCCACGGCAGCGCTACGCCGGCGGTGGAGACCTACTGGCGATCCGAGGGAGCGGAGGTTCGCCGGCTGGAGTTGCCGGCCCGGGTGGGTCCCGACCTTGGAGCCGTGGACGGCGATCGAACACGGGGCACCCTCGATCTGCCGGACGTGGACGTGGTCGACATGCGCCTGGAGTTGCACCGGGGCAATTCGTCGCTCTTCAGCGAGCGCCTGCGGGAGGTGCTCGAGCGCACGATCGCGGCTGGTGAGCAGGCCATCCTTTTCCTCAACCGGCGCGGGTTGGCAACCGTGGTGCTCTGCCGATCCTGTGGCGGCACCCTCCTTTGCCCTCTCTGCGATGTGCCGTTGGTCTACCACCAGGACCGCCACCGCTTACTCTGTCACCGGTGCAACCATCGGGAGGCTCCACCCCGGGGCTGCCCGGTCTGTGACGGATCGCTCAATTATTTCGGCGCGGGGACTCAGCGGGTCGAAGAGGAGGTGCGGAAGCTGCTGCCGGACGCGCGGGTCTTGCGTTGGGACCAAGACTCGATCCGGCGAGAGGGGGGGCACGAGCGGATGCTGCGCCGCGTGGAGCGGCGCGAGGTGGATGTGCTCGTCGGCACCCAGATGATCGCGAAAGGGCTGGACCTGCCCTTGGTCACCGCGATCGGCGTTATCCATGCCGACACGATGCTGCATTTGCCGGACTTCCGCTCCGGGGAGCGCACCTTCCAGTTGCTGACCCAGGTTGCGGGTCGGGCCGGGCGGCGCGCGCCGGGTAGCCAGGTGGTCGTGCAGAGCTATACGCCCGATCACTATGCCATCCGGGCGGCCTCCCGCCACGACTACGCGGCCTTCTACGCCGAGGAGATCGACTTCCGGCGCGCCCAACGGTACCCGCCGTTCAGCCGCCTCGTCCGCTACCTGTTCCGGCATGCGGATGACGCCGTCTGCGCGGCCGAGGCGGACACGATGGCACTTGACCTTGCTCGCCACGCGCGCCGGGTGGCCCCGGACCTACGCGTGGATCTCCTTGGACCCACGCCGGCCTTCGCCAGCCGCGTTCGTGGCCGCTACCAGTGGCAGATCGTGTTGCGGGCGGACGATTTAGAGCCACTGCTGGACGGCCTGCCCGTGCGACCTGGCTGGACGGTGGATGTGGATCCGCAGAGCCTGCTCTAGTACTACCGTTGTAGATCGGTACACCGGGCGCGAGCCTGGTCGTGCTGGCCTGCCAGAGGTGGCTTCGGATGTTGCCATCCCCGCTCGCCGTCGTGCGGTCGATCCCGGCACCGCCCGCCCCGGCGCCTGACCCTGAAACCGGCGCTGTCCACGCTTGGCCGGCGGCGCTTGGTGCCCTGGCCGTTCGGATCGGCCGCCACGTCACCGGCACTGAGCCGAGGCGCCGCGCTCTAACCCGGCGCCAGCGCCTCCTGAGCTCCGCCAAGCCCAAGAACGGCTGACGGTTGGCCGAGCGCATCGGAGAGGTAACGCCCGAGGGGTGCAGCACCTGCTCGGGCGGGCGCGCTGGGACGCCGACGAGGTGCGCGACGATCTGCACGCCTACGTAGTCGAGCACCTGGGCGACCGGGGAGCCGTCGTCGTCATCTATGAGGCGGGCTTGCTGAAGAAGGGGACCAGGTCGGTCAGCGTGCAGCGCCAGGACTCAGGGACGACGGGCAGGATCGAGCACGGCCAGGTCGGGGTCTTCCTCGCCTACGTCAGCCCCAAGGGGCGCGCCTGCCTCGACCGGGCGCTCTATCTGCCGATGGATTGGACGGTCGACGGGGTCGACGGCTGCCAGGCTGGCTGGAGGAGCGCGACGTGCGCCACGTCCTAGCGGTCAAGTGCAACGAGCCGGTGGGACGGCGGCCGAGTTCGTCGTCGCCATGCCCGCCACCGCCTTGCGGCGGCTGTGGGCCGGGGACGGGGCGCGGCGGCTTGTTTGCCCCCTAGCCAAGCCTGAGCGGGGTGACTGGCTGCTGGCGCGCCGGAGCGTGGCAGACCCGACCGAGACGGCCTCCTTCGTCTGTTTCGGCCCGGCGACGACCTCGTTGACCGAGTTAGTGCGCGGCGGGGACGCGGTGGACGAGCGAAGCCTGTTTAGAGGAGGCCAAGGGGAAGTGGGGCTGGACCCCGACGAGGTGCGGCGGTGGGATGGCGGGTACCGGCACCTCACGCGCTGCTTGGTGGCCCACGCCTTCCTCATGGCGATGAGGGAGCACGCAGGGGCGAGCCATGGCACCCCCAGGCGAATGCCTCCCCGCCTCGCGGCAGCCTGCCCGCCTTTGGGGCGCGGCGCAGGCTCGGGTCCGGTTGAGCATGGCCAAGGTCAAGCGCCTGGTGTGTGGGCTGACCTGGCCGGTAGTCGCCAGCCGGGTGCGTGCTCGCCTGGTCGCACTGGTGGCGCGTCCGCCAACCGTAGGCGAAGCTCAGCCACGACCAGCGCCGTGCCTCTCGACCAGCCAATCTCCAACTGTAGTGTTAGCCGATCCTGCCTCGGTCACCGAGCAGCCGGTGGGCAACCCAGAATGCCGCCCCCATCGCGATCGCCATTGCCACGCCGAACATTCCGTCTCTGCTCACACGGATCCTCCTTTGGCTGTCCTTGCTGGCCCAAGCCCCGACATCAGCGACTCACGCCTTTCGGCACCGGAACCTACCAACACGAGTGTGGCCACGTCAGCTAGCGTGACTCCGGTCCCGCCGCTCGGGATTTCCCGATGGTGCGAAGATGGACGACCGTGCCGTCAGTAGCGCTCCTGCTTGTTGCCGTCCGGCATGCCCTCTCAGGCCCGAACCCGCTCGGCAGCGCCCACCCGATCTGTGGCGTTGTCGTGTCCTCCCGGGCCAAGCTCGCCCGTAACGTGGGTTGCCCAGTGCCACCTCTCGCATCGGTCGGTCCACGACGGATGGCGCCAGGGCACCGAGGCTACGTAGGCAGCATGGGACACGGCCTTCGTCTGGTCGCGGAGGGATGGACGTCCGACCTGATTCCGACATGGCAAAAGAATCCGCTGGCTATCCTCCTCCACCGACGTTCGGCCGTCTCCTGGCAAACCACGTCAAAGGTGGTCGGCACGGAATGTGCAAGGACGGACCGGTGCCGACGCGTTGGTGTCGTCGGGTTTTTCCGTATTTACGGAGGAGGGACGATGGGATCTTTACGACGGCTAGTCGTTATGGGGGGTACGCTCGCGTTGGCGTTTGCGTTCCTCTTAAGCGGCGGCATGCGCGGCTTGGCTCAGGACCAGGCCACCCCAGCGCCGATGGTTATTCCGGTGACGCCGCACCCGGCGGCCATCCACCAGGGAACCTGCACCCAGCCGCTCGCCGAGCCAGCCTACGACTTCGGCAATGTGGGACCGCCGACCAATGAAGGCGGCCAGCCCTTTGGCCCGCAGGACATCAGGGGGCAGATCACCGGTCCGGCGCTCCTGACATCCACCGCGCAGATGGCGTTCAACCTTGACGACTTCCTCGGCGCGGGCCAGCCGGCCGTGGTGCTCATCCACGAGAGCTCGCAGAACTTCGCCAACATCCTCGCCTGTGGTGAGATCGGTGGCCCGGTCATTGATGGCACCCTCACCGTCGGCATCCGGCCGCTCAACAACTCCGGCTTCGCCGGGATCGCGGAGTTCGACAGCGACGGCGATAACACCAATGGGACCATCTGGATGATCCCCGAGGTGCAGTCACTCTCCGGCGGCCAGCAGGCCACCCCGGCTGCTCAAGGGAGCCCGACCCCAGGTGCGACCTTCGCGCCGACGGCGACCCCGACACCCGGTGCGCCCGCTGCGGCCGCTCCCGTTGCGTCGCCCACCGCGGTGCTCGCTCCCGCTACGACGCCCACCCCGGGCTGATCCGTAGCTTCCTCCGGGGCCGTCACCTCGGCGACGGCGTCTACGCCGCAGAGCTAACCCTCCGCGGTACGCTGAGATGAGGCCGGGCGGCATTCAGCAGGAGCAGTCCTGTTGGATGCCGCCCGGCCTCTCCGTTTGTCTAGTGCCTGTGATCGTCCCTGGCGGATCAGAAGGCAGAGGTCCTTCGACCGCGCCTCGTGCTAGGTGACCGGCACTGCTACCCCGCTCCGACACGGTACCGTCAGGGTTGTACTGCCTCGAAGGGTGTTGAAGACAATGTATCCCCGCTCCGCGACAGTCAGCGGGCGGTCCAACTCTTCCGTACCCGCGTCCGCCTCCGTCTTCAGCTCGACGATCACCTCGGCGCAACGCGGCGGATACGCTGAACGCATCCCTTGCAGGGTCATGTCGACCCCAGCCAGGGCAATCCCGCGTGCCTGAGCCACCGCGACCAGCTTGCGGAGCAGGCAGCCTCCCTCACTGGCCAGCAGCAGAATCCGACCCAGGATACCGAGATTTGTCCCGCCCTTCTCTGCTCATGCTGCGGACGAGGGCCGAGGCGCTATCACGGCAGATAGGCTGCTGCCAATGTGAAACGTTCCGTACGGACACCTTAGTCCCGGTGTAGAACATGTGCGTCTGCTTGAACCGGTCCTGCTCCCTGGTCTCGTCGCGTAATGGACTCGCCTTACCACGGAGGCTGAGAGCCACCACCACTTCCTCTCGCGACGGGTGCCCAGATGGTGCCCTCACCACGCAGCTACTCTTCGTCCTCTGTTCTGCCAACCATCTCGCAACGCCCTTCCCGATAGAGGATCGCAACAGCGAGGGCGATTAATGCATCGGACCGATCGGGGTCCAACCGTCCGCGCCCTGCGGTGTTGTACTCCTCACAGAATGATCGGATGGCGGGATCGACATCAAGAGAGATGCCCTGAGTTGCACAGTGACTCAAGGTTGCGTCAATAACTCGTGCCGGTTGGCGCTTGTAGTCGGTCCGGCCCAGGCGACGCATCGTCACGCCCGGATAGACCTCAATCACCTCCCTGGATGGTCCAGGAGCCTGAAACGGAACGACCCGGTACGCACCATCATCGCCGAGGCTCGCTAACAGCGCATTGCTGAGCAGGGTCATGTTGAAAAGAACCTGGAATCGATCCTTGAGTGGTGGCTGCGCCTGAGCCGGCACGTCCGTGGATCGCTTGAGCCACTAGGCCTTGTTCCACCACCCTGCGAATGGGCTCAGATCAATCGGGCACGTGAGCGGCAGCGCCGCCGCCACAAACCGGTTGAAGTTCGCCCACGTGCCGAAAGGCCCGTCGTGTCCCACGGCCGCGGCGAACGTGGGGTCGTCGAGCAATCGCTGCGGGATGGAGAACGGGAAGTCGAAGGCAACGACGCGGGCGGGGTAGCCATCGCGGAGGGCGTGAACTAACTCCTCGCCGGTCCATCCCGGTTGACCATCGCCTCGCGTCAGGCGGTCGTTGAAACCGTCCACCGTGATCCGATACGCGCCAGGGGAGATTCGGGACGCCCCGATCGCAATGATCTTGCGTCGCTGGTCGATCGCCCTCCTGGGTCCGGCAAAGTCGGCGCCGATGTCGACTTGTCTTCGGCCATCGGCACTCCCTTCCCTTGCCTCTACATGAAGCAAGGCCAGCGCGTTGGCCAAGATTACAAGACGACAAGCCGAGCCAAACGCGCGGAGAGGGGTGGGAGGCGAAGTCGGCAAGATGAACAGGTGCAATCGACCTGTGACTACACGGCTCGCAGAGACCGGTGCCATCAAGCGCTTGAGTTTATCACTCCCCTCGCGCGATGATTGACAGATGGCTGATAGAGAGCTTGGCCGTTTTCGCGACGCGTTTGCGAGGCTTCGGAGCGACAAGAGCGCCTCGCGCTGGCCGGCTGAAACCCGTCATCGTGCTCCTCATAAACCACTGCTGCTGCTGACCATCATGGATCTCGTGGCTCAAGAGCACCTTCGGGATGCCTTTGTTCCGCTCGATGATCGGTTGCTGGAAGAATTCGAGCGCTATTGGGTTTCCGTCCTTCCAGGCCGGCGAACGAGCGACCTTGCGTTGCCGTACTTTCACCTGAAGAGCGATGGCTTCTGGTCGCTGGTGCCTCGGCCTGGCATGGAACAGGTTGTGGCGGCAGTCGATCAGATTCGCTCATTAGGGCCGCTGCGCGCCTCGGTCCTCGGCGCCCGGCTCGACCCCAACCTCTTTCACTTGCTTGTGCAGAGAGATACTCGCAATGCTCTCCGTCAGGTGTTGATTGAGACGTACTTCGCGCCTGATCTCTGGCCGACATTGCTTGACGTGGCCCAGATTGCGGTGCAGTCGGTAGCGTATGAAACGCGGCTGCGGGGCTTGGTACGACAACCATTTGCTCTACAGGAGGCGATAGCGACCGGTCTCGAGTACCGAGTCGAGGCCCGATCCACGGCGTTTCGCAGGACTGTGGTCACCGCCTACAACGCTACGTGCGCGATGTGCGGCGTGCGTCTGAAAACTCCGGAGGGACGGGCTGCGGTTGCAGCAGCCCACATCGTTCCTTGGAGCGTAAGTCACAATGACGATCCGCGTAATGGTGTCGCTCTTTGCGGTCTACATCACTGGACGTTTGATCAAGGACTTGCAGCAATCACGATCGATCTGCGTGTCAGAGTTTCGACTGTGATTGGTGACGTTGAAGGAACACAGCCCCTTCGTGTGCTGTCTGGTCGAGGCATCCACCATCCCACTGAGGCGAAATTTCAGCCTGCTCCTGACGCCTTAGCCTGGCATCTCGAACACGTTTTCCGTCGATAAGTCGGCGCGCGTTTTTGTCGTCTCGGGGCATGTCTCACGAAGCAACCTCCAACCTTATCGCGCGTACGCCGCCGTGACGCCGCCGTCGACGTTGAGCATGTTGCCGGTGGACTTGGCGGAGCGGGTGGGGGAGGCGAAGAAGAGCACCGCCTCAGCGATGTCCTCCGGGTAGATGTTGACCTTCAGGACGGTGCGCTGGCGGTAGTGCTCGTCCAACTCCTCTGGGGCGATGCCGTAGGCGGCTGCCCGTTCCCGTCGCCAGGACGAGTCCCAAATCTTGCTGCCCTGGAGCACCGCGTCCGGGTTCACGCTGTTGACCCGGATGCCATGGGCGCCCCCTTCCTCCGCCAGGCAGCGCGCAAGGTGCAGCTCGGCCGCCTTCGCGGCGGAGTAGGCTGCGGCGTTCTTGCCGGCGACTACGGCGTTCTTGGAGACGACGAAGATCAGGCTGCCGCCGATCCCCTGCGCCTTGAGGATGCGGAACGCTTCCCGCGCGACCAGGAAATAGCCGCGGGCGAGCACCGCGTGGTTGCGGTCCCACAGCTCGGCGCTGGTCTCTTCGATCGGGGCGCTGGAGGCGAGGCCGGCGTTGGAGACCACGACATCCACGCCACCGTAAGCCAGGATCGCCGCGCGGTACGCCGCCGCCACCGCCGCTTCGTCGGTGACATCGGTACGAACGGCAAGCCCTGAAGCGGGAAGCTCACTCACGGTCGCTTCCGCCCCCGGGGCATCCAAATCCGCGACGACGACGCAGGCGCCCTGCCCAGCGAGCGACCTGGCAACCGCCCGCCCGATCCCACCGGCCCCTCCGGTGACGAAGGCGACTCGCCCCGCCAGTTCTTTTGGAGGTGGCGCGAGCGAGAGCTTGTACAGCTCCAGCGGCCAGTACTCAATGGCGTAGGACTCCGCCTCCGTCAGGGAGACGTACTCGTCCAGGGCCGCGGCACCGGCCATCACCGCGAGCGAGCGGTGGTAGAGGTCGCGGGAAAGCGTCGCCGCCTGCCGGTTGTGGCCGATCCCGACCAGCCCCACGCCCTGGATCAGGACGACGCGGGGGTTGGGGTCGCCCATGCTCGGATCCGTCGCATCATCGCCCTTGTTGCGTTCGAAGTAGGCGGCGTACTCCTCCCGGTAGCGGGCAACCCCCTCCACGAGCCTCGCGCGTAGGGCGGCAGCGTCCTCCTGCGCCGGGTCGAAGTCGACCCAAAGCGGACGCATCTTGGTGTGGACCAGGTGGTCCGGGCAGGCGGCGCCTACCTGCGACAACACCCTGGATGTCGCCCCGCAGACGAATCGCATCACTGTGTCGGAACTGTCCACGGTCAGGATCTTGGCGGTCTCCTCCGAAACGGCCCCGCGCAGCGCCGGCAGGACTGCCGCCAGCAGATCGTCTCGCGTCTCGCCCGCGAGCGGCGCGACCGTCTCCCCACCGAAAGCTGGCGCATCCCCGGCTCGGTCGACGACAAAGGCGGCGGCCCGGTTGATCGCCTCGACAGTGCTCCGGTAGCAGCCCTCTGGGGTCTCTCCCCAAGTGACCAGGCCGTGCTTGGCGAGGAGGATCAGCTTGGCATTCGGGTTGTGCCGCACCGCCTCGCCGACCTGCTTCGAGAGGGTGAAGCCGGGCCGGATGTAGGGGATCCAGACCGCGTCGTCGCCGAAGCAGGATCGGGCGAGCGCCTCGCCGTTCTCGGCGCAGCAGATCATATTGATCGCGTCGGGGTGGGTGTGGTCGACATAAGGAAAAGGCACGAAGGCGTGCAGCAGCGTCTCGATGGAGGAGCGGGGCATGCCCGGTTCCAGCTGGCAGCGGGAGAGGTAGGCGACCATCTCCTCGTCCGGCATGGCATGCCGCTCCATCAGGGGCAGGATCTCGGCCTGGCGCAGCCCCGTAAAGCCGCGGGCGGCAATCGTGGCAAGGTCGGAGCCGGAGCCCTTGACCCAGAGGGTCTCGATCTCGCGGCCGGTGTGGTCCCGCTCCAAGCTCTTGGTGGAGGTGTTGCCGCCGCCGAAGTTGGCGACCGAGCGATCAGCTCCGAGCAGGTTGGAGCGGTAGGTAAGGGCCTCCAGCGGCGAGAGACCGTCCACCCGGGTGGGATCCCAGAGATTCTCGACGAACGGGGCAGGGATGGTCTGGGTGATTGCCATCGTCGCGTATCGTGCCTTTCTCATTCTCATTGAAGAAGCGAAGAAGCCGTCTCCGTAACGTTCCGCGGACGGCATCAATCGTGGGAGCCGAGACTCTATACGGGCAGACCGGGCAAGTCAGCTCTCTTTCACACGTTCTCGGGGCCGCAGCTCGGCGTCGACCTCCTCGCCGATCCGGACGATGATCCCTGGCAGAGCCGCCATATCCGCCTCGGTGGTCCGGAAGTTGACCACGCAGGCCCGCAGCAGGAATGCGCCATCGATCACCGCATTGGAGACGTAGGCCTCGCCTCTCTCCTGCAACCGCGTCAGCAGTTCCGTGTTGAGCCGGTTCAAGTACTCGTCGACGACCGGGTCGCCAGGCTCCAGATCGGGCGGGACGTAGCGGAACGTGGTGATGCTCAAATCCTGGGTGCGGGGCTCGAGGCCCGGACAGGCGGCAACATGCCGGTGCAGCGACCGGGCGAGCGCGATGTCCTCCGCGATCATGCTGGCGTACCCCTCGCGCCCGGCCTGCCGGAGGGCCAGCCAAACCTTTAGGGCACGGAATCCGCGGGAGTTTTGCGGCCCGTACTCGTAGAAATTGACCGGCGCATCGTCAGAGGTGTCGAGGTGGTAGTACGGCGGGTGGTAGCTGAAGGCGTCGAGCAGCGCCCGCGGGTCGCGCACAAGTGTACAGCCGGCTTCCAGCGGCGCGTAGAGCCACTTGTGGGGGTCAACGGCCACCGAGTCGGCCTCGCGCAACCCCAAAAGGTCCGGTGGGGCATCCGGTAACACTGCGGCGAACCCGCCATAGGCGCCATCGACGTGGAACCAGAGATCGTGCTCCCGGCAGATAGCGGCCAGCTCCGGGAGGGGGTCGATGGCGCCGGTGCTGACGGAGCCGGCCGTCCCGATCACCAGGAATGGCCGGTCACCAGCCTCCGCGTCGGCGCGGATGGCATCCCGAAGCGCCGCAGTGTCCATGCGCAGGTGGGCGTCGGTTGGGATCCAGCGGAGCGAATCCGTCCCCACGCCGAAGAGGTCGGCCACCTTTTGCAGCCAGGTGTGGGTCTCGGCGGAGGCGTAGGCTCGGAGCGGCCCGCCAGGGTTTCCGGCCATCCCGGCCGCCCGTACGTCCCAACCTGCCTTCGCTCGACGGGCGGCTAGGAACCCGACGAAGTTGGCCATGTTGCCGCCGCTGACGAGGAGCCCACCGCACGAAGTTGGGTACCCCATCAGCTCGGCGATCCAGCGCACCGTCTGGAGCTCAATCTCGGTCGCCATCGGACTGAGCGTCCACGCGCCGACGTTCGGGTTAATCGCCGCCGCGAGCAGGTCACCAAAGGCCCCGATCGGCGCGGCGGAGGAGGTGATGTAGCCTGCGAACCGGGGGTGACCATTGAAGGTCGAGTGGTCAATCAGCAGTGACGCCGCCTCTTCGAGCAGCAAACCCGGGTCGCTGCCGCTCCCCGGCAGGCCGTCTCCGCCGGGGGCGGCACGGACGGTGACAGGAGACTCCCCCGGAAGGACTGGCCGCTCCGGCAAACCGGCGAGGAACTCAGCGATCTTGTCGACCAGGCGGTGGCCGAGAGCGCGGAATTCGTCCGGGCTCATCTTAAGAGGCGCGAACCGCTCCCGAGAATCCTTCTCCTGCGTTGCCATCTCCATTGGACACTCCCCTCCGGAGGTCGCTCACCGGCGCTGCGCCAAGGTTTCAGAGAGGGCCTCAGTATAGGACTGGACGCATCGAACCGAAACCGGGTACGCACCCGCGCCGGCCGTCTGTCCACCGCCGCCTGCCCTCCCCGCGGCCCCCGACGTAGGTACCAGCCCCCGGACACGCAGATAAGGACACCCTTCCGTGTGAAGCCAGCACGCCTCCAGTGGATCGACAGAGGGTGCTTCCCGACTCCCCGACTCCCCGACTCCCGTCACGTCCAGCTCGCCTGCCTGCCGCCGACGCGCTTCGCAGCCACCCGTTCCTGGTAACCGCTGGCGCGGAAGGCGGCGATGGGGTCCACGGCCGCGCCGAGATCGGTCCGCACCTTGGCGCAGAGGGGGCGGACATCCGTCGCGTAGGCGGCGAGCAGGGCGCGGTGGGCACCGAGAACGTCACCCGCCTGCCGCGCCTCCGCCAGCGCGGCGCGATCGACCAGAAGAGCCTTCGCGTACGCCTCCTGGAGGTTGAGGACGCTGAGCAGCATCGCCTCGATTTTGGCTTCGATGTTGTGGGACTGGTCGATCATGTAGGCGATCGACATCTGCTGCCGCGCCGCGGCCTCCCCGGTCAGCTCGACGTAGATCAGGAACAGCTCGAAGGGGTTGACCGAGCCGACGATCAGGTCGTCGTCGCCGTACTTGCGGTTGTTGAAATGGAAGCCGCCGAGGCGTGCCTCGTCCAGCAGCAGTGCGACGATCTGCTCGACGTTGGTGCCCTGCGGGTGGTGGCCGAGATCGACCAGGACGTGCGCCCGGTCGCCGAGCTTCTGGCACATCGCCAGCGCGGTGCCCCAATCGGCCAGGTCGGTGTGGTAGAAGGCCGGCTCGTAGAACTTGTACTCCAGCAGCATCCGCATGCCGGGGGCGAGGGCGGCATGCATCTCCGCCAAACACTCCCGCATCCGGTCCCGCCGCTCGATGATCGAGTCCTGGCCGGGGTAGTTGGTGCCGTCGGCGAACCAGAGGGAGAGGTCCGTCGAGCCCGTCGCCTTGGCGATCTCGACGCACTCCAGCAGGTGATCGGTCGCCTGGCGTCGCACTGCCGCGGCGGGGTTGCAGACGCTGCCGAGCTTGTACGCTTCCTCTTGGAACAGGTTCGGATTGACGGCGCCGATCCGGAGGCCGAGATCAGCCGCATGCTGCCGCAGCGAACCGTAGTCGTCGACCTTGTCCCAGGGGATGTGAATGGCGACGGCGGGTGTGATCCCGGTCAGCTTATGGACCTGCGCCGCGTCCTCGAACTTCTCGAACGGGTCCCTCGGCACGCCCGGCTGCGCAAAGACTTTGAAGCGGGTGCCGGAGTTGCCGTAGCCCCAGGAGGGCGTTTCCACCTCCTGCGCCCGCAGCCGTGTCTCCACCGCTAGAACATCGACCCCCTGCCCGGCCAAGGTCTCAGCTAGGGCGTCGTACGCCCGGTCGGTCGTCTGGTGCATGGATTGGCTCCTTGCGTACGCCTCCTTGGACCGCCGATGGTGAGGGGAAATGGGCCATGCCACCGGTCAGAGCCGACTCGGTACGGATCGTCCTCCTCTAGGCATTAGGGTTAGGGAGACGTTCAGCCCTTGGTCGTCGCCGCTACCAGTCGCTCCATCCGGGCGAAGGCCCCGTCCCATGCGCTGCGGTCCGCCGGGGGATCGTAGCGCACCACCTCGACCGAGCGCCGGACGACCGCGCGGATCTCGGCAGCGGAACCGACCCGACCGTGGGCAAGTGCCTGGACCAGAACGTTCCCGAGCGCCGTCGCCTCGACAGGACCGGCCAGTACCGGCCTGCCCGTCGCGGCGGCGGTCAACGTGCAGAGCAACTCGTTGCGTGAGCCCCCGCCGCCGACGTGGACGACGTTGATCCCTCGGCCCGTCACCTCTTCGAGTTTCTCCAGCACCCAGCGGTACTTCAGCGCCAGGCTCTCCAGTGCGCAACGGACGATCTCTCCCGGCTCGACCGGCTCCTGCTGCCCGTGGGCACGGCAGAGCGTGCGGATGCGTGCCGGCATGTCGCCGTGGGGCAGCAGCGAGGGGTGGTCGGGGTCGATCAGCGGCCCGAACGCTGGCGCTGCGGCGGCGAGGCCGACCATCTCCTCGTAGGTCAAATCCCGGCCCTCGCGGGCCCAGGTTCGCCGGCACCCCTGAAGGAGCCACAGCCCCATCACGTTCTTCAGCAGGCGCACCGTCCCGCCGAGGCCGCCCTCGTTCGTGAAGTTGGCCGCCATCGCCTCCGGCGCCAGGATCGGGTGGGGCATCTCCACCCCAACCAGCGACCAGGTACCGCTGGAGATATAGGCGAAGTCTTCTCCTTCGGCGGGCACGGCCGCAACCGCCGACGCCGTATCGTGGGAGGCGACTGCGATCACCGGCAGCCGTTCAACGCCGGCCTCCTCCGCGACGTGGGGCAGGAGTCGGCCCAGCTTCGTCCCTGGGGGAATCAGGCGCGGGAAGATGTGCGGCGGCACCCCCAAGTTAGCGATGAGGCCACGGGCCCAGTCGCCCCCGCTGGGGTCGTAGAGCTGAGTGGTGGACGCGATGGTCGCCTCGCCCGCGGCGACTCCGGAAAGCCAGTAGCCGATCAGGTCGGGGATTGTCAGCAGCGTCTCCGCGGCCGCAAGCTGCGGGGAGCCCTCCATCGCCAGAAGCTGGTAGAGCGTATTGATCGGCATCTCCTGGATGCCCGTCGCGCGGTAGATCTGCTCCCGGGGAACGCGCTCGCTCGCCCGGGCGCTCATTCCCTCCGTCCGGCGGTCACGATAGTGGTAGGGATTGCCGAGAAGGACGCCGTCCCGGTCCAACAACCCGAAATCAACCCCCCAGGCGTCGACGCCGACGCTTTCCAACTCCGTCCTGGCGCTGCTCGCCGCCTTGACCAGGGCTGCCGTCGTCTCGCTGAAGAGGCGCAGCGCGTCCCAGTGCAACCCCGAGGGCAGGCGGACCGGCACGTTCGGGAACCGATGGACCTCCTGCAGGGCCACTCGCTCCCCGTCGAACCGCCCCAGCACCCCGCGTCCGCTCTCCGCCCCAAGGTCGATTGCGAGGTAGGCGGGGGCCGAAGGGGTGATAGGGGGTACGGGGTTGGAAGGGCCGGAGCGTTTTTCAGTCATTCGTCATGATCTCGGCAGAGTCGCCTGAGACCCATCGGGCGCATCCTCGACGGCATCGGATGCCCTCATCACCGCGCCGCCCGTCCTCATCAGAACTCTGCGTTCCCCGCCACGTTCCGTTCGCCTCGGGCGTCTGACGAGTGGCGTTAGACACTGCCGTCCGGCGTCTACCCAACCGGATGCGCCATCGTCGTCATCAGCGTCAACGCGTCCTGTGACGTGTCCATTCTGGAGTGCTGGACGCAGATCGGAACGTCGCTCTCCACCCTGATGGCGTAGGGGAGGCCATGGGGAATCTCGGCGCCGCCCAATGCGGCCGGGACGTCCGTGCGCAGGTGCAGGGTCCGCTCGGCGCCGACAACCACCCGCACGTCCTTGATCGGATCCCGATCCTCGAAGTAGAAGGCGATCATGACGTGGGCCTCCTCCGCGCCGGTGTTCAGAAAGCAGATCGCCTCGTGGCTGACCTGGTCGCCGCTGCTGCGGGCAGGCAGATAGCCGTCCGGGATCAGCCACACACGGGCGCCTTCGGTCACGGGAAGCCTCCGACGGAGTCGAGGAGTTGAGGAGTCGAGCTTGTCGAGCGGGTCGGGGAGTCGAGCGGGTCAGAACCACCCCATGACGTCTGCCGCTGGCCCCCTCTCCCGTGCATCGGGAGAGGGGGTTGGGGGTGACGGTCTTCTCCTCGACCGGCTCGACCGGCTCGACTCGCTCGACTCCCCAACTCCCGTCGCGCTAGAAGTCGAACTGGTCGATGTTCTCGGCGTTGAAGATGAAGGGTGGGCCGAGGAGGACTTCGCCGTTCGCGCCGACGGTGTAGGAGCCCAGCCGGCCCGCCTCGAACGTTTCGCCCTCGGCTCCCGTGATCTCACCGGTGATCAGCCGGGTGGCCGCGTAGTAGGCCAGGTAGCCGAGATCGGCCGGGTTCCAGAGCGCGAACTCCTTGACGGTGCCGCTCTTGACGTAGGCCCGCATCTGGTTCGGCGTGCCGAGCCCGGTCAGCTGGACGTCGCCGCCGCGGCCCTCCGCCTCCAGCGCCTGCGCCGCGGCGGTGATCCCAACCGTGGTCGGGGAGATGATCCCCTTCAGGTCCGGGTAGGCCGTCAGCAGTTCGACGGTCTTGTCGTAGCTGATCTGCGGGTCGTCGTCGCCGTAGGCGGTCTCGACCAGCGTCATGTTCTCGTAGCCCGGCTTGGACAGCTCGTCCTCCATGAACGAGATCCAGGTGTTCTGGTTGGTCATCGTGCTTGCGGCCGAGAGGATCGCGATCTCGCCCTGGCAGTTGAGCAGCCGGCCCATGATCTGGACCTCGATCCGCCCGATCTGCTCCGCGTTGGCCTGGTTCACGAAGATCTGGCGGGCGTCCGGTGCGACATCGGAGTCGAAGCTGACGACCTTGATGCCCTGGGCCATCGCGTCCTTGAGGGACTGCGCCAGCGCGTTCGGGTCGTTGGCGGAGACGGCGATCGCGCCGACCTGCTGCTGGGTCAGGGTCTGGATGTAGGTGACCTGCTCCGCCGCGTTGGAGGTCTGCGGGCCGACCTGCTGGAACTGGCCGCCAAGCTCGGCGGCGGCCCCCTGTCCGCCCTGGGCGGCGGTGCCGAAGTAGGGGTTGACCACGTCCTTCGGCAGGAAGGCGATGTTCAGGTCACCGCCGCCACCGGCGGCAGGGGTCCCCATCTCCATCCCCGCCATGGGGCTGCCCATGCCCATGTCCATCCCGGCCGTGGGACTTGCGCCCGCCTCGGGGCTGGCCGCTGCCGCGTCGCCGCCGATCGGCTCGCCCGCGCAGGACATGTTGTCCTGAGCCAGCGCCATCCCCGAACCTCGGACCCCAACCGCCCCGACGGTGACGACCGCCAGCGCGAAGACCATTAGCAGACGGAGCATCATGACACGCGTCTTCACCCGTTCCTCCTCATCCGCACCGAACGTCCGTTTGGAACGATCGCGACCTTGCGGCTCCACGTCTCCCGCTCCCGCTTTCCCACCCTCCTCCTTTCTCCAGCCGCTTCGTCGGTCACCGGCCAGGTTCCGGCTCCGGTCGCAGGCCGCGGGTGCCGGCGATCGGGCGGGAGCGGCCCCGAGAAAGGCTCCGCGCGATGTTGGGACCCAGGACCGAGAGGATCAGGAGACCGCCGACGGCGATTCCCTGGATCTCCGGTCCGACGTTGGTGATCGCCAGGGCGTTGCGCAGCGTCGCGACGACGGCCAGCGAGAGGAGTACGCCGAGCAGCGTGCCCCGGCCGCCGAAGATGCTGACCCCGCCGAGCAGGACCGCCGCGATCACGTCCAGCTCGAAGCCGACCGCGTTGTCGGCCCGGCTGCTGGAGATGCGGGCCGTGAAGACGATCCCGGCCACCGCCGCCATGGTCCCGGACGCGACGTAGAGCCAGATCTTGATCCGCGCGACCTGCACCGCGGCGAAGCGTGCCGCTTCCTGGTTCAGCCCGGCGGCGTAGATCTGCCGGCCCACCCAGCTCCGGTGCAGGATCACCGCAAAGACGGCGAGAAGGGCCAGGAACAGCAACATCGACCAGGGGATCTGGGTGCCGTTGACGTTGCCGTAGCCGAACCTGGTAAACGCCGGGGGGTAGTCGCTGATTGCCTGCTGGTTGAGCACCACATAGGCAAGGCCGCGGTAGAGCGCCAGCGTGCCGAGGGTGACCACCAGCGACGGCAGCCCGACTTTTGTCACCAGCAGCCCGTTGACGAGCCCCGCCGCGGCACCGGTGAGCAGCGCCAGCACGATGCAGAACCAGAGCGGAAAACCGGCCTCCCAGCTCACCCCGAGGATGGCGCTCGACAGCCCGAGGATAGAGGCAACCGAGAGGTCGATCTCCCCGGAGATGATCACGAGCGTCATGGGCAGGGCCATGATCGCCCGCTCCATGAAGGTGCTGGTGGCGACCGAGAAGTTGCTGCCCTGCCAGAAGTAGGGCGATCGGGCGGTCCCCCAGATCAGGGTGCCGATCAGCAGTAGCACCAGCAGCGTTTCCCACCGCGCCAGCGAGGCGAGCCTAGTCCGCGCGTTCACCGGTGTCTCCGGGCGATCAACGCCCGCTGCAAGCGGTGCGTGATTAGGAGGTCGATCGTGACCGCGACCAGGATCGCCCCGCCCGAGATGGCCTGGAGCCAGAACGGGTTGAGGCGGAGGATCGTGAGGGCGTTGGCAATGGTGCCCAGCAGTACCGCGCCGAGCACCGCGCCCATCACCGTTCCGGAGCCGCCGAAGATGTTCACCCCGCCGACCACCACCGCGGCCACCACTTGAAGCTCGTAGCCGGAAGCGGCGCGGGCGTCGATCGCCCCGAACCGCGACCCCCACAGGATCCCGCCGATCCCGGCCAGCAGCCCCGAGGCGACGAAGGCGCCGAAGACCAGCCGCCCGCTCCGAATGCCGGCTAGCCGCGCCGCGTCGGGGTTGCTGCCGATCGCGTAGAGTTGGCGGCCGACCCGGGTGTAGCGGAGGGCGTAGGCGACCAGGAGGGCGATGACCGCGGCGAAGATGATCGGCGTCGGCACCCCGCTCACCCGGGTCATCGCGATGTCGCGGTACGATTGAGGCACGTCGGCGACGACCACCTGCTTGCCGCTGGCGATCCAGTAGTCGACCCCGCGGAAGACATAAAGCGTCCCCAGCGTCGCGACGATGGCCGGCACCCGCCCCACGGTGACGAGCGCGCCGTTGACCGCGCCCAGCCCCATCCCCAGCGCACAGCCGATCAGCACCACAAGCGGCACACTGAACCCGGGGTTGTCGCGCAGGATGCTCCCGGCGACGTAGGCCACCAGCCCCACCATCGAGGCCACCGAGAGATCCACGTTCCGGGTCAGCACCACCAGGGTCTGCCCAACCGCGAGGATGGCCAGGATCGAGACCGCGAGCAGGATCTGGCGGGCGTTGCTCGCGGTCAGGAACCGCGACTGCTGCGCCCCGACCACCGCCACGATCGCCGCCAGGGCGATCAGCAGCCCCAACTCCCGCACGCGGCCGACGAGCCCGACGAGGCGGTCGGCGCGGAGCTGGGCTCCCGTACGGGTGGGCTCCAGCGCCCGGCTAGGCGAGGCCATTCCCCCCCACCCCTGATCCCACCGGCGCGGCCGTCTGCCCGGTCGCCGCGAACATCACGTTTTCCTGGTTCGCCTCCGCGCGCCCGAACTCCCCGGTCACCCGGCCCTCGTGCATCACCACGACCCGGTCCGCCATCGCGAGCACCTCCGGCAGCTCGCTGGAGATCAGGATGATTGCCATCCCCTGGGTCGCCAGGTGGGAGACGATCCGGTGCACCTCCGCCTTGGTTCCGATGTCGATGCCGCGGGTCGGCTCGTCGAGGATGAGCACCTTCGGGTCGGTCGCCAGCCACTTGGCCAGCACCACCTTCTGTTGATTGCCGCCGGAGAGGGAGGTTGCCGGCGCATCCAGCCCCGCCGCCTTCACCTGGAGCCTTTTCACGAAATCGGCTGCGATCTCCCGCTCCCGCCGGCGGTCCAGCAGCCCGAGACGGCTGACCCGAGCCAGAATCGGCAGCGTCACGTTGGCGGAGATCGGAAAGTCCAGCACCAGCCCCTGCCCGTGTCGGTCCTCTGGCACGTAGCCGATTCCGTGGCGCAGCGCCATCAGCGGCGAGTCAATGACCACCGGGTGCCCGTCCAGCCGGATCTCGCCCCTGTCCGCCCGGTCCGCACCGAAAAGGACCCGGGCGACCTCCGTCCGGCCCGCGCCGACCAGCCCGAAGAACCCCAGAATCTCGCCCCGCCGCAGCCGGAACCCGACGTCGCGAAACACCCCGGTCCGGGTCAGCCCCCGCACCTCCAGCACCACCTGGCCGATCTCGGCATGCTCCTTCGGGAAGAGCGCCTCCAGCTTGCGGCCGACTATGTGGCGGATGGTCGCCTCGGTCGTCAACTCGGCCGCGGGCGCCGTGATCACATGGGCGCCGTCCCGGAAGACCGTAATCCGGTCCGAGAGGGCGAAGATCTCCTCTAACCGGTGGCTGACGAACAGGATGGCGACACCCTGCGCCCGGAGTTGCCGCACGATGGCGAAAAGCCGGTCCACCTCGCGAGCGGAGAGGGAGGCCGTCGGCTCGTCCATCACCAGAACGCGGGCGTTGAGCGAGAGCGCCTTGGCGATCTCGACCAGCTGCTGGTCGGCCACCGAGAGGGCCTTGACGGGCGTACGAACGCCGATCCGGACCCCGAGCGTGCCCAGCAGCCGCTCGACCTCCCGGTACATCGTCCGCCAATCAACGCGGCCAGTCCGGTCTCGGGGCTGGCGCCCCATAAAGACGTTCTCGGCGACATCCAGGTCCGGGAAGAGGGTCGGGTGCTGGTGGATCACCGCGACGCCCTGGTTGCGTGCATCGAGCGGACCGTGAAAGACGGTCTCGACGCCGCCGACGCGGAGGATGCCGCTGTCCGGGCGGTGGACCCCTGCTAGCATCTTGACCAGGGTCGACTTGCCGGCCCCGTTCTCCCCCACCAGGGCGTGGACCTCGCCCGGGTAGAGCGCTAGGTCCACGCCCCGCAGCGCCTGAACCGCCCCGAACCCCTTCGTCACCCCGACCAGTTCGACGACCGCGGCCGCCGTTGGCGCGTCAAGTGCCGCGAGTTCGGGTCCGGTCGAGCCGGGCTCAGCGGCTTGAGGCGGGGTCAGCCGGTCCATCCTGGTCCTCATCTCCGGCTCCAGCGTACGCGCCCGCCCGTTGCCCAGCGTACCGCCCTCGGCCGCTGCGTCCACCATCATTCCCGAGAGTGCGCGGAGGATAGCGGGGGTCCGGTCCTCGCGCAAGATGCCGCGGACGAAATAGCCGAGGACGAAATAGTTCTTTAGGTGTTAATCCTCTGTTGACGCGCCCTCTGGCATGGGAACAGAGGAAACCAGTGCCTCCGAGACGGCCTGGTCTACGCTCAGTGCCCGGCCCTCTTCCCATGCGGCGCCGAAGAAGATCTCGTGTTCGATCGTGCGGGCAGTCGTTACGTGATGGTCGTACTCAGGTCTATAGGCCGGTGGAATTGGGACTCCGATTGTGTTCCGCAGCGCGTCGGCTGCCCCGAACAGACGGGCCGCTTCCAGCGCGGCGCCTCGGGTTGTCGCAACGCCTGCAAGC
>JADDPH010000045.1 GCA_016781925.1 Sphaerobacteraceae bacterium | reverse complement strand
CCGTACGGTTCGCCGCAGCATCGCGCTGACACATGGAGGTTAGTTCTGTGAACCTGCCATCCACCGCGCCGACTGGCTACCGGGCCACCGAGGACAAATTTCTTGGCTGCCTCCTCGGGCTGGCAATAGGTGATGCACTTGGAATGCCGGTCGAGGGGTGGAGTCAGGAACGGATCGTGGAAACGTTCGGTCGCCTTGATGGCTACCACCCCCGCGTTTTTCCGGACGGCGCGGAGATCAAGGCCGGGGAGTTTACCGACGAGTCCGAGTTCGCCCTCAGCATCGTCGAGTCACTCACAACCAACCGGGGAGCGCTCGACCCTGACAACATCGGTGCCCGGCTCCTCTTCCTGCTGCGCGGTGAATCCCGGCGATGGATGTCCGCTGACACCCTGGCGACCCTCGCCGAGGCGGAGACCTCCCGTCACTTTACGGTGGCCCTGGACGAGGACGGCCCGGCAACCGGAGATGTGGCGACACGCGGCGTGCCGATCGGCTTGCTTTACGCGGTTGGCCGCTTTGATGATGCCGGCCTGCGCTACGACGCGGAGCGTGTCACCCGCTTGACGCATGGCAGCCCGGCTGCGATTGCCGGCACGACCGCCGTTGCCTATGGGGTTAATCTGGCGGTCCGTGGTGACCTGCCGCCAGATCGCTGGGCTGAGGAGACCGCGCATTTTCTCGGGGGTGGGGAACTGGCCGATGCCCTCGCCCGCGTGGGGGAGCTGCGAGCGGACGCTACGCCAGTTGGCCAGGCTATCTCAGCGCTCGGAAACGGAAACCCGGCGCGGGAGAGCGTGGCCGCCGGTTTCTACGCGGCCATGACCGCTGAGGTGTTCGAGGATGCCGTGTTCGCGGCCATCAATGCGGGTGGTGACACGGACACTATTGGAGCCATTGCCGGTGCCCTTGCGGGGGCTGCTCATGGCGCGAGTGGGATCCCGCAGCCGCTCATTGACGACCTGGAGGGCCGCATCTATGTCTCCCTGGCCGCCCCGTGGTACTGCCGCACCGCCCTGCAGAAGGCCGGTCTGATCATCGACCTCCGTGCGGAGGGAGATCAGCCACCTCCGCGCCCGTCCGCCCCGCCGCGGGTGTAGACCGTTCGTGAGCCAACGGACGAGGATGATCGACAACCGCCGCTTTCGCTGGCTCGGCCGGACCACTGATGCCTACTCGGCGAAGCGCTCTTCCTGCCACGGATCGGCGTTGTTGTTGTAGCCGTACTTCTCCCAGAAGCCGAGTCGGTCCTCCCTCATGAACTCGACCCCGCGGATCCACTTCGCGCTCTTCCAGGCGTACCGCTTCGGGATGACAGAACGCAGCGGGTAGCCGTGCTCCGGCGTCAACTCCTCGCCGTTGTGCTTCACCGCGAAGAGCACGTCCTCGTCGTCGAACGCTTCCATCGGAATGTTGGCCGTGTAGCCGCCGTCGGAGTGAAAGAGCACGAATTTGGCATCCGGCTGAACCCCGGCCAACTCCATGATGTGGCGAGCGGAGACCCCCTCCCAGTCGTTGTCCAGCTTGCTCCACCGGGTCACGCAGTGCATGTCGGCATGGACGGTCGTCCGTGGCAGCGCGATGAACTCATCCCAGGTGAAACGCAGGGGGCGGTCCACCAGGCCGAAGACGCGGAAATCCCAGGTCGCGGGGTTGAATGACGGGATCGATCCGTAGTGGAGGACGGGCCACCGCTCAGTGAGGTACTGACCTGGGGGGGTGCGCTCCGCCAGCTCGGGAGCGACCTTTGGGCGTTTGAGGCCCAGTGAACGGAACACCATTGCGACCTCCAAGGGGCACAGGCAATCTGCAGGCAGCGCTTGGTCGCCGTGCGAGATAGCCACTTACAGCCAAGTATACGTGCCGGGCATTGGTGGACCACTACGCCGGAGCGGTCGATCCCGGACCGGATGTATCGCTCGCTGCCGTCCTGAGGAGCGGCCAGCGGGCGTCGAACTCGTGGTGGAGGATGCCCATCACCAGTTGGTCGTGGTAACGGCCGTCGAAGTAGAGGTCGTCGCGGAGGGTGCCCTCGACCGTGAATCCGACCTTCTTGTAGGAGCGGATGGCGCGGCGGTTCCATGCGAGCACCGTGAGCGACACGCGGTGCAGGTTGCGCGTGTGGAAAAGGTACCGGAGCAGCGCCGTCATCGCGTCGGTGCCGTAACCCTTGCCCCAGGCGGAGCGATCCCCGATCAGGATCATCACCTCCGCTGAGCGGGTTTCGGTGCTGAGCCGCTCGAACTCCACGCGGCCGATGGTCGTGCCGTCAGGGAGGTCGATGGCGAAGTAGCCGGCCACCTCGAAGCGAGCAAACCGTCCGACCAGATCTTCCGCGAACCGCTGATCGACGACGGGATTGCTCGTCATCCCCCAGAACCGCATCACTTCAGGGTCGTCGAACCAGGCCCGGAGCAGCGGCAGGTCACTGTCCCGAAGCGGGCGAAGGCGGATGCGATCTCCTGCGATCACAAGACCTTGCTTCGGTTTCCGAGACGCGCCAGCGGACGGTTGCGGCGCCAGCGAATGACATGGACGACATGGCAGGGGTTTACGGGGGTTGGCACTCCTGCCTCGCGAGTGCTAACGCCGCTTGACGCTCCATGACCCCTCGCTATACTTGGTGAAGTCACGCTCGTCCTCCCGCCGTTTGACCCCTGCGCGGTGAGTGCCCGGCACGATGTCTTCGTGTGCCACGGCACCGCTGCTACCGACAATCGATCGCTACGCCACAGGATACGATGACCGACAAACGCGACTACTACGAGGTCCTCGGTGTCGAGCGGAGCGCCTCGGTCGAGGAGATCCGGCGCGCCTACCGCTCCCTAGCCCGCAAGCACCACCCGGACGTGAACCGCGAGAACGGGGCGGAGGAGCGGTTCAAGGAGATCAACGAGGCGCACGAGGTGTTGTCCGATCCGGACCGCCGCGCCGCCTACGATCGGTTCGGTCATGCGGCTAACGGTATGGGTGGAGGCGCCGATCCATTCGGCTTCGGCGGCTCGCCGTTCGGCGATCTTTTCGAGAGCTTCTTCGGCGGGGCACAGACCGGCCAGCGGCAGCGCAGTGCTCCCGTGCGTGGTGCGGACCTTCAGGTAACGGTCCGTCTGACCTTCGAGGAGGCGGTCTTCGGGGTCGAGAAGGACGTTGAACTGACGCGCCTCGAAACCTGCGAAGTCTGCAACGGCACCCGGATGAAGGACGGGCAGACACCCCCGCGCTGCTCGACCTGTGGTGGCAGTGGTGAAGTCCGGCGGGTTCAGCAGACGATCCTCGGGCAATTTATGACGGCCGCCCCGTGTTCCGCCTGCCGCGGCGAGGGTGTGCAAATCACGGATCCATGCCCGAACTGCCGGGGCCGGGGCCGCGTCAGCCGGGCGCGGACAGTGACGGTGACGATCCCGGCCGGCATCGACGAGGCGGCGACCCTCCGGTTGACGGGCCAGGGAGAGGCAGGGCCGCAGGGCGGCGCACCGGGCAACCTCTTCGTCAAGGTCCAGATCGCGCCTCATCCGCTCTTTTCACGGCAGAACAAGACGATTCAACTCCAGATTGGCATCAACGTTGCCCAGGCGGCGCTCGGGGACGAGATCGAGATCGCCACGATTGATGGTCCGGTTGAGTTCCGTATTCCTGCCGGCACCCAGTCCGGGCAACAATTCCGGCTGCGCGGCAAGGGTGTGCCGGACCTGCGCGGGGGAGACCGGGGTGACCAGATAGTGACCGTTCAGGTCATCACTCCGAAGGAGTTGACCCCGGAGCAGCGGGACCTCTTTGAGCGCCTCGCCGGCACGCTCGGCAGTGAGGTCACGCAGCAGCACACTCACCGCGGGTTCTTCGACAAAGTCAAGGACGCCCTCGGGGTCTGACAAGCATTCCTGGGAGTGCAGCACGGCTCACAGGTAGCGCTGCCGGCAGCATCGCGAGATGGCTGGTTCTAGGCAGAGGTGTGCGATGCGTCGAATCCTCGTCGTCCTCGTGGTCGCGGCCGGTCTGTTCGGCGGTGTTGCCGGCTTTTTTGCCGCAACCGCCCAGGAGGGCACCCCGTCCGGTCAGGGCCACGCCGGTCACAACGCCGCCAGTCCGGTTTCCGACTCACCGTACGCGGACCGTTACGACCCGGCGGCCGTCATCCGGTCCCTCATACCCGAGGAGGTCGCCCAGATCCAGCGCGGCGAGGGAGCCGGCTTTGCGCTGCCCGCAGAGTTAAACGGAGTTCCTGGCCCTCGCCATGTCCTCGACCTCGCAACACAACTTGGGCTCTCTCAGGAGCAGCGGATGAGCGTGCAACAGATCGCCGACGAGATGCGAGGGGCCGTGATCCCGGCCGGGGAGCGGTATCTGGCTGCCCTGCAGGCGTTGGAAGAGGCTTTCCGGGCAGGTTCACTCACGGAGGAGACCTTGCCTGGTCAGGTCGCAGAGGTGAGCCGGTTGGAGGGAGAGTTGGTCGCGGCGCACCTGGTGGCCCACCTTCAGACTGCGAAGGTGCTCACGCCGGACCAGGTCGCGCTCTACCAGCAGCTGAGGGGATACGAGGCGGGGTCGACGCCAGGGGCAACTCCCGCAGTGTAGCAGGCAGGGTCGAGGAGGAGACCGGCCCTTCTGGCCGGTGCCGGGGAATGATACTCGGGCGGTGGCCTGCCTACCCCGCGGACGGAGAACCGGATCGGCTGCGGTTCGCCTTGACAGCCCGAACGGGCGATGCGTAGCATGGACCTGAGTGGAGATGTTCGATGGCGGGTGGTGAAATGGTATCACAAGGGTCTTTGGAACCTTTGTTCCAGGTTCGAATCCTGGCCCGCCAGCCATCAGTTGCAGCCGCCCTTCATCCCCTCACGCGCCCTAGGCTGCTCACACGCGATGTCCGTCACCGAGTGGCGGATCACATGCCCCAACGTCTCACTAGGTGAGCGTGACGAACACTCATCCCGAAGAGTCGTCGCCCAACCAAAGAGCGCCTATCGCGCTAGTCGTCCTCGCTGCGGGTCAGGGCACCAGGATGCGCTCCGCGCTGCCCAAACCGCTCCATCCGGTAGCGGGCGTCCCCATGGTGTCGCGTGTCCTGGCGGCGGGACGTGCCGCCCAGCCGGCGCGTGTGGCCCTTGTGGTGGGATCGGGAACGGCAGACCTCGCCGAGCGCGCGGGGCTGGATGTCGATTCCGTCATCCAGGATCCTCCCCGAGGGACCGGGGACGCGGTTCGCTGTGCGTTGGCAGCCAGCGGGGACGCCGCCTGGATCCTGGTCCTCTACGCCGATCACCCGCTTCTTGATGCCGCCACCGTGAGCCGTTTGGTCGATGGGGCGCTCGAAGCGCGAGCGCGGGTCACCGTGCTCACCTGCCTCCTGCCGGAGCCGGGCAGCTACGGGCGGATCGGACGAGACAGCGACGGCCGACCGGTCCGGATCGTCGAGCGCGCGGACGACACGCCCGAGGCACGGGTGGGACCGACGGAGATCAACAGCGGGATGATGGTGCTGGAGGCGAGCTGGGCGCGCGATGCGCTCCAGACGCTTCAACCCAGCCCGGCGACGGGCGAGTATTACCTGACCGACCTTGTTGAGATCGCCGTCGCGGAGGGGGCGAAGGGGAACGGGGAGTGGCCGGTGGCGACGGTCCTTGCCGATCCGGCCGTAGCTCTTGGCGTCAATGATCGCGTGCAACTCGCGGCCGCCGACGCAGAGGCGCGGCGGCGCATCCGGTCGCGGCTGATGCTCGGTGGTGTGACACTCGTCGGTCCTGAGACGATCTTCGTGGACGAGGACGTCGAGGTCGGACTCGACACGACACTCCTCCCGTTCACGACCCTTCTCGCCGGGACGCGTGTGGGTGCCCGCTGCACCATCGGTCCCCACGCGACGCTCGACAGCGCTCGCATTGGGAACGACGCGGTCGTCCGTGCGTCGACGCTGGTGGATTCGTCCCTCGGCGACGGCTCGGACGTGGGACCCTACGCTCACCTTCGTGGCGGCACGGAGGTTGGGCCGGGGGTACACGTCGGGAATTACGCTGAATTGAAGAATGCCGTGCTACGTGAGGGAGTGAAGGTGGGGCACGTCAGCTACGTTGGGGACACCGAGGTGGGCGCCGGCACCAATGTTGGAGCCGGCACGATCACGGCCAACTACGATGGGTTCGCCAAGCACCGCACCGAGATCGGCGCCGACGCGTTCATCGGAAGCGACTCGGTGCTGGTTGCTCCCGTTCGGATCGGGACGGCAGCCCGGACGGGTGCTGGCGCCGTGGTGACGCGCGATGTGCCGGACGGGGCGACGGTGGTGGGAGTTCCGGCCCGTGTGGTGCCCCGCCGTGTTGCCCAAAAAAATTCCATCCCGTCGGACCAGGCCGCACCGGTCCAACCCGACGTGGAGCATGCCGCGCCGCAGACCAATGAGGACGGGGAATAGATGGACGGGCGGCTTCAGGTGTTCGCGGGCAACTCTCATCCACGCCTGGCGGCCGACATCATGGCCGAGTTGGAGGCGCCGCTCGGGCGGGCGCTGGTCGGCACCTTCGAGAACGGCGAGACGCGGGTCAAGCTGGAGGAGAATGTTCGCGGCTCCGATGTCTTCATCATCCAGTCCATCTGCAACCCCTACGATCACCATCTGATGGAACTGCTGCTGATGATTGACGCGTTGCGGAGGGCATCCGCGGCGCGGATTACCGCCGTGATCCCCTACTATGGGTACGCCAAGCAGGAGAAGAAGACCTCCGGCCGCGAGCCGATCTCCGCCAAGCTCGTGGCTAACCTGATCTGCACGGCTGGAGCCCACCGCGTCCTGACTATTGATCTTCACGCCCCGGCGATCGAAGGATTTTTCGACATCCCCGTGGACCACCTTCGGGCGACACCGCTCTTGGCACGGCGCTTCCGTCAGGAAGTGGCTGACGGGGCAGTCGTCGTGAGTCCCGATGCCGGGGGCGTGGCGCGGGCGGAGGATTTCCGGGAGCGGACGGGCGGTGACCTCGCGATCATCTCCAAACGTCACCCCGGCGCCGATGTCTCCGAGGCGTTGGAGATGGTGGGTGATGTCGCGGGTAAGACGGCAGTGATCGTTGACGACATGATCTCGACGGGTGGCACCCTCGGCCTGGCGGCACGGTTGCTGAAGGAACGCGGCGCCACCGAGGTCCGGGCCGCGGCGACCCACGGCGTCTTCGCCGGCAAGGCGTTGAAGGTGATTGTGGATTCGCCGATCTCGCGGCTCTGCGTTGCCGACACCTTGCCACTGCCCGCAGACATGCCCACGGACCAGATTGAGACCATCACGGTGGCGCCGTTGCTCGCGGAGGCCATCATGCGGATTCATAAGGACCTCAGTATCAGCGTGTTGTTCACCTGATCGGACGGTCGCACCAGCGTAGGTCGATGCCGGTGGAACCACGAGGCGAGGCCAGCGAACGTACCGGGCGGAGCGAGCGCTCCGTCACCTCGGTCAGACTCTGCCAACTTATCATCCCGCTCCCCCGGCGAATGGTCGCGCGTGATCGAAGGGATGGTTGGCGGTGAGTGGCGACTCTCTGGGCGAGCTTCTCCTGGCAACGGCAGCGCTCATCGTGCTCGCGATGGCGGCGACCGTCGAGACGATGACTGGGCTGATCAGCCGGCAACGCCTGCGCCAGATCGCCGACGAGGAATCGGAGTCGAGATCGGTGCGGGCGTTGCTCGATCCGCGCCGCTCCCTCGCGGCGTCGTTACTCCTCGTCCAAGTGCTCGCCGTGGTGATTGCGACCAACTTCCTCACCACCGCGCTTCAGCGAGAGATCGGTGGCTTTGGGCGAGCCCTGACGCTGCTTGCCGCCGTTCTGGGCTTCCTGTTGCTGGGCCTAGCTGTTCCCAGGGCGATCGCGCGCTATCGCCCCGATCGCTCTCTCGGTCTACTCGTGTGGCTGGCCGGCGCCCTGGATCTCCTCGTTCGGCCCTTGACGCTCGTCGTCGAGGGGGTGACGAACCTGCTTGCCCGGCTCTTGCCAGCACCCGCCGAGCCTTTTCCGCCGTCCGGCAGTGAGGAAGAGCTTCGGACCATCACGTTGTCTGACCAGGACGACGGCATCATCGAGGCCGACGAGCGGGAGATGATCGACGGAATCCTCCATCTAGAGGAGATCACCGTTCGGGAGATCATGGTTCCCCGGGTCGATATCGTCGCCGTCGATCGCTCCGTCCCACCGGCGGAGTTGATTGAGACGATCGTCGGCGCGGGTCACTCCCGGTTGCCCGTCTACCAGGAGTCTATCGATCAAATCCTCGGCGTGCTCTACGCTAAGGACCTCCTGCCCTTTGTCATGGGGCCGACGGAGGCGCTCCCGCTCGCCAGTCTGATCCGGCCGCCGTATGTCGTGCCGGAGTCCAAGCGGATCGATGATCTCCTGAAGGAGTTGCAGCGGGCGAAGGTGCATATCGCGATCGTCGCGGACGAGTACGGCGGCACAGCCGGGTTAGTGACGATCGAGGACATCCTGGAGGAGATCGTCGGGGAGATCCAGGACGAGTACGACGTGGAGACGCCGCTGTTCGAGTTAGTCGGACCCTCGGAACTCGTTGCGGATGGGCGTCTGGCGCTAGAGGATGTCGAGGATGCGCTGGATGTCACCTTCGCCCCGGATGCCGACTATGACACCCTGGGAGGATTCGTCCAGACCCACTTGGGCCGTCTGCCACGGGAAGGGGATCGGTTCGCGGCGGAGGGCGTCGAGGTGGAGATTCTGACCGTGGAGCGCCATCGGGTCCGCCGGCTCCGGGTTACGAAGGTGCAGCCACCCGACCAAGAGGAGGGTGATGGGACCAACCCGGAGTTCCGTCAGCGCCCGGCCGACGGTCTTGATGGGGACGCGGAGCGACGGTGAACACCAGGGTCGTCGGGCGGCGCTTGGTGCGGCGGGAGATCGTGAGCAGCACCATGGAGGAAGCGGCGCTGCTTGCGGATGCCGGCGCGCCCGAGGGAACGGTTGTCGTTGCCGAGTACCAGGAGGCGGGCATAGGGCGGTCCGGCCGGTCCTGGCAGGCACCGAATGGAACGAGCCTCCTGCTGTCCGTGGTGCTGCACCCTCCGGTCCAGGGAGAAGGACTTGGCACGCTCCCGCTCGCCGCCGGTGTTGCCGTGGCGGAGGCGATCGAGGAGGTGATCGGGGCCACCCAACCCGTCCGGCTCAAATGGCCGAATGACCTCTGGATCGGCGACCGAAAGGTGGGCGGCATCCTGCTGAGGGTGAGGGCCATGCCAGGTGAGGTGACCCGGGCCATCCTTGGCGTCGGCGTCAACGTCAACGTCCATCCGGAGGATCTTCCGCCGGGTGCCACCAGTCTCGCGGCCGTGACAGGATCCGCCCAGGATCGCGACGTTCTGCTACATGCCGCCCTCGACCGCCTAGACGCCGTCTACGGCGCCTGGCTGACCGATGGGGGGACGCTGGCGCTCGCGGCGTGGCGGGAGCGCGCCGCCCTCATCGGGGAGGCGGTGGTCATCGAGGTGGCCAATCGCCGCCGGCCGGGCGTGCTCCGCGGTATCGACGATCGAGGGGCACTGCTGCTGGAAGTAAATGGGAGCGTCGAGCGGATCGTCAGCGGCGACCTCGTCCGGGGTCCGCGGCGCTTTCCTGGTGGCTTGCCTCCTCATCAAGAGGATTAGGAGCAAGGCGGCTGATTCGGCCAATATAGGGTTCGGACACCCGTCTGGGTGGTGCGTGGCGCCAGTTTTGTATCTACGTCCGCGCTTGTGACGGCTCCACGGGCTCACCTATACTTGATGGATTATCGTGCTCATTGACACGCGGACGGGCGGCCGGGGGGCCATCGGCGCCGAACGGCGAAGGGTACGGGGCGAGATGAACTTCGAGCTGACCGAGGAGCAGGTTCAGGTCCGGGACACGGTGCGGGAGTTCGCCTCGCGGGAGGTGGCCCCGTACATCCAGGAGTGGGACGCGAAGGGCGAATTCCACCGCGAGGTCCTGACCAAGATGGGGGAGCTGGGCATTCTCGGCCTGCCAATCCCCGAGCAGTACGGTGGCTCCGGTTTTGACTATGTCAGCCTGGCGTTGGCCTGCGAGGAGCTGGAGTACGTCGACACCTTCCTGCGCGTAATCATGAGCGTCCACGTCGGGCTCAACAGCCTGGCCCTGCTCCAGTGGGCGACGGAGGAGCAGAAGCAGCGCTGGCTCGTTCCGCAGGCCCAGGGCGAGAAGATCGCCACCTTCGGCCTGACCGAGCCGAACGCCGGCTCCGACGCTGGCTCGATTGAAACGGTCGCGGTGCGGGACGGTGACAGCTACCTGCTGAACGGCGCCAAGATGTGGATCTCCCTCGCCGACGTGGCCGACCACTTCCTGGTCTTCGCCAGCGTCGACCGGGCCAAGAAGCATCAGGGCCTGACCGCCTTTGTCCTTGAGCGAGGCATGGAGGGGTTCACCACCGGCTCGATCAAGGGCAAGCTCGGCGTCCGCGCCGGTAACACCGGCGAGCTGGCTTTCAACAACGTCCGCGTCCCGATCGAGAACCGGATCGGCGAGGAGGGCGAGGGCTTCAAGATCGCGATGAGCTGCATCGACCAGGGCCGCTTCACCGTTGGAGCTGGCGCCTGCGGACTGACCAGGGCCAGCCTGGACGCCAGCGTCCGGTACGGCAACGATCGGCACGCGTTTGGGGCCCCGATCGGCAAGTTGCAGCTTGTCCAGCAGATGATCGCCAACATGGTCAGGGGCTACGAGACCTCCCGGCTGCTGACGATGCAGGCGGCAGAGTTGAAGAACCGGGGCGTCCGCAACACCCGTGAGACCTCCTTGATGAAGTGGCACGCCTGCGACGTGGCGCTGAAGTCGGCCGACGACGCGATCCAGGTCCATGGCTCCTACGGGTTCTCGAGCGAGTATCCGGTAGAGCGGTACTGGCGCAACGCTCGCGGGGCGGTGATCTACGAGGGCACCCGGGAGATCCACACGATCCTCCAGGCGGAGTACGCGCTTGGGTACCGGCAGGACAAGCCACTGCGTCGCCCGCAGCCGGCGGCGGTTGGGTTCGAAGTGCCGGACGCGATCTTGGCGGCGGGCTAGGTCGACCCCTCGCCTTTGGTTGAGGTCCAAGCCATCGATCGAGCGACGGCCGGGGAGAGAAATTGCCCTGGCCGTGCGTTCGTCGAGGAGCGATGACCGTCCCACGGCACCTGTTATGCGCACCCTGGGATAGGGCGGACGCGATGAACGTGGACGGACGGCCGTGAGCGCCACGGGAGAACCGGAAGGAGCGAGATCGTGAGCCGGAGTGTAATCCTCGGCGGGATGCGGACGCCGTTCGGCAAACTGAACGGATCCCTCTCAAGCAAGAGCGCCGTTGAACTGGGTGGCCTGGCAATCCGATGCGCCATGGAGCGGAGCGGAGTCGTGCCCGCGGATGTCGACCACGTCGTGATGGGGCAGGTGCTGCAGGGCGGGGCGGGCCAGATCCCCGCCCGGCAGGCGGCGTTCCTCGCCGGCCTGGACAAGACCGTCACCTCGGAGACGGTCAACCGCGTCTGCGGCTCGGGGATGCTGGCCATCACCACCGCCGATTTGCAGTTGCGGGCGGGCGACCACGAGGTGGTGGTGGCTGGGGGCATGGAGAGCATGTCCAACGCGCCCTACCTGCTGCGCAAGGCCCGCACCGGCTATCGGATGGGTGACGGCGTGCTTGAGGACATGATGGTCAGCGACGGGCTCACCTGCGCGGTGGCCGGCGTCCACATGGGCGTCCATGGCGGCAACGTGGCAGCGGAAGAGGAAGTGAGCCGGGAGGAGCAGGACGCCTGGGCGCTCCGCTCCCATCAGCGTTACTTTGCGGCCAAGGAGCGCGGCGTCTACGACGAGGAGATTTTTCCGGTCGAGATCAAGAATCGCAAAGGCGACGCGATCGTCGACCGGGACGAGGCGCCGCGGCGGGACACGAGCGCCGAGGCGCTGGCCGGTTTGAAGCCGGTCTTCGACCCGAACGGCACGGTCACGGCGGGCAACGCGCCTGGGGTCAACGATGGCGCGGCAGCGGTGGTGCTGGCGAGCGAGGCTTGGGCGAAGGAGCGGGGCATGACCCCGGCGGCCACGATCCTCGCCCATGGTGCCGCCGCCTGGGACGTGCCCTACCTGGCCTACACGCCGGAGCTGGCCGCCCGGGTAGCGCTGAAGAAGGCCGCCCTGACGGTCGAGGACATCGACCTCGTCGAGATCAACGAGGCGTTCGCAAGCGTGCCGATCATCTCGGCGCGGCGGCTGGGGGTTGACCCGGAGAAGGTCAACGTCAACGGCGGCGCCATCGCGTTGGGGCACCCGATCGGCGCGAGCGGCGCCCGGGTCGTGATCGCGTTGGTCAACGAGCTGCGCCGGCGCGGCGGCGGCCTTGGCTTGGCGGCCATCTGCTCCGGCGGCGGGCATGGCGACGCGCTGGTGGTCGAAGTTCCCGGTGGCCAGTAGAGACGCGCCCGTGCGGGACCAGGACGGCGCGGGGCGTGCAGCCGGCCGGGTCGCTCGCGCCGACGGCGCCCTGGTGCTGCCGTTCGGTGGGGTATGGCCGCGGATCGCGCCCGATGTCTTTCTGGCGCCCGGGTCGGTGGTGGTCGGGGACGTCGAGATCGGCGCCGACTCGAGCGTCTGGTTCCAGGCCATGATCCGGGGCGATGTCGCGCCGGTTCGGATCGGTGCCCGCAGCAACGTTCAAGATGGGGCGGTGATCCATGTCGACGCGAACGCGCCCTGCACCGTCGGCGATGATGTGACCATTGGCCACGGGGCCAGCGTCCACGGCACGACGGTCGGGAACGGAACCACGATCGGGATGGGCTCGATCGTCCTTTCCCGCTCCCGCATCGGCGAGCGAGCGATCGTCGCGGCCGGGGCGGTGGTGGCCGAGGGGAGCGAGGTCCGGCCCGGTGCGCTGGTGATGGGCGTGCCGGCACGGGAGCGGCGGCTTCTGGACCAGGACGCTCAGGAAGCGTCGGCCGCGACGGCTGGACGGTACGTCGCCAACGCGAAGCGGTACCGGGATGTGCTTGCGGCGGCCGGGGCCGGTGAGGAGGGGGAGCGTGGCGGTTGACGTCGAGCAGTCCGGCGGCGTCGCGACGGTGACCCTCAACCGGCCGCAGGCGCTCAACGCCTTCAACACGGTTCAACTCCAGCGCCTGCTGGGTACGGTGCGCGCGCTCCGCGAGGAGCGAGATGTCCGCTGCGTCATCCTGACCGGCGCGGGCGACAAGGCCTTCGCCGCAGGGGCGGACATCAAGGAGATGGCGGAAAAATCGGAGGCGCAGGCGCTGGAATTCGGTCGGCTCGGTCACGCGGTGACGGCGGCGGTCGAGGGCCTGCCACAGCCGACCATCGCGGCGGTCAACGGCTATGCCTTCGGCGGCGGGTGTGAGCTGGCGCTCGCCTGCGACATCCGCCTGGCGTCCGACCGCGCCCAGTTCTCCCAACCCGAGGTCGGGTTGGGCATCCCGCCCGGGTGGGGAGGAACCCAGCGGCTGCCCCGCCTGGTCGGCGCCGGCCGCGCCGCGGAGTTGATCTTCAGTGGGCGCCGGGTGGCCGCGGACGAGGCGATGCGGATCGGGCTTGTCAACGCGGTCTATCCGGCCGACGCGTTGCTGGCGGAGGCGACGGCGATGGCCCAACGGATCGCGGCCAACAGCCCGCGGGCGGTCGCGGCGGCCAAGCGCGCGCTCTCGCTCGCCTTCGCGGGCAACCCGGCCGCGGGCCTGGCGACGGAGGCGATCCTCTTCGCCGAGAGCTTCGGAACCGAGGACCAGCGGGAGGGGATGCGGGCGTTCTTGGAGAAGCGACCGGCGGCCTTCACCGGCGTGTGAGGGCGCGCGGGGCATCGGGTACCACGGCGATGATAAAGCACGAAGGGGTGCGCGGTAGATGGCGTTGAACAGCGTGGTTCTGGTCAAGCAAGTGCCGGACATGAACGCGGTCAAGATCGATCGGGCGTCCGGCAAGCCCGTGATGGGCGGGCAGAACGTGGTCAGCTCCTACGACGCCTACGCGATCGAGGAGGCGATCAAGCTCAAGGAAGCGCACGGCGGCGAGGTGACGGTGATCTCCCTTGGGGCACCCGGCGCGAAGGACGTCATCACCCGCGCGCTGGCGATGGGCGCCGACCGCGGCGTGCTGGTGACCGTGCCGGATCCCAATGCCCTTGACACGCTGGCGGTGGCGCAGGTGCTGGCGAAACAGCTCCAAGCGATGACCTTCGATCTCCTGCTGGCCGGGCAGGGCTCCGACGACTACGAGGACAACCACGTCGGGCCGCAGGTCGCCGAGCTGCTGGGGCTGCCGCTCGTCTCCAACGTCAACAGCGTCGAGGTCGCCGAAGGTGGCCACCACCTGACGCTGCAGCGGGACACGGAGGACGGCCGGCAGATCCTCGAGGTCGACACCCCCGTGCTCCTGACGGCGATCTCGGGGCTGAACGAGCCGCGCTACCCCTCGCTGAAGGGGATCATGGGCGCCAAGAAAAAGCCGATCGAGCAGGTCGCGGCAGACGTCGAACCGGCCGCCGACCGCATCACCTGGAGCGACCCGGTCGCGCCCGAGCGGACGGTGACGGGGACCATCGTCCAGGGTGTGCCCGCCGCGGACGCGGCAAAGCAGCTGGTCGGCTGGCTCAAGGAGCAGAAGCTCATCTGACGAGACGGCCAGTGGTGGTTCGGGTCTGGGCGGAGGGTATCTCGTGCCGGCGCCGGTGAGAAAGATGGAAGGGTGATGGCGGAGCAGAGCGGCGGAGTCCTCGTGGTCGGGGAGGTCGACAACGCGGGGGCGTTGCGACCGATCTCCTTCGAGATGGTCGGGGCGGGACGTCCGCTGGCGGACGCGCTGGGTCAGAAGCTAGCTGTTCTGTTAATGGGGTCGAACATTGGCGACGCGGCACGGTCACTCGGAGCGGCGGGGGCCGACCGCCTCCTGGTTGCCGATGACGAACGGCTGCGCGATTTGACCAGCGAGGCCGCGACCGCGGTGCTGACCCAGGTGATCCGTGACGTTGACCCGGCGGTGGTGCTCATGCCTGGGACCACCGCCGGCCGCGACTACGCGCCTCGGGTCGCGGCCCGCCTCGGCGTCGGCCTCGCGGCGGACTGCGTGGAACTGGCGATCGAGGATGGCGGGCTGGTCGCGGTGCGGCCAATCCTCGGCGGCCGCGTGCAAACCGCTGTCCGCATGCCGGGTAGCCGGCCGCAGATGGCCACCGTCCATCCCGGCAGCTTCGAGAAAGCCACGGGCGATCGCACCGCGCCGGAGGCGGAGGCCGTGCCCGTCGAGCTCCATGAGGCGGAGCTGCGGGTGCGGGTGCAGGAGACCGTACAGGGCGGCGGCGGATCGGCCGATCTGGAGAGCGCCGAGGTTGTGATTGGCGGCGGCCGGGGGCTCAAGGAGCCGGAAAGCTTCGGGTTGGTGGAGGAGTTGGCCGCGGCCCTCGGCGGCGTGGTCGGAGCCACCCGGGCGGTGACGGATGCCGGCTGGCGACCCCACCATGAGCAGATCGGTCAGACCGGTCGCACCGTGACGCCGCGCCTGTACATGGCGGTTGGGGTTAGCGGCGCCGTGCAGCACCTGGTCGGGATCCAGGGGTCGGACTACATTGTGGCGATCAACCGGGACCCGGACGCGCCGATCTTCAAGATCGCCTCCTTCGGGATCGTCGGGGATCTGTTCGAGGTCGTCCCGGCGCTCACTGCCGAGCTGAAGGCCGCACAGGGGTAGGGGGCGGCCCTCGACCCGGTGGGCTTGGCTTGCCCGGTTTCGTTTTTGCTTCCCTTCCCCTTCAACGATGCACTCCGGATCTGCTCTCCCACGCCCGGCAGCGGGGCGGAGAGACCCGCGCGACGACTTGGACCCGGAACGAGGAGCACCGAGCATGGCTGAGGAGCGGCTAGACGCGATCGTGGTCGGGGCGGGACCGGCCGGGGTGACGGCGGCGCGAGAGTTGGCCAACGCGGGGCTGGCGACCGTGGTGCTGGAGCGGGGGCAGTTCCCGGGGTCCAAGAACGTCTGGGGAGGCATCCTCTACCGGCAGCCGACCGAGGAGATGCTGCCGGGCTTCGAAGATGTCGCGCCGCTGGAGCGCCCGATCATCGAGCAGCGCTACCTGATGCTGACCGAGGACGCGATGCTCGGCGGCACCTACCGCTCGATGCGCTTCGCCGAGCATCCTTACAACGCGTACAGCGTGCTTCGCTCCCCGTTCGATCGCTGGCACGCGACCACGGCGGAGGAGGCGGGTGCGGAAGTCTTCCCGGAGTTCACGGTCACCGACCTGCTCTGGGAGGACGGCCAGGTGGTCGGGGTGACGACCGGCGAGCCGGAGGGCGAGCTGTACGCCAACGTCGTCGTGCTGGCGGACGGCGCCAACTCGCTGCTGGCGCAGAAGGTGGGACTGCACAAGGAGTGGGCGCCGCTGGAGCAGGCGCTGATTGCGAAGGAGTTGATCGCGCTGCCGCCCGGCACGATCGAGGATCGCTTCAATCTCCCGATGGGATTGGGCACGGCGATGGAGATCTTTGGGGAGTCCACCTGGGGTCTCCTCGGGTACGGGTTCGTCTACACCAACAAGGAGTCGCTCTCGGTCGGCACCGGGGCGCTCCTCGAGGACCTGATCCGGACCGGGATCAACGTCAACGATATGCTCGACCGGTTCAAGCGCCACCCGGCGATCGCGCCGCTGATTGCCGGGGGGGAGACGGTCGAGTACTCGGCCCACCTGATCCCGGAGGGGGGATACAACCGGATGCCCCAGGTCTACGCCGACGGCGTCCTGGTGGTGGGGGACGCGGCCGGCTTCGTCAACCCGCTCAACCGGGAGGGGGTCAACCTGGCGATGCTCTCCGGCAAGTTCGCCGCGCAGGCCATTGCCGAGGCGACCGAGCGGGGCGACTTCTCCGCGGCGTCCCTCTCCCGCTACCGCGAGTTGCTCGAGGAGAGCATCGTCATCCAGGACCTCTACAAGATCCGCAACGTGACCGACT
>JADDPH010000099.1 GCA_016781925.1 Sphaerobacteraceae bacterium | reverse complement strand
AGCATCGCCGCTGTGACGAACGAGACGACGCTCCAGGGAACGAGGCCGCTCTGGAGCAGGCCACGGATCTCTGGCGTGGAGGAGCGCCTGACAAGCCACCTCCAAGCCTGGCTGGGGGAGTGGCCGGCGGCCGGCGGATTTCACCTCCTCGTCTGGCCGGGACGGGACGAGCCGGGTTGGGACGGGGGAAGTTGGCCAGGTCTCGGTGTGGAAAACCCGCAGGGCATGCTCCTTTCCCTCTCGCCGACTCTCGTCCCTGCCGGTCGCGCGATCGACATCGCTTCTGTCACGGCGGCGGTGCGCGCGCCGGACGCGACAACCGCGGTGCCGGCCCTCCTCGGCCGGCCGGATCTACGCTTCGGACGGGCCGTGTTTCGGTGGACCGCGCAGCCGGCCCAGTTTCCTGAGGTAGGCGAATGGGTCGATCCGGCGGATCCGCGCCTGCCGTCGTGGTTGCGCCCGTTCAACGGCGGTGCCCTGGTCGCCTGGGACGAGCAGGGCCGCTACGCCGCTGGGGTCGGTGTCAAGCGCCACAACCGCTTCGCGCAGGAACTGGCGGTGGCTACCGAGCCGGCTCACCGGGGACGCGGTCTGGCCCGGTTGTTGGTGGCCCAAGCGGCGCGGCGGTCTTTGGCCCAGGGAGCGGTGCCGCTCTACCTCCACGAAACCGACAACCCGGCCTCGGCCAAAGTCGCGGACGCAGCGGGCTTCTCTGACCAAGGCTGGCGGGTGGTCGCGCTCTTTCCCGCTCCGTCCCTCGCCGTGTAGTCCACCTGGCCAAGGGAGGACAGGAGAACCATGAACACACATCAGCACCACCACAGCGGCGTCCCATCCACGGCGACGGCTCCCGAACCACCGAGGTCTATGGACCAGAACGCTCACACGACCCATGGAAGCCACGAGGCCCACCAGGCGCACCCGCACGCCGGCCATGCTCCCTCCCCTGCGTCGGCAGAGACCCTCCACCGCGGCAATCTGGGGGATCCGAGGGACATGGATCACCAGGCGATGGCTGGCAGCGACCATGCCGGTCATAGCGCGCACGGTGCGCACGACAAGCACGCCGGCCACAGCGTGGCGATGTTCCGGGACCGGTTCTGGATCACCCTGCTGCTGTCCATCCCCGTCGTTCTCTACAGCGAGATGGTCCAGGAGTGGCTCGGTTTCTCCATGCCGGACTTCTCCGGCAGCGGTCTGGTTGCTCCGGTCCTGGGCACAGTGCTGTTCTTCTACGGAGGCTGGGTCTTCCTCAAGGGCGGCTGGGACGAGTTGAGGGCCCGCAAGCCGGGCATGATGCTGCTCATTTCCCTGGCGATCTCCGTTGCCTTTGTCGCCAGCGCCGCGTCGACGCTTGGCTGGTTCGACCTGGAGTTCTGGTGGGAACTGGCGCTGCTGGACGCCATCATGCTGCTGGGGCATTGGCAGGAGATGCGGGCGATTGGGCAAGCCCAGGGGGCGCTCGCCGCCCTGGCCGCCCTCCTGCCCGACGAGGCCGAGCGCGTCAGCGACCACGGACCCGAGACCGTGCCGCTCGCCGCCCTTCGCCCCGGTGACATCGTCCTGGTGCGCCCCGGCGCACGGGTGCCGGCCGACGGCCAGATCGTTGACGGCGCGGCCGACATTGACGAATCGATGATCACCGGCGAATCCCGGGCGATCGCTAAGGGTGTGGGCGATCGGGTGGTGGCGGGCACGGTTGCCGCCGGCTCCGCAATTCGCGTCCGGGTCGATGCCGTCGGGGAAGAGACCGCGCTCGCCGGGATCCAGCGACTGGTCGAGCGGGCACAGCAATCCCGCTCCCGTGCCCAGGCCCTTGCCGACCGGTTCGCCGCGGCCCTGTTCTACGTTGCGGTCTTCTCCGGGGCCGTCACCTTTCTGGTCTGGACGGTGCTCGGTGAGCCGGATGACGCCGTGACACGGGCCGTAACGGTGCTGGTCATCTCCTGCCCCCACGCGCTCGGCCTGGCAATCCCGCTGGTGATCGCGCTCTCGACGTCGCTCTCAACCAAGCAGGGGATCCTCGTTAAAGACCGGTTGGCTTTGGAGCGGATGCGCCAGGTCGACACCGTGCTCTTCGACAAGACCGGCACCCTCACCCGCGGCGAGCATGTCGTCACCGGTGTCGCCGCGGCGGACGGAGACGAAGAAACGTTGCTCGCCCTCGCGGCGGCGGTCGAGGCCGACAGCGAGCACCCGTTGGCCCGCGCGATCGTGGGCCTGGCGCGGGAGCGCGGCGTGGTGGTTCCCAAGGCCACGGACTTCCAGGCCATCGCCGGCCGTGGGGTCGAGGCCATCATCGGCGGCCCGCGGGTGGCGGTCGGCGGGCCAACGATGCTCCGCGAAGGCCGGCTTACGCCACCGCAAACCTTGAAGGCCACCACGGAGGCGTGGGCACGCAGGGGCGCTGCCGTCCTCCACGTGGTGCGCGACGGCGAGGTCATCGGAGCCTTGGCCTTGGAGGACGAGGTGCGCTCCGAATCCCGTGAAGCGGTCGACGCGCTCCACCGCCAGGGGGTGCGGGTCGTGATGATCACCGGCGACGCACGGCCGGTGGCCGAGGCAGTGGCTCGCGACCTGGGCATCGACGAGGTGTTCGCTGAGGTGCTGCCGGAGGACAAGGACGGCAAAGTCACCGAGTTGCAGGCGCGTGGTGAGCGGGTAGCGATGGTCGGAGACGGGGTGAACGACGCCCCGGCCCTGGCCCGGGCGGATGTCGGGATCGCGATCGGCGCCGGCACGGATGTCGCCATCGAGTCGGCCGGTGTGATCCTGGCCGCGAACGACCCGCGAGCCGTGGTCGGGGTGATCGAGCTGTCGCGTGCCAGTTACCGAAAGATGATCCAGAACCTGGGCTGGGCTGCCGGGTACAACGTCCTGGCGATCCCCCTCGCGGCGGGTGTCTTGGCACCGATCGGGTTCACCCTGGCCCCGGCGCTTGGCGCGGCGCTGATGAGCGTCTCAACCATCGTGGTCGCGCTCAACGCCCAACTGCTGCGACGCTTGGACCTGCGGGCCGGGGCATACGTTGGGTAACGCTCCCCAGTTCTCGATGGACCCGGGTCCTTCCGCGTACTTCTCGGCCGTCTGGGAAGATGAAGGACCTGTCAGCAGGAAACAGGGGCCAGCGCCCGTCAATGACGGGGGCGGAACAAGGTCCGAGCCGATACGAGATCGAGCCACCACCAAAGACGCACAAGGGGGCGGCCGAAAGCCGCCCCCTTGTGCCCTGTCCCCTGCGAAGGGACGTCGTCCTACAGATTTTGGGTGGAGACGACGGGAATGGCAAAAAAGCTCGTGATTCCCCCGCGCCCGCTACCACTGGTGACCCCACGATCGACACCTAATGAGGCCACGGTGACCACGTGACGTTCGAATGAGCAGCCTCCTAACTGGCCGAGCCTCAACGCCCGTCTGCGGCCTTGTGCCTCTTACCGGCCCGACCTCATCGGGGTGCCGCTTGGCAAGGGGGAGGACGGCCACCTTGAGCACACGGTCGGCGTAGGTATCAGTGCCTGGGCGCCCGGCAGCGGGTGCCCGGCGAGAGTCCCGCACAGGCCATGCACCTCGGCGACAGGGGCGCTTAGGTGGGCGTCAAGGTGACGGTAGCGATTGGGTGCATGAGACCCCAATAGAAGGAAACCATGACTCACCGAGCCCCAAGGGGAGCGCCAGGACCCCCAAGGCACACGTAGCGGTCACGCCCAATGATCCAGGGTAGCGCTCGTGCCGCCCAGTGGCAGCCGCCGCGACCGCGATCCCGCGAGGTTGGGCCGCACCTCGGCGGACCAGACCGGGACCTCCAGGCCGAAAAACGCCAACGCCACCGCGTTCAGGGCGAAGTCGACGACTGTAGGCTCCTGACAGAACCGGCGCCCGCGGCTAGGCCGCGCAAGACCACGCGCGACCGCGCCAACGGCGCGAGCTAACAAGGGGGCCGCCTACTGCGTCCGTCCCGCCTCCTCCCCCGTCCCTCCCCGTCACCTCCCCAAACGTGCCTTGTAGGTCCTTCCCTTCTCCTCCTTCACCCCCTATCCTCCTTCGTAAGCGGTCTGCTCCCGGTGGGACAGCGGGACCTGGGCAGCGCCTCATCCTGCTCCGCCCCGTCCGGCGGTCATCCGAGACCCGGGAGCTCACCCCGGTCACCCCGAGCCCCTCCCCGCCGTCGGCAGCGAGCCGTGACCCTCGCCCGACCGCGATCCCCCTCCCGGACCCGTGCCTACGTTGCCGGAGCGTTCCGTGGAGGCCCGCGAAGCCGCGACAACCGTGTCGTGCCGCCCGGTCGGGAGGGCACACCGGCGTCTCCGAGTCCCTATCCAAGGAACAGAGCGCCGAGGCACCAAGGCCCACCGTAGGGGCGATTCGCCGGATCGCCCGGCCTCGCCACCACCTGGCTCCGTCTCCACCAAGCCCCCGGATCCAGTAACCCCGGCCTACGGGGAACTTGGCGCTGACACGCTTGAACAGCCTTCCGCTGGACCCCCCGTAGTACACTCATGCCGAATCGAGCGCCTGATAAGCGCCCGCTCCGACGACCTTATCCATTGACCATTGAGCGGAAACCACCGACGGGGGTACCGCACTACCGTGTCTAAGCCAACGCAGGCCACCGAGACTCGACCGAAGGCCAAGCGCAAGGGCCCCATTCCTGCGGCGCCCCCGATTGCGTCGCCCCCAGGTCAACCGGCCGTTGGGGACTCCACCCGGGGCGCTCCTCCGAGTGGCGCTCGGGTGGTCCCCGTCAATGCCCCCCTCGATCCCGGGATCGAAGCGCAGATCGCGCAGTTTGGGGCCATGTACCCGTTCGCGTTGGATGAGTTTCAACGCGAGGCGATCCGCACCTTTCTCCAGGGCCAATCCGTCATGGTGGCGGCGCCGACCGGCACCGGGAAAACTGTCGTTGCCGAATTCGGCATCTATGAGGCCTTCAAGCGCACCGGTCGCGTCCTCTACACCACGCCGATCAAGGCCCTCTCCAACCAAAAGTTCCGGGACTTACGGGCCATCTACGGCGACGAGGTCGGCCTCCTCACCGGCGACGTCTCCGAGAACCGGGACGCTCGTGTCGTCGTGATGACCACCGAGGTCCTGCGCAACATGCTTCTCCAGACCCCCTGGGATCTGGATGAGGTCGACAGCGTCATCTTCGACGAGATCCACTACCTGGCGGACCCCGAGCGCGGCACCACCTGGGAAGAGTCAATCATCCTCTGCCCGGAGCACGTCCAGCTCATCTGCCTCTCTGCCACCGTCTCCAACGCCGATGAGATCGCCGCCTGGATCTCCCGCACCCACCGCCCCATCCGCCTCATCACCCACGAGGAGCGGGCGGTTCCGCTTTCGCTCTACTACTTTGTCGCCGGCAAGCTCCACCAGGCGGTGGACCACACTGGTGCCCTGGTGCGGGACTTCCCCGGCACCGGCGGCGAGTTGCGCAAGCAGGCCGGGCGGAACGCCGGCCCCCACGGTCGCCGCCTCGCCGAGCGCCAGTCGCCGGAGCTGGACGAGCCGCAGCCACGGGAGATCGTGGACGCCCTCGCTGCAAAGAACCTGCTCCCGGCCATCTACTTCCTGTTCAGCCGCAACGACTGCCAGACCTACGCCGAGCGGCTGGCCGTGATGCGTCCCCATCTGGTCTCGCCGGCCCAACTCGTCCGGATCGAGGCGGTGATGGCGATCCACCTCGCCGGGTTGCGGCCCGAGGACCGGGAGTTGGAGCAGGTCAAGACCATCACGGCCCTCGCCCGGAAGGGCATCGGCTTCCACCACGCCGGCCTGTTGCCCCTGCTCAAGCAATTGGTCGAAGTTCTCTTTGGGCGCGGCCTGATGCAGATCGTCTTCGCGACCGACACCCTCGCCCTCGGCGTCAACATGCCGGCCCGGACCGTGGTCGTCGGCCGGATGAGCAAGTGGGACGGCCGGCGCCGCCGCACCCTGATCCCCAACGAATTCCAGCAGATGGCCGGCCGCGCCGGTCGCCGCGGCATGGACGCCTTCGGCCACGTCGTCGTGCCCTACTCGCCCTGGATCTCCTTCCGCGATACCCTGGAGATCGCCACCGGGCCGCTGCAGCCCGTCCGGTCCGCCTTCGCGATCCGCTACAACACCGTCCTCAACCTCTGGGATCCGCCCCACGGCGACCGCGTCCGTCACATGCTCCAGCAAAGCCTGGCCCAGTTCCAGACCGGCCAGCGGGTCCGCCAGCTTGAGGACGACATCATCGAGATCGGCGGCGACATTGTCGGCACCCCCCGGGGCTGCCTGATTGGCCTCGACGCCGGCGACGAACTGCTGGACGACTACCGCAGCCTGAACCGGACCCTGACCGCCGCCCAGCACAAGGAGCGCCGCCTCAAGGATCAGCTTGCCGAAGCCCAGCGCGCCGCCACCGGCGCCGCCCCCTGGCCCGAGCCCGGTCGCCAGGCGCTCCGCCGCGCGTTCCGCACCGCTCCCGTCGGCCTCGTCGCCCACACCCGGGACTGGGGCTGGGGCGTCTTCCTCGGTCACGGCGGGCAGGGCGGTGTCGGCCTCTTCCTCTGCGGTGACCACATCCGGCTCCTCGCCGAGTACCGTCAGATCGACTACCTGCCGGACGACAAGGTTGTCCGCTTGCCCGACGCCCTGATCGAACCGCCCGACCTCGTCGCGGACGCCACTAGCCTCGTCTCCCCGAACGAGCTAGCCGCGATCGCTCGCCAACTCGACGCCCTTGACTTGCCTGACCTGGACGCCCTCGCCGCTGAACACCGGGCTTTGGAAGCGGCCCGGCTGGCCGAGGAGTTCGGCAGCGCGGAGGTGGCCATCGCCGAGGCAACCGATCAAGCGTCCGCCCTCCACGAGGCCCGCCAGGCACATCCCTGCCACACCTGCCCGCGCCGCAAGGAGCACCGGGATTACCTGATCCGGATCGAGAAGCTGGAAGCCGAGCGCCGAGCCCTGGAAGAGGTCCTCGCCCGGGAGGTGGACGCTGAGGAGCTTCGGATTCGCGGGGTGATCCGGGGTATCCGTGACGTGCTCCACCGCTTCGGCTACCTCCACCGCGGCTACCCGACCGCCAAGGCGGACATGCTGGCCGACGTCTTTGACAACGATGGTCTGATCCTCTGCGAGTTGGTCGACCGCGGCTGGCTGGACCGCCTCGAACCCGAGGATTTGGCCGAGGTCTTCTCCTGGTTCAGCTACGACCGCGACTCCCGCTACTTCAACCACTTCACCCTACCGGACCAACTCGTCCTGCTCCGCCGCCGCCTGGAGGACCTGGAGAGTGACGTCCTCGGCGAGGAGCATGACCACGGCCTCTACATCTCCCAGGGGCACAACCAGGCCTTCTACGGCGCGGCCCGTGCCTGGTGCCGCGGCAGCAGCATGGCGAAGATCGGTGAGACGATCGAGATCTCCGAGGGAGATCTGGTCCTGACCTTCAACAAGACGATCGACCTCATGCGCCAGGTGCGTGACATGCTGCGGGATGTCCACCCCGACCACCCCGTCCGTCACGGCCTCCAGGAGGCCGAGCAACTTCTCCGGCGGGGCATCGTCGAGCAGTCGCTCACCCTCGGCTTCGCCCCTGCCGACGATCCGCCGCCAGACGAATCGGGTACACCTGAGACAAGAGATGCTGAACCCGGCCCGGAGACGCCACTCCAGCGCCCCCGTCGCCGTAAGAAGACTGACGGCAATGAGCAAGCCGGCGAGGCGGTCGCCCCTGTCGTAGCACGTCCAAATGAACGGGAAGACGAAACAATCGGCGGAGCTGAGTCAAAACCGAAGCGGACTCGCCGTAAGCCCGCGACAAAGACCAACGGAAGCACTGTTGCTGCCTCAGGAAGTCCCGCTTCGCTGCATGACGCGCCGGCTCCAGTGACCACCGATGGGCAAGTTGCCCCCAATGGCACCTCGCCTCGTCCTGCCGGGCGGAGGAGAAAGGCGCCGGTGTCGTAGGAGCCACTTGAGTGGGTGGAGGAACAGGCTGAGCCACCCGCAGAGACGACCAACGCCGATCCGGAAATCGACGAGTTCAACGTGCCGGCTCGCCACGCCAGTGCCGAAGGGTGGAAGCGGTACTCACCCCCTCGCCGCCACTGAGAACGAGGAGGCTGGTGAAACCGCGACCCAATGACCCCGGTGGGGATGCTCTACCGTCCGGGCTGCCCTTCCCCGTCATCATCCGTGGAGCTGACGCCACCCGCGTCGGCCCACGCCTCCCAACCGGCGCGGTCCGCCGGCAACGTTTCGTCCAGGACTGGGGACTCTGTCTGTTCCCCGCCCCACGCGGGCTCCTCCGATGGTGCTTCCCCACTCAGGCCTGATGGTTGCTTGTGTTCGGCTGCGCCCACGCTCGCCTCCTTCGTCTCCACGTCCTCCCGGACCCGCCCGGATGAGCACCACAGGGGCACGCCGCATGCCACGCAGCGTGTCCCCGTGTGAACAGGGGTCCCGGTTGCTACTCAAAACCGGCGCCTGCCGCGCATCCGCAAAGGCGCCCCTCTGCGGCATCGTTGCCGGGACGCGTGATCACTATGACCACCGTGTGTCGGGATAAAGCCGGACAACACCATCGGTTGATGAGGGTTCACCTCGGGTCGTCGAGGGTACACGCTGAAGACTTGGCGCGGATCATGCGGTCAAAAGCAGAGAGGCGTGCTCAGTGTTTGCTGTGGGCCTGAGGGCCGGGTCGTTAGAGGAGGAGTCACCGTGTCGAAAACTCGATCTTCGTTTGTTGTGGTGGCCTTGCTGCTCGCATTGACCGTGCTCGGTCGTCCAAGTGTGAGGGCAGCCCAGTCCACTCCTGAAGGTGGGGAGTCTCAAGAGACGATCACCTACGAGATCCCTGGGGACGAGGTGTTCCCGGAAGGCGTCGCCTTTGATGAGACCACTGGTGACTTCTTTGTCGGCAGCACCACCGACGGCACCATCTATCGGGGCAACGTCAACGACGAAGAGGAACTTGAGGTCTTCTCGGAAGGCGGGGCCGATGACCGGACCACCGCGGTTGGCATGAAGGTCGATCGCGAGGGCCGGCTTTTCGTCGCTGGTGGCAGCACCGGTCTCGTAAGTGTCTACGACACGGCGACCGGCAACTTCCTCGGGCAGTTCGACAACGGCCTGGCACCGGACACCTTCCTGAACGACGTTGCCATTGACACCCAAGGCAATGTCTACATCACCGACTCCGTCAATCCGTCGATCTTCCTCATTCCCGCCGGCACCTTCGCCGTCGAGGAGCCAGGCGAGGGGACTCCGGCCGCAACCCCGGATCCTGATGCAACCCCCGTACCCGTCACCGACGAGCTGACGGTGGGGATTGATCTCACTGACAGCCCCATTGAGTACGAGGATGATTTCAACCTCAATGGCATCGTTGTCAGCGGTGGCGGCAACTTCCTGCTGACCGTGCATTCAGGCACGGGGCAACTGTTCCGCATTGACCTGGGGACCGGCGATATCGCCGAGGTGGACCTGGGAGGTACGGAGCTGACCAACGGCGACGGCATGGTTCTGGACCAGGACACACTCTTCGTGGTCCGGAACCAGGACGAGCAGATCGTCCGGATTGACTTGAACTACAGCCTGGAGACTGGCGAGGTGGTCGATGAGATCACCGACGAGACGTTCAACTTCCCGACCACCGCCGCCAAGACGGATGGACGGCTGCTCGTGGTGAACTCGCAGTTCGATGCCCGTGAGGACGGCAACCCGGATCTGCCATTCACGGTCTCAAGCGTGGCCATCCCGCGGGTCACTGCCGGTGGCACTGATGCCGGTACCCCAGAGGCAACTCCAGACAACTAACCAGGGATCGTCTTCCTGAAAGCGTCGCATGAGGAACCGGGGCGAAGCACGTGTCGCTCCGGTTCCCATGTTCCGGGAGCATGGTGCCCAGCGTTCAGGAACGCCACTGCCCAGGTCACATTGCGCTTGGGGAAAGCCCGTGACGCTAGCCTCACCGGCATACCGAAACGACGAGGCACGGAGTCCGGCGAGTCGACCAGGAAGCAGCAACCCTGCTACCATCGTCCCAGTGACACGTACGCGGGAAGGACCCCTCGACTCAAAGAAGAGCGACCGTACGTGGTCGTTAAGGAGGAGAGCACCGGTGGATCGATCGTACGCATCGGCGCTGGTTCGGCGAGTCACCCTGGCCGTCGCGTTCCTGGCCCCGATGTTTGCCGCGCTTGTCGCGGTGACGCCAGTTTCTCGGGCACAGGACCCGGTCACGGTCACCATAGTCACCGACACGGCTGGTCTCGGTGACCAAAACTTCAACGACTTGGCCAATGAGGGTCTTCAGCGCGCCGCCACCGACTTCGGCATCACGCCGAAGGTGATCGAGAGCCAAGACGCGACGTCCTACATCCCGAACCTGACCGCTGGGGCCGAGCAGGGGGAACTGACGATCGGCGTCGGGTTCCTGCTGACCGAGGCGATCACTGAAGTCGCTGAACAGTTCCCCGACGATAGGTTCCTCCTGATTGACTCAGTCTCGGAGGCCGAGAACGTTGCCTCGGTAACGTTCAAGGAGAACGAAGGGGCCTTCCTTGCCGGTGTCGTCGCGGGCCGGACAACCAAGGCCAATAAGATCGGCGTGGTCGGCGGCCAGAAAATTCCGCCGGTGGTGCGCTACGTTGTTGGATTCCAGGCCGGCGTCAAGTCGGTCAACCCGAACGCCCAGGTCAGCGTCGCCTACGCGGATAGCTTCGAGGATCCTGCCCTCGGGAAGGAACTCAGCCTGGCCCAGTTCAACCAGGGTGCGGACATCGTATTCCCCGTTGCCGGGCGCACCGGCGTCGGTTCCTACGAGGCGGCCAAGGAGAAGGGGCCGACCTTTTTGGTCATCGGCGCGGACCGAAACCAGGAGGACCTCGCCCCCGGCCAGCAACTTGCGTTTGTTGCCAAGGGCGTAGACACCGCCGTCTACACCGTGGCCCAGCAGGTTGTGGAGAATCAGTTCCAGGGCGGACAGCAGTCGCTTGGTCTCAAGGAGGGTGGTGTCGGTCTGGGCGCCCCCGGTGCAATGGTCACCCCGGAAGTCCTGGCTGAGGCTGAACTCTACCGCCAGGCCATCATCGACGGCCGGTTGACCGTGCCCTCCACCGAGGAGGAGCTGGCGACCTTCCAGCCGGTCAATGTCGGCACGCCGATGGCGAGCCCGGAGGCGAGCCCAGAATCAAGTCCGGAGGCCTCACCGGCGGCTTAGAGTCGGAATGGATCGGACTTGAGAGCCGGCAGGACGGGAACTGGAGAACGGGGTAAGCTACTCCGGTCATCCCTTCCCGGATCTGCCGGCTCTTTTCGTGTCACGTTCCCAGTGCCCGGTGCTCCCCTCGATCTCCATCCTGCCGGAGCCGACCCCGGACCCGCTCAACGCCTCAATTCGTTCTAGGGAGGATCATGGCGGAGCGATCAGCCGACGGCCCTGCCCTCGCCGTGGAAATGCGGGGGATCATCAAGCGGTTCCCTGGCGTTGTCGCCAACGCCGGCATCGACCTGATCGTGGCCAAGGGAGAGATCCACGCTCTTCTCGGTGAGAACGGCGCCGGCAAATCTACCTTGATGAATGTCCTCTTCGGGATCTACCACCCCGATGAAGGCGAGATCCGAGTGGACGGACGCGGCACCCGCTTTACCGGCCCGCGCGACGCCGTTGGGGCCGGTCTCGGCATGGTGCATCAGCACTTCATGCTCATTCCACGGTTCACCGTGACCGAGAATGTCATCCTCGGTTCCGAAGGGTCAAGCACGTTCCGGCTCGACCGGCAAGCGGCGGAACGGCGCGTCGCTGATCTCGCCGAGGCCTATGGGCTACGGGTGGACCCTCATGCTCGACTCGGCGATCTTCCCGTTGGGATGCAGCAGCGAGTGGAGATCCTGCGCGCGCTCTACCAGGGCAGCCGGACCCTCATCCTAGACGAGCCGACGGCCCTCCTCACGCCCCAAGAGGTCGACGAACTTTATAGGATCCTCCAGCGGCTGCGGGAAGGCGGCGGCACCATCATCTTCATCACCCACAAGCTCCGCGAGGTCGCGGCGATCAGCGACCGCGTGACGGTCATCCGACGTGGCCGGACCGTCGGCACCCGTGTCACTTCAGAGACGACTGCTACCGAGCTGGCGGAGTTGATGGTGGGGCGGGAGGTGGTCCTGCGGGTGGACCGGCCACCGGCGACGCCCGGCGAGCCGGTGCTTGTGGCCGAGGATTTGGTAGCGTCCGGGATCCGTGGCGAAGCTGCCCTGCGCGGCTTGAGCCTCACGCTGCGCCGGGGTGAGATCCTCGGCATCTGTGGGGTGGAGGGTAATGGACAGGCGGAGTTGGTGGAGATCCTTGCTGGCCTGCGAAAAGCGGACAAGGGTCGAGTCATCCTCAAGGGGCAGCCGATCACCAACGTCGACCCGAAGGCCCTGCGCCGCGCCGGACTTTCCTACATCCCGGAGGATCGTCATAACCGCGGGCTCGTATTGGACTTCTCGCTGACTGAGAATGTGCTGCTCGGCAACGCCGACGAACCACCCTTCAGCCATGGGGGCCGCATCGACGGCGATACCACGCAAGCGCTGACGCAATCGTTGATGGAACAGTTCGACGTTCGCGCCCCATCACCCGCCACACCTGCCCGAGCGCTCTCAGGGGGGAACCAGCAGAAGTTGATCATCGCCCGGGAGCTTCATCGGCAGCCGGACGCCTTGCTGGCCGTCCAGCCCACTCGAGGCTTAGATGTCGGCGCCATCGAGTTTGTCCACAAGCAACTGGTGCAAGAGCGGGACCAGGGCCGCGGCGTGCTCTTGATCTCCTTCGACCTGGACGAAATTCTCGATCTCAGTGACCGCATCCTCGTGCTGTTCCAGGGACGGATCGTTGGTGAGTACCTCAGCGGGCACGTCTCTCGAACCGAGTTAGGGCTGCGCATGGGGGGGCGAGGCGGCGATGAGCACGCTGCAGTCGCGGACTAGCACCTCTCCCCGGGCGCCGGCTACGTGGCTGACCCAGGCCTGGTCGGCCGTGCCGGCCCTGCTCTCGTCGGTCGGTGCGGTTGTCGTGGCGCTGTTGGTTGGCGCGCTGGTGATCGCGCTCACTGGTGACGATGCGGTGACAGCCTACCGCGCACTCTTTGCCGGCGCCTTCGGAGACCGCCGGGCACTCGGGGAGACGTTGGTGGCGGCCACCCCGTTGATTCTTGCCGGTCTAGGCTTCGCGGTCGCATTCCGAGCAGGGGTCTTCAACATCGGTTTGGAAGGGCAACTCGTCCTCGGGGCGCTGACGGCGGGCCTCATCGGCGGCTTTGGGTTTGGAATGCCGGCGATGATCTATCTGCCGCTGGCGCTGATCGCCGCGGCGGTGGCAGGTGGCATTTGGGGAGCTATCCCCGGATTTCTCAAGGCGAAGACCGGCGCGCACGAAGTGATTACCACGATCATGCTTAACTACTTGGCTTTTCGGGTCAGCGCTGCCGCGATCGGCGCCGACGATGTCTTTCCCGTTGATCCCGGTTCCCGCGCGACGGAACGTGCCGCCGAGGCCTCCCGGCTCCCGAGGCTCCTAGAAGGAACACGCCTCCACGCCGGGATCGTGCTGGCGTTGGTGGCGGCAGTCATTCTTTGGTATCTCCTATTCTGCACCACCTTCGGGTACCGTATCCGGGCCGTGGGCCTCAGCCGGGGTGCCGCAGCCTATGCCGGCATCCGCTGGGGCCGGACGATCACGACCGCGATGTTCGTCAGCGGCCTGCTCGCCGGTCTTGGCGGTGCGGCCGATGCCTTGGGGCTTCAGGGCCGGTACTACGATGTCCGCGTCGGCTACGGGTTCACTGCGATCGCCGTTGGCATGGTTGGGCGCAACCACCCCGCTGGGGTGGTGCTGGCGGGCTTGCTTTTTGGCGCCCTCAGCAGCGGCGCGACGCGCATGCAGAACACCGCCGGCACGTCCCGCGAGATCGTGCAGGTCCTTCAGGGGTTGGTCATCCTCTCCGTCGCCGCGCTGGTAGCTATCTCACATCTGCGGCTCGGGCAATCCCTCCTCGGGCGACTGCCAAGCCGTAGGACGGGTGAACGTGTTCGTTCCGACCGAACGTCCGAAGCGGTCTCAGAGCCGGAGTTGGAGTCCCGGCCCAACCCGCCTGCCATCTGAGCCCGGTGTCATCTGTGGCAAAGGGACAACTCCACCCCACCCACCGTCGGTCGTTCTGGCACCGTCGAGATGCGCCCTGAGGAGTAGCCCCAGTGAGCGACTTCTTCACCATCGCCTTGTTGACTGCCACGCTGCGGCTGTCGGCGCCACTCGTCTTCGCGGCGATGGGGGGGCTGCTTTCAGAGCGATCCGGAGTGATGAATATCGCCCTGGAAGGGTTCATGCTGGTCGGTGCTTTCTCTGCCGCCGCTGGGACGTACTACACGGGTCGCCCCTTTCTCGGCTTGCTGATCGGCACCGGTGCGGCCATGCTTGCCTCAGTCATCCACGCCTTCTGGAGCATCACGCTGCGCGGCGATCAAATCGTCGCCGGTACGGCGCTGAACCTGCTCGGTGCTGGCATCCCGGCGTTCCTGCTCCAGCGGCTTTTCGAGACCGCGGGAGGCACTCCGGCGGTTGCGCGGCTGCCGACGATTGGGGGCGGACTGAACGTCCTGGTGCCGGTCGCTTTTCTGCTCGTCCCCCTCGTGCACTACCTCCTCTTTCACACGCGCGCCGGGCTGCGGATCCAGGCGGCCGGGGAACACCCTCACGCCGCCGAGAGCGTTGGGGTCGACGTGGCCCGGTACCGGTACGCTTGCGTCCTGGCAAGCGGAGCGCTGGCTGGCGTCGGCGGCGCCTATCTGTCGATTGGCGACCTGTCCCAATTCACCGTCGGCATGACCGCTGGCCGGGGCTTCATCGCCCTCGCAGCGGTCATCTTCGGCAATTGGAACCCCGTTGCCACCCTTGGGGCCACCCTGCTCTTCGGGGCAGCCCAGGCGGCGCGCGTTCAGGCCCAGGCGCTGAACCTTCCCATCTCCCAGGATCTGCTGATCGCCCTGCCGTATCTCCTGACCTTGATCGCCATCACCGGCCTGGTCCGTCATGCGACACCCCCTGCCGGTCTCGGTCGCCACGCCGCGACCGAATAGTATGGGGAGATCGAGCCCGTAACGGACGAGGGGAACAGCGCCCGCGCCCCGAGTTGCAGAGGGCCGACCGGCGATTCCGGCGCGGATTGCACCGTCGAAGCCGTGCTGTGGGCCTTGCCAGAAGAGAGCGGTCCCAGGAGAATGACGGTCCCGTGGGACCTGCTGTTTCGCCCCGTCCAGTGATCCTGGTAGCAGCCTTGTCGAAGGTGGAGCACAGGGAGGGCGTTGCTCCACTGGTAGCCAGTGTCCATGGAATGAGAAAGTTCTTTCCGCCACAATGGTGGCAGCGGAGCGTTCTCATCGGGCTCGCAGGGAAGGGAAGATGATGGCCGACACAATTCGCGTCCTGATCGTCGAACGGGAGCCGCTCTTTCGCCGGGGCCTTCTCGGCTGCCTCGGGGCCGACCACGAGTTGGATGTCATCGGTAGTGTAGCCACCGCCAACGAGGGGTATACGCTTGCTGACGAGTCGGCTCCTGATGTCGTGCTCGTCGGGACCACCCTGCCGGATGCACCCGGTCTTGATGTCGCAGCAGAGATGCGCCGTCGCTTTCCTGCCCTCGCGACGGTCGTGGTCGCGGCGAACGAGAGCGACGATGAGCTCTTCGCGGTCATTCGCGCCGGGGCCTCCGCTTACTGCGGCAAGGATGTCGATGAGGACCTCCTGATCCACATCATCAAGCGGGCTGCGACTGGTGAGTACGTGATCAACGAGCAGTTGCTCGCCAAGCCCTACGTTGCCGCCAGGGTGTTAGAGCAGTTTCGGGCGACCGCGTCGGACAACCTTGCCCCGCAGAGTGCCTTTGCTCCCTTGACCGACCGGGAGCTGGAGATTCTTCGCAAGGTGAGCAACGGCCTGACCAACGCCGAGATCGGGGTGGCGCTTGGGATCAGCGCCCAGACCGTAAAGAATCACGTGACCTCCATCCTGCGAAAGTTGGCTGTCAACGATCGTACCCAAGCGGTGGTCACCGCGCTTCGACGCGGCTGGCTCTCCATCGACGAGCCGGAGTCCGGGGTTAGCAGCGGATCCAGTGCCGTCGGCAACGGGACATTGACAGGGGAGCGCCGCGGCAGGCCATAGGGAGCGCTTCGTCCATCGCATACCGAATCCGTTGCCGTTCGGGACAGACGACGACCGCCAACGAGCGCGGTACCATGCGTGACGCGGGGGAGTGCCCCATGTGTCGGGAGTGGTAAGCCGGGGCGGGGGATGGGCGTGATCGGGCAAGGGCGCTTGGCGGGGAAAGGCGCGGTCGTTACCGGCGCTGGATCGGGCATCGGGCGAGCTATCGCGAAGCGGTTCGCGAAGGAGGGGGCCGCGGTCACCGTCGCCGACCGGGACACGGCCGGTGGCGAGGAGACCGTGACTCAGATTCGCGCCGCTGGAGGCGAGGCAGGGTTCGCCCTCTGTGATGTGGCAGATGCCACTTCCGTGCAAGAGATGATCGACGGCGCGGCCGCAGCGCTCGGGCGGCTCGACGTGCTGGTCAGCAATGCCGGGATCGGTACCCGCGGACGGGCCGAGGAGGTCTCGGTCGAGGACTGGAATCGGGTGATCGCGGTCAATCTCAGCGGCGTGTTCTACGGCGCCAAATACGCGATCCCCCATCTGCGCCGGCAGGGCGGGGGGGCGATCGTCAACGTCTCCTCAGCGTACGGAATCGTGGCGGCGCCGCAGACGGCCGCCTACTGCGCGTCCAAGGGTGGCGTCATCATGCTCACCCGCCAACTGGCGGTGGACTATTCGGCCGAGGGGATTCGGGTCAACGCACTCTGCCCCGGTTTTGTCGATACGGACATGGGTGGGCAGCGGGCAGCGCTGCCATCGCCGCAGCGGGAAATCGCGCAGGCGAACCGGGAAGCGAACGCCGCCCTGCAACCTATCGGCCGCCAGGCTCACCCAGACGAGATCGCCGCCGCGGCGCTCTATTTGGCCTCAGACGAGGCCTCCTTCGTCGTCGGGGCCACCCTCAGCGTCGACGGCGGTGAGAC
>JADDPH010000003.1 GCA_016781925.1 Sphaerobacteraceae bacterium | reverse complement strand
CGTCGAGTCGGCCGCGGGACGCGGTGAGGCGGAAACGAACGACGGATCGATCGTGCGAACGCGGTGACGGTGGTCGCCGGTCCGTGGTTAGGACGGTCCCAGCCAGGCCATCCCATCCAGGTCAAAGGATACTACGATCGGTTCTCGTGCTCGTCCCCGGCGCGCTTCCTGCTTCGCGCTCGCTCCAACGCCATGACTGGGCAGAAGGGCTTATCCAACCCACCGGCCCGGAACACGGTCTCGCTCAGCGCTTCTCTCGCCGGTGAACCGGAACCTCAACGAGGGGGCGACCCGGCCGATACTGGCCGGGTCGCCCCCTTGAACCAGGGAATCCTCAAGCTAGGCGGGGTTGCTAGGAGGTTGGCGTGCCCTCGGTGTCGGTGATCGCAAAGGCCATGTTGACCTGGGCGTAGACCTCCGCCTCCGCCTCCGCCATTGGGTCAAACGGGGGCGTCGTGACCGTCCCGCCGGGGCCAAAGTTGGCGGCTTCAGGCGATGGCGGGCACCCGCCATCGTCCTCGTCCGGGAACGGCGGCCCATAGAACGGGTGGGTGCTTACCTGCACCAGGTCGCCAAGCGTCACGCCCACCAGCTCCGCGAGTTGCGACGCCTGGGTCCGAGCGTCCTCAATGGCCATCTGGCGGGCTTCCCGCTCCAGCGGCTCGCAGTCAGCGACATCGTAGCCGACGCCCAACTGCTGAACGAGCAGCCCATTGTCGGTGGCAGCCTGGTTGACTGCGGTAATGATCTCCCCGACCTGCTCCCGGGTGGGCTGAGCAACCTCGGCTTCCACAAACCCCACGCCCGGTCCGCCTGGGCCGTAAACGCCGGAAGCGGCAGGGCCGGTGACCGTTTGGATGTCGTCCTCCTCCACCCCCGCCCCCACCAGCGCCTGGACCAGGGGCTGCAGATCCTCATCGGTGAGGCTGGGGGGTCCCACCGGTCCCGGGACCACCGCCACCTCGCCCGCCGAGGTTTCCATACCCATCCCCGCCTCGCCTGCCTCCGGAGTGGCCTCTCCGGGCTCAACGGCATCCGGCGGCACGACGTCCGACGGGAAGACCGGTCCGAAGAACGCCTCACTGCTGCCGACAAGCATCTGGATGGTCGCCGTCTCCGCCTCTCCCGTCGCCCGGCCGGCGCCGGTAACGGCGATGGTGGGCTCGTCCGTCACGACCACGCCCTGCGCCGCGGTATTGGCCAGGCCGAGGCCGGTCAACCCCACCAGGGCGAGCGCAAGTGACCACCGCGCTAGCGTCCTGCCTCCCCTGCCTCGACCGCTCCCCGACCGGCGGATCTTCGTCATCATTGCGTTCATGCCGGCATGATCCTCCCGCGCCTCCAGGCGCCGCTCCCTCGACCAGAACCCACTCTGCCACGCGCCGGTCCGGCTCCTCTCCACGGCCAGCGGTCCATCAGGCGACTGGTGTCACCCTCTACACCTATAGATGCGTGACTGGACCGAGATGGGACCGGCGATTCGGTGCATTCGAACCAGTTCCAAGATGTCTCATTCCTGGCCGCTTGCGCACCTTGATAGAGTGGAGAGGGGCGGCAAACTGCACGAAGACCAGGGCTTGACCATGACGAGCGGAGCACTCGCCGTAGGGAGCGCTGACCCTGATAGGGTCACCGCCGTCTGCGCCGGCGTCAGCACCGGGACCCGCGAGGCGTTCGACGTTCTGGTCGACCGCTACCATGCGCCACTCCTCCAGTACTTGACACGCCAGACCGTAAACCCCGAACTCGCCGCCGACCTGACCCAGGAGTCCTTCCTGGCCGCGTTCCGCTGTCTGGACCAACTGGCTGACCATGGCGCGTTCGCGGCCTGGCTCTACGGGATCGCCCGCAACCAACTGCGAATGGAGTGGCGGCGCGGCCAGCTTCGGCGCCTGGTATCGTTGGACTGGCTGCCTACCCTGCTGGAGCGGGATACGTCTGCCCTGCGGCTGGCGTACGTGAGCCAGCGCTGCGAGGAACGCGACGACATTCAGCGGGCACTAGACGGCCTCAGCCAGCCGCTGCGCGAGGCGCTGCTGCTCCACAGCCTGGCTGGCTTCACTGGCGAGGACGTGGCGCGGATCCTCTGGATCTCCCCAGCCGCGGCGCGCAAACGGATCAGCCGCGCCGTGGCGGAATTTCGGCGGCAGTACGACGACGGGACCGAGCACCATGGCAGGAATGCGTCCCCCATCTCAGGCTGAGCCGTGTGCCCGGACGGGAGCGGATCTGGTGGGCTACGCCGACGGCGAGCTGGACGCAGCGCACCGGTCCCTGGTGGAGGCCCATCTCGGAACCTGCCCGGCCTGCCAGTGGCGCTTGGCCACCTTAGAGGAGACCGGACGCCTGCTGCAGGAAAACACTCCCCACATTGAGGATCTGGCTGGTCGCGCCGCCATCCGGGCGCAGTGCATGGCGAGCGGCGACCAAAGGCGCTCGGCCAGGCCACACCCTGGCCTGGCGGTGCTGGCGCTGTTGCTGCTCCTCGCCGTGGTCGGGGAGCGAGCTTGGGTCGAGCCGGGCGCCTCGACGGAGATGGTGGATTCGGCGACGGGGTCAGCCGGGTTGACCCCCGCGCCCGTGACCCAGCCCGCCTCGCGAATCGGGGGAGCCAGCCGAGCCTATGCGGCATTTCCGGTCTGCGCATCCCCACGCTTCCCTGCCGCAGGGGCGTACGGCGCTGCACGCGCGGCCGCCGGACCAGGCTGCACGCTGCATGGGGCAACCCAATGCACCTCCCCCTACGCCGGGAGTTACACCCGAGGCAGGCTGCCGCTCCAGGCGTATGCCGGGTCGGCGGTGTTGGTCAACTGGAGAGGGGCCGTCTGCACGACGGGGGGGTGGCCAGGGCTCGGACTGCCGTTCCTTCAGGCGCAGGTCGGCGGCGCCCCGTCATTCCGAGGGTTCCCCGCTGTCCGCACGGCCGCGCTGACGTGGCCGGCCAGCTACGGTTCCATCCGCGGATTGGGAGCCGGGATCTGACCCTCGGCGACGCGCCGCAGCACCTTGGTGATCTCCCCCAGCAAGTAGTCGATGTCGAACGGCTTGAGCACGACCGCTACGCCCATATCCTCCAGGTGGGACTGAAGATCCTGGACCTGACGGACGGCACCCGTGCACAGGATGACGGGGATGGAGCGGGTCTCCCTGTCCATCTTCAAGAGCTGGAGCAATTGCCAGCCGGGCGCTTCGTTCCCAATCATGTAGTCGAGGATAATCAGGTCCGGGTCGAAGTTCTTGATGTCCGCGAGCTTCTTGTCCACATCGACCGTGAACCGGTCCACCGACACCCGATAGCCATCCTCTTCCAGCATCTGGCGGAAGAGATCGAGGATTTCCGGCGTGTCGTTGATGACGAGGATGTGCTTCTGCACTGGCTCCATAATCTCCGAATCGCTTCTGGCGAATTCGCCCCGCCCCGGGAGCATCGTCGTAGGATCGTACCATGGACCCGGACATCTCCCGACGACTTGCGCCATGAGAGAGGGTGACCATGCATCGCAGCCGGCTCAGCAGCGCGATCATCGACTGCAATGACCTGCAGGAGGCCTCCCGCTTCTGGTCGGGAGCCCTAGGTGTGGAGGTTGCCAGCGAGGATCCGCCCTACGTCTTTCTCCGAGGCGGAGCCGGTGGGCTGCAAGTGGGCCTTCAACTTGTGCCGGAGCCGAAGGCGGCGAAGAGCCCTGTTCACCTCGACTTTGAGACGGACGATCTGGACGCGGAAGTGGCACGGCTGGAGGCACTCGGAGCGCGGCGGCAGCGCTTCGTGGAACACTGGGGGATCATGGAGGATCCACACGGCAACGAGTTCTGCGTCGTGCCCCGCCGCCCGGAGGAGATGCCCAGTGACGCCGCCGATTGGACGGCGTAGCGCCGCGCGCCTGCTTCTCGTGACCCGCGGGAACAATCAGGCGTGGGTATCCGGGCGGACCGCTCCGTCCCTTTAGATGATGCCGGCGCCGATCGACAAGCGGAAGACCGCCCAGGCGAGGATGGTGACCCCGGCCACGAGCGCCAGGAGGGAGATAGCGCGCTGCTCGTCCTGCAGCACCCCCAGGAACCCCAGCAGGACGGCCAGGAGGGCGGCCGGTAGCGTGGTGAACCAGTTCAGCCAGCCGAGGAGGGGAAGCAGCCCGAGGATCGCGAACAACGCCGCGACCACACTGACACCACACCCCAGGCCACCCATACCCCTACTCCTTGCCGCCCGCCTGGATCGTCGGCATCAACGGCCAATGAATCGATCCGTTAGTAAAGGCACCATCCAGGCAACATTCGTGGGCCACGTTGGGGCGAGTATAGGAGCAGGTAACCAATTAGCGCCTCGTTACGGGATATGGCTCACAGGGCCGGTCATGTGAGATACAATCGCGCGGCGTCAACGGTCTCGAACGGCAGACTGTGGATGGGCAGCGGTTCGATGAGCTAACACGTGGATTGGCGGATGCGCGATCGCGCCGTGACGTCTTGCGAGCCTTGGCCGGAGGCATTGTGGGCGGCGTCGGGGCCTTGGCGTTGCAGCGCCGCGCGGCAGTTGCTCAGGAGAGTTGCGCAACCGACGCGGACTGCGCGGATGATGAGATCTGCTGCGCGGAGGCCTGCCGCGCCATCGAGTGCTGCATCGACGAGGATGACCCCAACGCTCGCTGCCCCGAGGGCACGAGCTGCTTCGAGGGCATCTGCGAGGCGGTCGGTGGCAACGACGACGATGACGACGATGACACACCGACCCTACCGACGACCGGCGCCGGTCCAAACTCGGCCGGTAAGGACGCCCCGATGAGTGCAATGCTGGCGGCAGGTGCGGCTGCTCTTCTTGGCGCCAGGAAGCTGATGCAGCGGTCAGGGGAGGCGGGGTCAAGCGAATAGCCCCCTCTGGAACTAGAACTTTCGACGGCGCGGGGAACTCCTCCCCGGGCCGTCATCGCTTTTCCCACCTACTTCTCATTGCTCCTACCCATGGCGCCCAGAAGCACAATGGTGGCAGCTCAAGGAGCAGGGCCGAAGGAACGCGGACCGGGTCTGGCACCCCCAGCAGGACATAGCCGATAGCGGGCAATCCGGCCATGAGGCGTGGCGGCTCACTGCCATTGGGATGGCGTAGCGGGCGCCGCTCTGCTCCGGGTCGTCGAGGATGGTGGACGGCCAAGGCTCCACGTCTTCGATCCGGTAGGGATTGGTAGACGGTCGCACCGCTTGTCGAGGCCGAGACCCCCCTTTGCTTTGACGCCGAAGCCAACGCTCTCCGACGCGTATCGAGAGGCAAACCCCTCGGGAAGGCGAGCGGCCCCAGTCGTCGGCGGCAATGCCGATCTGCACCAAATCATGGCGCTTCCAGAACGACCGGCTGTGGACAGAAGAAGGGAACAGCGGCGAGCTCGGACGGATGGGGACGAGGTCATCGGACTGGCGGGCCCAGCACGAGCGTGCCGGGCCCCGCGGAGACAGCCGGGACTCGTTGTCAGTTCTCGGCGACCGTGACCTGGTTCGACGGGATAGATTCTCCGCCGCTCACACTGGATGCAGTGACGTAGTAGTCGTAGGTTCCAGAGGGGACATCCATATCGCGGTAGGACTTCGTGTCAGGAGCCAGGGTGGCAATCAACTCGAAGCTCTCCCCCCCGTCCGAGCTGCGGTACACGGTGTAGCCGTCTTCGGTGGCAGCCTGGTCGGTCCACCGGAGGCGGATCCCCGCGCCCTGGGGACTACCCGTCAGGTCAGTTGGCGCAGCCGGGGGCTGCGGGACCGGAGTGTTCGTCGGGACCGGGGTGTTCATTGGAGTCGGCGTCTCGGTCGGCGGAATGGGCGTCTCGGTAGGCGCCACGGGGGTGTTGGTCGGCAAGATTGGCGTGTTCGTCGCTGTAGCCGTTGCGGTACTCGTGGCCGTGGCAGTCGCGGTAGCCGTGGCAGTGCTCGTGGCCGTGGCAGTGGCGGTAGCCGTGGCGGTCGCGGTGGCGGTGGCAGTCACGGCCGTTGTGACGATCAGGGTGCTCTGCGCTGTCACCGTCCCGGATACTCCGACCACCGGGTAGGTCGTTCCGCCCGCCGCCCCCGCTGGGACGGCGAACCCGCAGCTGAAGCTGCCGCTCGCCGAGGCCGTGCCCGAGCAGACGCTCGTACCAGTCGAGGTTGCGGTGCGGTTCCAGTAGACTGTCACCGCGGCGCCAGCGGGGTAGCCCTTCAGCGTTGCGGTGACCGGAGCGCCCGGCGCGGCGCTCCCCGGGCTGACCGCCAGGCTGGCAAGGACATTGATCGCACCCCAGGCGCGAGCACCGGTTGTGAGGCCGACGCCCGTGTAATCGTGCCAGCCGTTGCTGGCCGTCGGGACCGTGATCCCAACACTCCCGGTGCCGAGCGTATTGGTGGTAGCGGTGCCCAGGGTGGCCCCGGTGGCAGTCTCCCAGGTCAGCTTCACTGACTCATTCGCGCCGAAGCCCTTGACGGTGACGACCACGCTTGTGCCAACCGGACCCTGAATCGGCGTGCGGATCAGGCGTGGGTAGACGGAAAAAGCGGTTGTCGCTCTCTTGCCACTGGCGGCGCCGACGATGACGCTATGACTGCCCCGCGTGGCGTCGGGAATGGTGATCGTGGCCGCGGCGCCACCGCTCGACGACGCCGTGGTGGGCGCCAGGGCTGTCGTAGACGTGCTGTCCCAATAGACCCTGACCGTTTCCCCGCCCGCAAAGTTCGAGCACGTGATGTTGGTCGTCGAGCCCACGATGCCGCTGGTCGCGCTGAGGCCACACGCCGGTGCGGCCGGCGCTGAGCCGATCGTGATCACCCCGCCCTGGACGCTGAAGTAGGTGATGCCGACGTTGTTGCCCTCGCGGCCAGCTTCGTCAAGCTTGTTCGCCGGGTCAGCTGTGGACTGAAGGGCATAGTAGCCATCGGCCAAGCGGGTCGTGCCTAAGTCCACCCACTGCTCGGGAAGAGACGATTCCTAGGTGTCGCCCCACCCGACGGATAGTCCCTGGTAGGTTCCGCTGCAGGAGCCGTACTGCCCCCACGTTGGCCCTGCCGTCGTCATCCGCACGTAATCAATGATGCAGAAACTGGTCTTGGTGCCCTTCTTCGTCGTGGCCTGGTAGACGCCGGCAGTATCCCGCTTGAGCAAAAGGTATGAGGCGAAGTTCTGGAAGTGGTAGTGGTAGTGACTCGGGTGGTAGTAGATGTCGGAGCTTACCTGGCGCTGAAGGGCAAGGGTCCCACCAACCCCCGCGTCGTAGAAGTTCTGGTAGATCCGGTCGTTGCCGCTCGGATTGGGATCACCTGCAACTCCAAACGTCCTTGCCCTTAGTTCCAGACCGTGTTCGAGAACCGCAGGACGTAGTGGACCAGACCGTCACTCAGGGTGACAGCGTCGAAGTACAGACCTGACGGCTTGGTGGTCTGCAGGTCCGGATACAAGGCTGGGCCGGCACCCCTCGCGGTCGTCGCCCACGCGCCTAGCATGCCGCACACCAGGGTAAGCAAGAGGAACAGTCGCCCTTTCATCCCGCGGTGCTCCATTTCCTCAAGATCGCCGGCTCAAGCCGAGCCAGGGACGCGTTGGCTGGCGGCTCGGTTCGGCGCGTGCCGGATGATGAGTGTGGACCAGTATCGCGAGTCTATCGTTGTCTCCGCGCATCTCCTATGTCAAGAGGTGGTTTTCACCCTATCCGCCTATCTCAAGTGACTCACACCCTTCAAGGCGCTCACCACCGCCCGCGGCACCGGTCATCGTCAAGGATGGCGCGCTCGTTTGCCCCGACCCCATGCCTGTCGCCTGAATCGTCGGCGTTAATGCGCGCCCTCCCGGTGCCCCGTCCGAAAGCCAGGTTGCCTCCCGCGCGACGATGGGCCAGGCCGAGACGCCCCAGCCCATCTCAGAACCGTCACGTTCCTCGTGAGCGATGGATGTCTGGCGGGCGAAGCTGGCCATGCACGGCTTTTGTCATGTTGCGTGCAAATCGCCGCAGCTCTGAGTGGCGAGGTCCGTCGGTTGATCGGATTCGCTCTTCACCTACCGGCTTGAGACCTTTCACGTTCGGCCAGTGACGGTGATCGGGCGGGGTGCGACCAACGGGGCGATCGTCGTGGCGGTTCGCCGTCGACCGGCGCAAATGCTGCCGACCGTGGCGGAGAGGACCGGGAAGAAGAGCATCGCTAGCTCGCGCATCCCGCGGGACGATGGGTCGCCAGCGAACGGCACACCCACACCGCTGAACATATGGGGGTTCCACCCACGATGTCCAACACCTGGAGGAGCTCCCGTTGGAAGGCGTACGACGGCAAGAACTGGAGGTAGATGTCGCAGCAGAGCCACCAGGCATCGAAGAAGGCGGTTTCAGGTGACGAGAGCCCTGAAGGCGGCGAGGATGGCAAGAGCGGCCGCACCGTCGGAGCGCACTGAGGAGGGCATTCGGACGCCGCGAATCATCAAGCCGCGCATCAGCGGGGTCGCCGTCGCTCGGCGCTGCTTCCCCGTTCTCCATTAGGGATGCGGTCAGATTTGGTGGCGACGGCTTCCCGGGTACCTGCACCCCGGCCCCCGTCATCGCTGGCTCGCCAATGCTGGATGTGCTGGGCGCCCCCGCCAATGGCACGATTCAGGATGCGTGGGTGTCCGCGGAAGACGGGCGTCGTGAGGTGAAACGCCTCAAGGGTGCTGCTGTGCAGATGGGGTCTGACGTGGTACCGGCCCCACTGTGCAGCTTGGGGAGCGTTGCCGACGGCGGATCGAATTCCTCGGGGATTCAACGGCTCAGCGTGCCAAGGCCTGAATGTCATCCGTGACGATGTGGAGGAGGGACAAGCAGAAGCGCCGACAGCCGCTTGCGCAGCCATCGGCGCTTCGCCTGGTCGCACCGTCGCGGGACGGCGGCCGCCCGAAGGCGACCCTGGTACCCGGGTCCCCGGTCCCCCAACGGCAAGCCGCCGGTCCACCGGGTCAGGCTCCTTCGGCGCAGCGAGCAGCATTGCCTCCGGCCCGGCGAACGTCCTCCCGGCGTTGCCCCCGGGTCTCCGTTCGCCGTCCGTCCGAGTCGTCACAAGACGCCCCGGACGGGCCCTCCCAGGCGAGCCCGCCACCGCCTTACGGCGAGAGGCGACCTCCCCACCACCCTACTCGAATCGCTCCGGTTCGGGCGTCACCCGCTTCCGCAGGCCTCAGGTGCTCCAGTACGTACACTTTAGCAGAGGTTGCCAGACTGTCAATACCCCACGAGGACAGGTTTGTTGGCTCGGCATAAAGATGGAGATTTGGATGGAGCGGACTGGAGGCCGTCACATGGGAGCCATTGCTCCCCCGGCGATCGTCGTCGGTCAGGAGGATCAGGCCCAGCGCACCGGCCAGGGAGAGGAGGCCGCCACCGAGCCAAAAGACTGGGCGGACGCCGATGGCATCGACGGCCGGCCCTCCCACGGTCAGGGAGAGGAGCCGCGCGGCACTTCAGGTCATGTCGAGCAAGGCAAAGACCCGGCCGCGCACCCCGTCCAGCAGCCTGGTCTAAACGGTGGTGCCGAAGACGATTATCCCCCTGGAGGTGCCGAACCTGTAGCCGAGGAGAAGGAGCAACGCCACCGGGAGCGGCGCGAGGACGTCGATGAGCACGTGGCCCGCCGGCTCAAATCACTTGGGGCAGACCACCACGTGCCTATCCCTGCAGCGCCGCGGCAAGCGCGTAGGACCGGAACCCCCGGACTCCCCGCTCCCCTCTCACGAGGAGCGACATCGCGCATATGCCAGTGCCCTAGAGCACGTTGGTGGCCACTCAGGTCGCGCTCGCTGGATGCACCGTCATGCTCCACCAGCCAGCAACGGGCGCGGGTCCTATTGAGACAACCCCTCGGGGTGGAGAGTACCAGCGTCAGGGGCGAACTCAGGCTTTAGGGCCTGGGGTTCAGCGTGGTCTCTCCGATCGCGGCCGGGGGGCTGGCTCGAAGCCAACGCGGTTCGCCACGATACGGATGGCTCCGTCAACGTGGAGGCCGATTTCCGCGTCTCCCAGGAGCGCCACCCCAGAAGTTAAGGTTTAGACGACTTCCCGCAAGCGACCGCTCCGCACATCGTAGACGAACCCGCGCACCGAGATGTCAGGCGGGAGCAGCGGTGAGGAACGAATCGCCTCGACGTCCTTGTGGAGGCTGGCGTCGAGGTCAGCCACGGGCAGGAAATCGACATGAGAGGCGTCTGCACCCAGGTTTTGCCGGATCTGGTCCCGGATCTCGTCATTGGTAAAGGTGAGCATGCCGCAATCCGTGTGATGGATCACCAGGAACTCCCGCGTGCCGAGCAACAGGGAGGAGATCACCAGGGAGCGGATGGCATCCTCGCTGGCGCGCCCACCGGCATTGCGGATAACGTGGGCGTCCCCCTCTTCAAGACCGAGCGCCCTCGCGGGGTCGATGCGGGCATCCATGCAGGTCAGGACGGCGAGGCCCAACGTCGGCGGCGAGAGGAGGCTGCCCTTGCTGAATTTCGCGGCGTACCGCTCGTTCGCGGCAAGAAGCTGGTCGATTCGCGTTATCACATGCGTCTCCCTCGACACGACCCCTGGCACGCCTCCCATGCATCGAGACACGTTCGTTCAGACGTCACCGTTGAGCCACCCGAGGAGCAGTGTCAGGCAACGATTGAACGGTCGATCCTGGCGCAACGCGGGACGGTGTGCGGCGAGCAGGGTTAAGAGTTCCGGCACGAGCGGCCGAACCGGGACCACGGCGGGCGGGCGAGAGTGGTCGGATCCATAAGCGTGGGCCTCCCGACGTGGGTGAATAGCGTCACGCACCCTTCAGCCGCCCCCCGGCCACCCCAGCTTCCGACCCTTGCCCCGCAGCGCCAAACTCCAGAGCCTGGACCTGCTAAGGCCGCCAGAGGCGCTAGTCACGATGGGCGCATGACGCGGGAACATGCCGACCAGGTCCTCGATGCCCTAACGGCGGCGAGTCAGGGCGGCAGCTTTTTCGCCTACGGAACCATTGCCGTGGCACTGGGGCGGGTCACCCCGGCGTAGGCCGTCTCCAGCCTCGACGGCGGGTTAGAGCTTCTCGGGCGGAAGGGGCTCGTTGTCGACGGCGGGGATGGCGTCATCGGTGAGCCGGACGTTCACGGCGCGGAGATGCTCCTCGGGGGTGTCGCCCGGGTCCTCACCCACGTTGAATTGCACGGGCACGCCTTCGGCCAATTCCTCGTACGTCACATTCACGAGGGCACTCCGGTGGAAGAAGTATTCCTCCCCATTCGGACCGATCACGAATCCGAACCCTCCGTCCGGCACCACCCGGTCAACGACTCCCCGTAGCATCAAGGCGCTCCTTTCGTTCGTTCCTCTATGGCACGATCGTTTGCTGTCGCGGATTGAGTGCCGCCCCCAGACCCGTCGGCCGGTAGGTTGCGGCTATTGACCCGTCGGGAAGGTGTCCGGCAAGTCGCCTGCCCACCCTGAGTCCTGGTCGAGCGGCTCGAGCGCCCTGGTCTCGTCGAAGTGGAGCAGGGCGTCGAATTGGTCTGCCAGCCGGGCGTGGAAGTAGTGGCTCCAGCGCTCCGTCTCCGGTCGGTAAACGACCCCGATCGCCCGTTGGAGGCGCGGCTCCCGCAGCCGCCCGGCAGCCTCGCCGCCATCGCGGAGCGGAAGCAGGAACCGGGGCATCTCCGTGTGATGGAACAGGTGCTCGTAGCTGCCGGGCAGGCCAGGCTGGACGCGCTTGCGCTCCCCAGGATCGCCCCAATCAGTGGCGGCAGTGACAGTGCCCTGGTAGGTGCTGAAGCCAATTAGCACGGCATCGCGCTCCACACGTTCGCGCACCAACTGGCCGAGGTTCAACTCTCCGCTCTCGCCCATCTCAGTGGCGCGGGCGTCCCCAAGGTGGGAGTTGTGCGCCCAGACGACGGTCTTGGTTTGCCGACCGGTCCGGTCGAGGTGGGCGACCAGCGCTTCCAGTGTCTCGGCCATGTGGCGGTCACGGAGGTTCCAGGACGAGACGCGGCCATGGAACATGGCGCGGTAATACGCCTCGGCGTTCTGTGCCAAACGCGCGTTCTGCTCGGCGGCGAAGAACTCATCCTCGGCGACCTGGCCGTCCTGTCGCGTCAACTCGGCCGCACGACGGCGCAGCTCGACAAGTTGCTCGACGACCGCGTCCTGGCATGGTTCGACCGTGCCATAGCTCGTCGCGAATCCGTAGGCCTGAGGGTCGTCGCTGAAGTGGTCGAAACAGGAGTAGCGCGCCCGCGCCCGCCGCGCCGCCTCCGGGTCAACCTCGTCCAAGTAGCCGATCACGGCCTCGATCGATTCCCCCAGGCTGTAGAGGTCGAGCCCGTAGAAGCCGGTCTTCGGCGTGCCGGCCGGAAGCGCGTCGTTGTGAGCGCGGAGCCAGTCGACGAAGTCGAGCACGACGCGGTTGCGCCACATCCATCGCGGAAACCGTTGGAAACCAGACAGGGCAGTATTGGCGTCGGGGTCTCCGCTCGCGCCGCGCACGAAGCAGTTGACCTTGTAGGCGTCCGGCCAGTCCGCTTCGACCGCGACGGCGGTGAAGCCTCGCTCCTCGATCAGCCGCTGAGTGATGTCGGCCCGCGCCCGGTAGAACTCGTGGGTGCCGTGCGAGGCCTCTCCGATCAGGACGAAGCGCGCGTCACCTACCATCTCCAACAGCGGGTCGTAGTCCGCTGGGGTGCCGGTCAGCGGGTGGGCGGCGTCCCGCACCACGTCCATCAGTGAGAGGACTTTCTGGCTTGCCATGATCCTGCCTCCTCCGTCCGAGGGCTCGGTGTCTGCCGGCTCCACCCGGTCCGATGGAGGCGCCCGGCAACCGGTCGGCCGCGTACCACAACAGGGCCGGGCCGACGGGGTTGTCTTCGCAACACCCGGACCACCCGCGTGACGAAGGAACAGCCATGGGTCTACCCAGGTCGGGACGTCCAGCGAGATCCTGTGGAGCGGAATCGCCGGACAAGCGTGGGGCACGACAAACGCGGCACTTCCCGATGCAGGGAGCCCGTATCAAGCCACTCGAATCCGGACGTGCTCCTGCAGATCATCTCCACATGCCCGGAATGCACCACCTCCGCGGCGCTGATGTCTCCACTCCTGCAATCAGGCTCGCCGGTTAGGAGTCTGACGTCGCCTGGGTGCCGCTGGCGACCATGAAGGGTATAGCAGCGAGGTTGAGCGCGTGGGTCGGACTCAGCAGGCTTTCAACCACTTCAAGGCGGGTTGGGCTACACCTTTCCGCTGCCGGACAGCCTAGCTCGTCCGGCGTCAGCGTCTCCGCCTCCAAAGTGCGGTGCTGGCTGCGCCAAGCATGCCAGCACCGGCCGCGAGCCAGCCACGATGGGTGATCAGCCACCACTGCGGGCTCACCGCGTAGGCCCGCTTGTCGAAATCCCCATGGGCTCCATGGTCGCCCCGGACCGGCGCCCACAGATTGTTGGCGCGATCGGGTGCAACCGGCCGATCAGTCTGTTGGGCCTTGTAGTTGGTGCGGGCGAGATACCGGTCGAGGATCCCTGGAGCGATCTTGTTGGCGAGGATCGCCAGCGTGGTCGGGAAGCCGACGTTGAGTTCCCGCCGAGGATGATCGGCAGCCCAGACGATTGCCCGCGCGGCCACCTCGGGCTGGTAGATCGGTGGCACCGGCTGGGGGTGATTGGGCAGCGTGGTCTTGACCCAGTCGAACTGGGGGGTGTTTAGTGCCGGCATCTGGACCATCGTGACGCGGACTTTGCTGCCATCGTGCAGCAACTCGCAGCGGAGGGACTCGTTAAAGCCCTGAATGGCATGCTTGGCGCCGCAGTAGGGCGCTTGGAGGGGAATGCCGCGGTAGGCGAGAGCGGAGCCGACCTGAACGATGACGCCACGATCCCTTGGGAGCATCCGCCGCAGGGCAGCCATGGTCCCGTGGACGTACCCCAGGTAGGTCACCTCCGTGACCCGCCGCACCTCCTCCGGCGTCAACTCCTTGACGGGCGCCAGCGTCCCGAGCATCGCGTTGTTGACCCAGATGTCGATCGGTCCGAAGTTCGCCTCCACCGCGGCGGCCGCCGCCTCGACCGCCGCCGCATCGGCCACGTCGGCGGGAAGAACCATGGCCCGGCCGCCCGCGGCCTCAACCTCCTGCCGGGCCGCCTCCAGCCCATCCAGGCCGCGGGCGATGAGGCCGATCCGGGCCCCCTGCTCGGCAAAGGTGCGGACCGTCGCCCGTCCGACCCCCGCCGACGCGCCGGTCACCACCACAACCCGTGGCCTCCTCGATCCCGCCATTCGATCTCTCTCCTCTGTGTCTACCGGGGTGCAGCGGCAACTCGCGTCCCGCGATCGCTGCCGGATAGTTCCAACGCCGGGTTGCAACGCAGGATCGGTGCGCTGGTGAGGCAGGGCGTGGCTTCGCCTACCGCCCCGGTGAATGGGAAACGGCGCAGGCGCCGGTTTAGAGCAGCCGGCGCAGCAGCTTAACGCTGGCGGCGACCGTGAGGCCGTAGGTGAGATGCGCTCCCCAGCGGTGGAGGTGCTGGCGGAGGGGATACATGCCGGGTCCGTTCGCCAACCCGAGCAGAGAGATGGCCAACTCGTCGCCGAACAGCCAGAGCCCGGTCCCGAACACGGGTCCCGCGGCAAGCGTCGTCATCTTGTTGAAGGCAGGGAGGACGCCGAACACGCCGCCCTGGAGGGCGCCGTACCCGTAGTGGACGAGGTAGCTAAGGGTGCTTTTCGTCTCGGCCTGCTGGGGAGGATGACCGGCAAGCCGATCGTAGGCGATGCGTCCCATCGCGGCTGTTGACGACTCCTCCTCCTCGTGATGCTTCCCGATCAACGCGATATCGTCCAGCGGGTGCGGCCCCTCCCCCCGGGTCGCAGCTCGCGGATCCTCACCAGTCAGTGCGGTCGCCGCTCGCCAGTAACCGCCCATCGCGACTGTGCCCGCTGCGCCGGCAGCGAGCCCAAGGACAAGGCCCTTCCACGGGCTGCCGGTTTCCCGTTCCATCGTTCGTTCTCTCCTCCTGCCATCCGGCGAGTGCTGCTGTGGCTGCGTCACGGCGCGATGATTCCGGTCCACCCAAGTGTGAAAACGAGACCGGGTGTCGGAGATCAGCAAAGCTCATCCACTCAGCACCTTCACCGCCCATCCGGTTCTCGACAAGGCGAATGCCATCGTGAATCAGCTCAGGCTCCCCAAGGCTGGGCGGACCCGCAGCCGGCTCTAAGTCCGACGACGCTCCGCCTCCACTTCCAGGACTGCCCGCACGTACTCCACCTGGGAGAAGAGGAGCGGACGGTTGCCGAGGGCTTGACCCGAGCGGGCGTCAACCTCCTCCGCGAGCAGCCCCAGTTCCCCGGCGGTTGCCTCGGCACGGGCCAGAATCTGCTCGGCCTCCGTGAGACGGCATGCACGAGCGTAGACCGCTGCCAGCCAGAAGGTACAGGGCAGGAACGCGCCCTCGAACTCCCCGACCGGCAACGAATCTTTGCCGGGTGTCTCTGAGGGGACGTACCGATGGACGAGTCCGTCGATCGCCAGAGTTTCCGCGATCCGGTCGGCCGTCGCCAGCAGGCGGGGATCATCGGGCGGGAGGAAGTCCATGATCCCGATCAGCAGTGCCGAGGCATCAAGGCTGTCGGCCTCGTAGCGCTGCCGGAACGCCCCGAGGCGCTCGCTCCAACCACGCTCCATCACCTCGGCGTGAATCGTCTCCATCGTCTCTCGCCAGCAATCGGTCTCCGATCCGTGGCCGGTCTCCTCGGCAATGCGTACCGCGCGGTCCAGACAGACCCAGCTCATCACCTTGCTGCTGACAAAGTGCTGCTCCACAGGCATCTCCCAGATGCCACTGTCCGGCTCCGTCCAGTGGGTGACGGTATAGTCGGCGGCACGGCGAACCATGTCCCAGTACCCGTCCCGCCAGTCGCTGCCGGCGTGGAGGTAGGCTAGCCCGCACTCGGCGAAAAAACCGAGGGAATCAAGCTGGCTCTGGCCGCATGCCCGGTTGCCGGAGCGGACGGGCAGCGACCCCAGGTATCCGGCAAGATCAGTGCGCTCGTGCTCGGGTAAATCCAGCCCGCCGTCGACCCCGTAGACAATCTGGAGCGGTGACTCCGTCGATGAGCGATAGGTCGACAGGCAGTCCATGTACCGCTGGCTGGCCGTCGTGTCCCCGAGCCGGGTGAGCATCGTCAGAGAGAGGGAGGCATCACGCACCCAGGCGTACCGGTAGTCCCAGTTGCGGTCGCCGCCGATCCGCTCGGGCAGGGAGGTAGTTGGCGCGGCGACCGGTGACCCTGTTGGCGCATAGCTGAGCAAGTGGACCGTGAGCGCGGACCGGCGTACCTGCTCCGATCGCTCGCCGGCCGCGCTGACGTCCAGCCCACCGACCCACGCCTGCCAGTACCGCGCTGCCCCGGTCATCGCGTCCTGAGCGCGTTCCACCGACCAATCTGCCGGTCGCCCGCCGAGGTCGAGGACCGCCCAGACCTCCTCTTCTTCCGTCAGGCGAAAGGTTGCGCGCACCCCGTCCTCGGTGGCATCCACCGGGCGGCTGACCCAGAACCCGAGGCGATAGCCGCCGAGGTCAAAGGCCAAGCCGCCGGGCACCTTGGTGACCGAGGTCCCGACGCGGAAGTCGTAGCGGGGATCCATCTGCAGGGACGCGGTCACCTCCCCCCGAACGCAGCGCAACCGGCGCAGCACGGCCCGGCGCTCCTCATCCCCGTCCGAGTCGGTCCGGGTATCCCAGGGCCAGGCCATCGTATCGGTCAGCTCCAGCTCACCCGCATCGCTCGTCCATGTGGTCACGAGGTTCGCGCTCGCGTCCTGGTAGCGCTGGCGTCCGAAGGCCAGTGTCTCTGGTCCCATCCGCCACGCTCCCCCGCGGGCGGCGTCCAGGAGCGCCCCGAACACTGGAGGGGCGTCATAGATCGGCAGGCAGAGCCAGTTGATCGTCCCGTCAGCGGCGACGAGCGCCGCGGTGCGCCGATCGCCGATCACTCCGTGGCGGTCAATCGGCGGATCCGTCACGAATAGCACAGGCTGTGTCACCGAACCCTCCGCTGACCTGTCTATTCTGGATGGGCGTCGTCGGTCATTCTGGGTAATGGAGGCAAGGTCCGTGACTGCACATCCGATACCCTTTGGTTTACCCCAGATCTCAGCAGCACAACCTGAATAGCCAAAGCCGAGTGTAGCCATGGCACCCAGGACGGGCGAGCGATGGATGGTGATCGACCAAGG
>JADDPH010000086.1 GCA_016781925.1 Sphaerobacteraceae bacterium | reverse complement strand
AGCCTTCCAGAGCAGGGTCGCCCTCTGTCGATCGCGGAACGCTTCCAGCATTGCTTTGGTCGACGCCGTCATCGGTCGAACCGGACGGTTGTCTGTCACTCCTTCCACGCGAACCTCTTCCTGACCGGCGCCCAGTCGTCGAATCACTGACTGAGCCAGCGACACGCGCGGGAGAGACGGCGGATACCGTTGGCTCCACCGCGGAAAGAGCCCGGAAGGATCGGGGGGCCATGGTGACCCGACAGATCTGGCGCGGCATCCACTTCGGCACGGGTCTTGCCGACGGTTCTCGCGTTGGCCGCCGCTGGTGTTGGCGGTCGCGGGCCAGGCTGAGGGGGACACGATGGACGAAGGAGACATGCGGGCGCTGCTGGAGGGTCGGTTGCGCGACGCCGACTGGGGACCAGGCGTGGATAAGGACCAGTTGATGGCGATGTTTGAGGACGACGAGGCGTTGCAGACCCTCATCGGCCAATACGTCGCCCAAGGCAGATACGCCAGCCCCGAGGAGGTCCTGAACGTCATCCCGCAGCAGGGGTGGCAGGATACCCAGGGGGACACCTGGCGCGGCGGCAAGATTCACGACTTCGCAGACATGCCCACCCACTTTCGGGAGGGCCCGGTCGGGCAGGACGAGAGTGACGTTTACCAGCAGGGCGAACCGCCTCCGGCGACTCCCGGTTTCGGTCAGTCCGCGGGCGCCGCCGGGGACGCTGATCCGACGGCCTGACCGACTCAAACACAAATGGTGCGGAAGCCGGGTGGACATTCCGCTGCCCGGCTTCCGGGTTTCAGGGAGCACCTTCCACGGTGAGGGGTATTGGAACGGAAGCTGTAGAACTACTTCGAGCTGTACGTCCACGGGCAGCGTCGGGGGGGAGCACCTGGCCGCCTTCGGAGAGGCGCTATATGATCCAGCCGAGACGTGAACTAGGAAAACGGTTGTTATCGAGGGTCCACAGACAGGGAGTTTTGGAGGACTGCGGTTGACGACGATCCTGTGCTATGGCGACTCGAATACGTGGGGGTATGACCCGGCGACGAAGGATCGGTTCGGTCCCGATGTGCGGTGGACGGGTGTGCTGCAGCGGATCCTCGGCGGCGGCTACCAGGTGATTGAGGAGGGGCTAAACGGGCGGACCACGGTCTGGGACGACCCGCTCTCGCCCGGACGCAACGGCAAGGCGTACCTGCCGCCCTGCCTGGAGTCCCACCGGCCCCTCGACGTAGTGACGATCATGTTGGGGACGAACGACCTCAAGCGCCGCTTCGGTCTCACCTCCTCGGACATCGCGGAGGGTGCCGGGCTGTTGGCAGACATGGTGGTGCAGATCGGTCGCACTGCCGCAGGCACTCCTCCAGTGGTCTTGCTCATCGCTCCTCCTCCGACGTCCCGGTTTGGCGAGTTCGGCGAGATGTTCCAGGGCGCGACGGAAACCTCCCGCGGGTTCGCCGAGGCGTATCGCATGGTCGCCGGCTGGAACCACTGCGCGTTCCTGGATGCCGGTGAGGTCGTGGTGTCGAGCGATCTGGACGGGATCCACCTGGAAGCCGACGAACACCGCAAGCTCGGTGAGGCGGTTGCCGGTGAGATTCTGCGCCTGCTGCCGGTGGACCGCTCACTCGACGCGGTGGGCCGGTGAAGGACGGGATGATGCAGGATGATGCCTGGCTCGCGGCCTCTTCCGACGCCGAGGAGGCCGCGAGCCTTACCGCGCACCTCGTCTCATTCCGGAGCTATCCAGGCCAGGAAGGCGAGGTTCAGCGGGCTGTCGCGAGCTGGTTGAACAAGCACGGACTGAACCCGATATACGGACCAACGGGAGATCAGGCTCGGCCGAACGTTCTGGCAGCGGTGGAAAATGGACCCGGTCCCACCCTTCTGCTCAATGGCCACGTCGACACCGTCCTCGCTGTCGAGGGCTGGTCCTCCGATCCGTGGACCGCACGCCGGGAGGGTGACCGGCTCTACGGCCTTGGCGCTTGCGACATGAAGGCCGGGGTTGCGGCGGCGATGCTGGCAACCCGTGCCCTTGCACGACGCCGTGATCTCTGGCAGGGGACGGTGCTCTTTACAACGGTGGTCGACGAGGAGGCGTACTCCGTCGGAGCCCGTGCGCTCGTCCAGGCCGGAATCCAGGCCGACGCCTGCGTCGTGACCGAGTCGTCGTGGGAGCGGCCGTGCCTTGGCTCCGTCGGTAAGCTGCTCGTGCGCGCCGACGTCACCGGTAGAGCCGCGCACGCCTCATGGCCGGCGGCCGGGATCAACGCGGCAGTCGAGGCCGCCCGACTCGTCACGCGACTCGATGACCTGCCGCTCCAGCCGCACTCTCGCCTTACCGCCACCCAGTGCGTGCTCTCGTTACTCAGCGGGAACGAGCAATACGTCATCACCGTGCCGGAGCATGCCCGGGTCGTGCTGAACCGGATGATCGTCCCCGGCGAGACCGGAGCCAGTGTGCTTGACGATCTCCGAGCGCTGGCCACCGAGTTAGACTCGCGAGCGAGTTTCGACTTTGCGCTCGATCCGCCGTTCTACCCTCCCTGGGAGACGGCTCCTGAGGAGCCGTTGGCGACGGCGTTCGCGCGGGCCTATGCCATCGAGGCGGGCCACGACCCGGATTGGGGATATACGGGCTTTGGCGATGCCAATCTCTTCGCGGGTGAACTGGGCATTCCGACCGTCCAGTTCGGTCCCCATGGTGCCAACTTCCATCAGGCTGATGAATGGATCGACGTGCCGAGCATTGGTGCCACCATTCGCGTGTTACTTCGCCTCGCGCTCGATGTCCTGAGGACGGTGTAGTCCGATGCCGCGCGGCTCCACGGAGCACTTGTTCCCAAACTCGTATTCTGTCGGGCGGTATCTCGTCTGAATGTTTAGGAGCTTAGGAGCACGAAGCTCCCCCGTTGGCCCGCGACGCTGCTATCCTGCCGGAGTCCGCCTCAGCGGAGTCGATTGTCAGGGGCACAGCGCGTAAGGGGCGAGCGGTGGAGGCCGTTCGGCTGGCACCGAACCGGGTGTACGAGGCGGGCGAGGTCATCGGGCGGGCATGCGCCGACGACCCCCTGCTCGCCTACATCGTGCCCGACCGCGCGGAGCGAACGCGGCAGGCGCTGGCCGCGGCGGGACATGTTCTCGTCCGCTTCGGACTTCGCTTTGGCTCGGTCGATGTCGTCGGCAGCCCAATTGACGGGGTCGTGATTTCGCTAACGCCGATGCATCTCCTCGCTGTTCCCCTCAGGATCGCGTGGACACTGCAGGCAGCAATCGGCCTGGGTCTTCCTCCTGCTGGACTGATCCGACTCTCGCGGGTGGCATTCCAGACCGGTCGGGCCGCCCGACGCGCGGTGCCGCCGCCGCACCATCGTCTCCTGCTCCTAGCGGTCAATCCCGCTCAGCGGGGTCAAGGCGTGGACGCGGCCCTGCTACGGTCAGTGCTGCGACACGCCGACGCCGCAGGCCGCCCGTGTGTCACGGCCACAGGCTATGCCCACACAGTGCTCTTCCTGTCCGCCCACGGATTCCAAGTCGTCGCCGACCACGGGCTACCTGGCGCTGGTCTTCGCCTCTGGACCCTGGTCCGACTCCCCCAGAAATGACCCCCGGATGTCCCCGGCCCGCCGCTCGATGGCTCTCCTCTCCCACCCACGCGTCGATGTAGGCTACACCGCGCTGTTGTCCCACTGCTCGGTGGCACATTGCCTGCTCCCTGCCTCGATCATGTCGGCCACGACCGGCCGTCGTGAGACCAACGGTCGTCAGCAACAAGGGGGTAACCCAATGGCTCGATCAGGCAGGGATTGGAACATCTCAGAAGGGTCGAAGGTCATGACCGTCGACGGCGAAAACGTTGGCCGGGTGATCGCCGTCGAGGAAGGGCATCTGGTGGTCGAGGAGGGGCGCCTGTTTCCGACGGACCATATCGTCCCGATCCGCGCGATCGCGGACGTGGCCGACGGGGCCGTTCATTTAAGCGTGACTCGGGATGTCGTTCTGGAACGGAATTGGGATACCGCGCTCCCCCCGGTTGAGGCTGACCCAACCGCCGCATCGGAGGACCTGCGGATTTTGGGCAATGTTCCAGTCGGTGAGGGGGGCGAGGAAATCCTGCGCGTTCCCGTCCACGAGGAAGAGTTGGTCCCGACCACGGAGGAGCGCCAAATCGGCGAGGTCCAGCTCAACAAGCAGGTTGTCGTCGAAGAGCGCGTCGTTGAGGTGCCGGTGGTAGAGGAGCGCATCCGAATCACCCGGCACCCCGTGGACCGAGACCCAGACGTCGCCGATGACGTGTTCACCGAGGGGAGCCTTGCTATTCCGATTCGCGGGGAAGAGATTGGCCTCACGACGCGGACGCGGGTCGCGGGGGAGGTCGAGATTGCCAAGGAGGCGGTGCAGGTGACCGAGCAGGTAACCGGCACGGTCCGTCGGGAGGAGGTCCACATCGAAACGGTCGAACTCCCAGCAGACGTGCCCACTGGGCGCATGGACGATGCTGTGCAGGACGATCAGACGTTGTCCACGCCAGCCGCTACCACCAGTGGGGTCGAGACCGTACGGCCCGTGGACGCGGTTGATGCGACTGGCACCGCGAAGGTGGACTCGGGGGCGACGACGGGTTCGACGCGCAGTGCGAAGCGGAGCAAACGGAAGAAGCGGTAGACAGCGCACGAACACCAGCTGCGACGGTGGCGCCCGGCCATCCAGTCACGCTGCCTCCGGGCTGAACGCGAAGGCAATCCGCTCCGCCCGGGCACCGGATCACTAACGGGTGAGCGCCACCTGGATGTCGTCACCCACGACCCGCACCTTGTAGACCTCGATCGGGGTCACGACCGGAAATGACGTCGGCTGGCCGGTGCGAATGTCGAAGGCTCCGCCATGCAGGGGGCACTCGATCTCGTCGCCGTCGATCTCGCCGTCGGAGAGTGACGCATCCTGGTGGGTGCAGACATCGTTGAGCGCGTGGAACTCACCGTTGAGATTGATCAGGCAGACCGGTTCGTCGTCCACCTCGACGTACATCATCTCGCCCGGCTTGAGGTCGGAGGTTTTGGCGACGGTCTCGTATTTCAGGTCGGTGTCGGTCATCAGAGGTAGCCTTTTCCTCGGTCTTACACCACCGGGCGTGCGTGGCCCGCGATCATCTGGTCCGGATCGCGTCCGCACTCAGCGGCCCTACAGGTCGTCCTCGTCTTCCGTATGGTCAACGCCGTAAATACCGGCCTTAAGGACCTTGAGGCCGAGCAGCGCGCACTTGAGACGAGCTGGGCTGACGGGGATACCCAGTTCTTCCAGCAGGTCGTCTTTGGTCAGCGACTTGACCTCATCGAGCGACTTCCCCTCCACCATCTCTGTCAAGATCGAGGTCGACGCCTGGCTCACCGCGCAGCCGCGACCGGAGAAGCGGATCGCTGCCACGCGATCGTCGGCGACACGGAGGTCGATCCGGACTTCATCGCCGCAGAGCGGGTTGGTGTCCTCATAGGAGAAGTCTGCCGGATCCAGGGTGCCCTTGTTCCGCGGGTTGCGGTAGTGATCCAGGATGATCTCGCGGTACAAGCTATCAACCATGTGAACCATCAGCTTTCAGCGACCGGCGGGTGGTTCGGGCTTAGAAGTCACCGCCCCGTATGAGGGACCATGACTCATGGCCGGCACCCCCGCTAGGCAAGCCCGAAGATCCGGTTCGCGACGTGCAGGGCCTCGACGAGACGATCCACGTCCTCCCGGGTGTTGTAGATATAGAAGCTGGCGCGGGTCGTCGCCACAACACCCAGCTCCCGCATCAGCGGCTGGGTGCAGTGGTGACCGGCGCGGACCGCGACGTTCTCCCCGTCCAGGATCGCTGCTACGTCGTGCGGGTGGATGTCGCCAAGGTTGAAGCTCACCACGCCACTGCGCGCGGCAGGATCCAGGGGGCCGTAGAGGGTCATCCCCGGCACCTCCACCAGCCGTTCCAGGGCGTAGCCCACCACGTCTCGCTCGTGCTCCCGCACCCAATCCATGCCCAAGGCGTTCAGGTACTCCACCGCCGCGCCCAGCCCGATCGCATCCCCGACAGCGGGGGTACCCGCTTCGAACTTGGCCGGGACATCGGCCCAGGTGGAGCGGGTCAGTTCCACCTTGCGGATCATGCTGCCGCCGCCCATGTAGGGGGGCATCGCTTCCAGGAGAGCCTTTTTGCCGTAGAGGACGCCGGAGCCCATGGGGGCGAGCATCTTGTGGCCGGAGAAGGCCAAGAAGTCGCAGTCCAGCTGCCGCACATCCACTGGCAGGTGGGGCACGCTCTGAGCGCCATCGATCAGCACGGCGGCTCCAGCCGCACGGGCCCTGCGGGAGATCTCTGCCGCGTCCACCAGGGTGCCGAGGCTGTTGGAGACGTGGGTGAACGCGACGAGCTTCGGGTCTCGCGCCAGCAGGTCGTCCAGGTGGTCCAGATCCAGCCGGCCGTCGGGCGTGAGCCGGACATGGGCCAACTCCGCACCGGTCTCCTCCGCCAGGATCTGCCAGGGCACCAGGTTGGAGTGGTGCTCCATGACGGTGAGAACGATCAGATCCCCTACCCGAATGTTTCGCCGCCCCCATGTCTGGGCGACCAGATTGATGGCCTCGGTCGTGTTGCGGACGAAGACGCATTCCCGATGCGACGCGGCCCCAATGAAGTCGGCAACAAGATGGCGGGCCTGTTCGTAGCGTCCGGTCGCCAACTCGGAGAGTTGGTACACCCCACGGTGGATGTTGGCGTTGTAGCGGCGGTGATAGTCGTCTAGCGCCTCGATCACCACTGCTGGCTTCTGGGAGCTGGCTGCGCTGTCGAGGAACACCAGCGGCTTCCGGTCCGGCCCCGGATCCTGGTTCAGGATCGGGAAGTCGGCCCGAATGGCGGCGGCGTCGAGGGGAGTGACCGGCTGATTGGTCTGAGTCTGCATCGCGTGGTGGCCTTCCATCTCTTGGCGGGCAGCGCCGGGGATCGCAGAGGGGCGGCGCTGTCCCCATAGGGGCGCGGCGGGCTTTAGAGGGGAGCGGGGGCGGCGCGTGGTCACCCGCCGCCCCCACGGTTATCTCCCCTCCGTGCCAGGGACAGGAAGGACGCGGATCCCCGCAGCCGTCCTCGTCCTAGAACCCGACCTTCCGGGCAATCGCGCCCTGGAGGAAGTCCTGAATCTCCTCGACCGGAATGCGGTCGATGACCGGGCGGAAGAAGCCTTCGACGATCAGCTTCTGCGCCTCGGTGCGCGGGATCCCGCGGGCCTGAAGGTAGAAGATGTGCTCCTCCTCCACCTGCGAAATCGTCGCGCCGTGGGTGCAGCGGACATCGTTGGCCGCGATCTCGAGGTTCGGGATCGAGTCCGCCCGGGCCGTCCGGCTGAGCACCAGGTTGCGGTTCTGCTGGTAGGCGTCCGTCTTCTGGGCACCCTCGTAGACCTTAATCAGCCCGGAGTAGACGGAGCGCGCGCCGTCCTTGAGCGCGCCCTTGAACTCCAGGTCGCTCGTCGCGTGCGGCGCCTCGTGGAGCTGCCAGGTGTGGTTGTCGAAGAACTGGTCCCCGTCGGCGAAGAAGATGCCCAGCATCTCGGCCAGGGTATTCGGGCCGCGCAAATGGGAGCCAATGGAGTTCTTGGTCCACTTGCCGCCCAGGGCGACGTGGAGGCTCTTCAGCTCGGAGTCGTCGGCCAGCGTTGCGCGCTCCGTCATCATGTTCCAAACGTGGCGTCCCCAGTCCTGAACCTGAACGTAGCGTAGCTTGGCGTCCTTGCGCAGGATCAGCTCGACCACTGCCGAGGCGAAGCTCTGGCGGTCCTGGGTCTCGGAGCGGTAGCCGTCGACGAAGAAGGCTTCCGCCCCTTCCTCCAAGACCACCAGGGAGTGAGTGAAGACCGACGCGCCCGGCTCCTGTGACAATGCGAAGGAGCGGAACGGCAGCTCGACGCTGACGCCCGTGGGCACGTAAAGGAAGGTGCCGCCCTGCCAGAACGCGGCGTGGAGCGCCTCGAACTTGCCGAACCCAACCGGCACCGCCTCCGTCATGAAGTGCTGACGGATGAGGTCGGCGTGCTCACGCACGGCGGTGTCGAGGTCGCAGTAGATCACGCCCTGGGGGACGAGGGCTGGGTCCATCTCAGCGTGCAGGGTCGCCGCGTCGCGCTGCACGACGAGGCCGGCCCGCTGATCGGCCGAGCCGATGGCCAGACCGCCGTCCTCGGCGGCCCCGTCCAGGCTCGCGAGTCCGTCGAAGGCGCCGTTGAAGCCGGCGAAGGGCGCCAGGCGGTCCAGCTTGAGACCGCGCAGGTCAGTCCGCCGCCACTCCTCATCGGTCCGCTTCGGCATCGGGAGGGATTCGTAGGTCTCCCAGGCGGCAAGCCGGGCATCCCGGACCCAGTCCGGATCACCCTTGCGGCGGGACAGCTCCTCGACCGCTTCGCGGGAGAAGCCGGCCAGGGTCGTGGTCATCGTGGTGGTGGTTGCGGTCGCGTCCATGCTCTCCTCGTGGGTCACGGGTGATGGATGGTGGGATGGACGGGACGCGGCGCGTCCCGTTGACCCATCCCCCATCACCGGCGAGCGCCGCTCGCCTAGCCGACCGAGCCTTCCATCTCGAGCTGGATCAAGCGGTTCAGCTCGACCGCGTACTCGAGCGGCAGTTCCTTGGCGATCGGCTCGATGAAGCCGTTGACGATCATGCTCATCGCCTCGTCCTCGGAGAGGCCGCGGCTCTGCAGGTAGAAGATCTGCTCCTCGGCGACCTTCGAGACCGTCGCCTCGTGGCCGATCGACACCCGCTCCTCCTCGATCTCGATGTAGGGGTAGGTGTCGGTCTTGCTGGTCTCGTCAAGCAGCAGGGCGTCGCAGACGACGTTGCTCTTCACATTCTCAGCACCCTTGTGCACCTTGACCAGGCCCCGGTAAGAGGAGCGACCGTTCCCCTTGGAGATCGACTTGGACACGATCTGGGAGGAGGTGTTCGGGGCGGCGTGGACCACCTTGCCGCCGGCGTCCTGGTGCTGCCCGTCCGACGCGAAGGCGACGGACAGGATCTCGCCACGAGCGCCCGGCTCCATCATCCAGACCGCCGGGTACTTCATGGTGAGCTTGGAGCCGAGGTTGCCGTCCACCCACTCCATCGTCGCGTTCTTGTAGGCCGCGGCGCGCTTGGTGACCAGGTTGTAGACGTTCTTCGACCAGTTCTGGATGGTCGTGTAGCGGCAGCGGGCCCCCTCCTGGACGATGATCTCGACCACGGCGGAGTGGAGGCTGTCAGTGGAGTAGGTCGGCGCGGTGCAGCCTTCGACGTAGTGGACGTAGGAGCCCGGCGCGCAGATGATCAGGGTTCGCTCGAACTGGCCCATGTTCTCCGCATTGATCCGGAAGTAGGCCTGAAGCGGGATCTCGATCTTCACGTTCTCCGGCACGTAGATGAAGGAGCCACCGGACCAGACCGCCGTGTTGAGGGCGGCGAACTTATTGTCGTTGGCCGGGATGATGGTGCCGAAGTACTGCTTGACCAGATCCGGGTGGTCGCGGAGGGCGGAGTCCATGTCCGTGAAGATCACACCCTGCTTGGTGAGATCCTCGCGCAGCGAGTGGTAGATGACCTCCGACTCATACTGAGCGCCCACACCGGCGAGGAACTTCCGCTCCGCCTCGGGGATGCCGAGCTTCTCGAAGGTGTCCTTGATGTAAGCCGGCACCTCGTCCCAGCTCTTGCCCTGCTTCTCCGACGGGCGGATGTAGTAGAAGATGCTGTCGAAGTCGAGGTCCTTGAGCTCATCCGCGCCCCAGTTGGGCATCGGTCGCTTGTAGAAGTGGTCGAGCGCCTTGAGGCGAACCTCCAGCATCCAGGCCGGCTCGCCCTTCATCGTGGAGATTTGCTCGACAACCTCGCGCGAGAGGCCGCGCTTGCCCTTGAAGAAATAGTCCTCTTCGTCGTGGAAGCCGTACTGGTAGTCGGCAATTTCAACCTGCGCCGTGGGAGTGGCAACCATCGGTTTGCTCCTTGATCTTGGCTCTGCTCGAGGACGATGGGTGACGGCGACGGACAGGCGCCGGGCCTTCACCCGACGCCCATCACCTAATTGGCAGCGAACTCGGCGCGCAGGGTCTCGTAGCCCTTGGCCTCAAGCTCCAGGGCAAGCTCAGGTCCGCCTTCCTGGACGATCCGGCCGTTCATCATGATGTGCACGAAGTCCGGCTTGATGTGATTGAGCAGCCGCTGGTAGTGGGTGATGACCAGCAACCCCATTTCAGGGCCGGCAAGCGCGTTGACCCCGTCCGATACAACCCGCAGGGCGTCGATGTCGAGGCCGGAGTCGGTCTCGTCCAGGATTGCCATGCTGGGCTCCAGCAGCGCCATCTGGAGGATTTCCGCCCGCTTCTTCTCGCCGCCGGAGAAGCCCTCGTTGAGGTAACGGGTGGCGAAGGCGTCGTCCATCTTGAGGAGCGCCATCTTTTCCTTCATCAAGCGGCGAAACTCCCGCGGGGTCATCTTCTGGGCCACACCCCCATCAGCCGCGGCTTCCTCCGCCCGGGCGTTGCGGACGTTCGTCACCGCCATTCGGAGGAAGTTGGCCATCGAGACACCAGGGATCACCGTCGGGTACTGGAAGGCCAGGAAGACCCCCTTGCGGGCCCGCTCGTCGGGCTCCATCTCCAGGATGTCCTCGCCGTTGAAGCGGATCGAGCCCTCGGTCACCTCGTAGGCCGGGTGGCCGGCCAGAACGTAGGCGAGGGTGCTCTTGCCGGACCCGTTCGGCCCCATCAGAGCGTGAATCTCGCCGCGATTCACGGTCAGGTTGACGCCCTTGAGGATCTCCTTGTCCTCAATGGAGGCGTGCAAGTTCTCGATCTCGAACATCGGCGTCTGCGTCGAATCGGCCATGGTCGTTCCTCTACCTCCCGTTCGGGTTACGCAACCGCCGCGGCAGTGGGCCGCAACGCTGTATCTGGCTCCCTATGATTCGGCTCGGCGGCTGTCGCGAGCATCCCCCCGCATCCGGCACGCCGGGCAGGTGCCGGCGAAGAGCGTGTGGTGGCTGGCAACGGCGAAGCCGCTCTGCTCCTCAGCGACGTGTCGAGCGATCAAGGCAACCGGCACATCCACGTCCAGGAGCAGACCACAGGCGGTGCAGTGGACGTGGTCGTGACGGTCAACCCGCTTGTCGAACCGGCTGGCCTGATCGGCGAAGGTCAACTCCTGGATCAAGCCACGCTCCGCGAGCAGGTGCAACGAGCGGTAGACGGTGCCGTAGGCGATCTTGGGGTCCCGCCGCCGCACGCGCTCGAAGATCTCGCCAGCCGTAAGGTGGCGCTCGGCCGCCTGCACTTCGGCCAGGATCAGCGTGCGCTGCGTGGTGTTGCGATACCCCTCGGCCACCGACATCGCTCCCGCTCTGGCCCACAGCCGCGCGTCTTCTTGCGAATGAGTCTCGTTACCAGGGGAAAGTGTACCCGAAACCTCAGGTTCCGGGCAAGCCTTGGAGGACAAGGGAGACAGCCTGCAATGCGTCCGTCGGCTTTGCTCCGGTGCGAGGTTCTAACGACGGTGAACACTTATTGGATGCCGAGCATCACTCAGACCGTTCCACAAGACCCTGGTTCCCAACCTGGATCATCGGCCGGTTTGCCGCTGTGGGCACGCGTCCTGCATCATGGGCACCAACAGGGGGAGTAGCCTTCGCCCTTTCTAAGGGTGGCCCGCGGTCGTCACGACGTGCATGACGCACCGGCCGCGGGAGCGAGATCCGTCTCGCCCGGTCAGACCCTGGCGCATCCGCCGCAGGATGCGGCCGGGGTTTCGTCTTGCCTCCGGCCGCGAGGAGGAGAACTGAGTGGACTGGCTGACGAGCCCCGAGATCTGGACGGCGCTGCTAACGCTGACGGCGCTGGAGATCGTGCTCGGGATCGACAACGTGATCTTCATTTCGATCCTGGCCGGCAAGTTGCCGGAGTCCCAGCGGGACCGGGCTCGCATCATCGGGCTCTCACTCGCGATGTTCTTGCGGGTGGCGCTGCTCTTCTCGATCAGTTGGGTGATCGGGCTCACCGAGCCGCTCTTTGCCTTGTTCGGCCACGACTTCTCCGGGCGGGATCTGATCCTCTTCGGCGGCGGCCTCTTCTTGATCTATAAGGCCACCTCCGAGATCCATGAGAAGCTCGAAGGTGAGGAGGCCCATGGCGGTGCTCGGGCAGCGGCCTCGTTCTCGGGGGTCATCGTTCAGATCCTGCTGCTGGACATCGTCTTCTCGCTGGATTCGGTGATCACCGCCGTCGGCATGGCCGATGATCTGCCGGTGATGATCGCGGCGGTGGTGATCGCGGTCGGCGTGATGCTCGTCTCCTCAGGGTCTATCAGCGCCTTCGTGGGGCGGCACCCGACGGTCAAGATGCTGGCGCTCAGCTTCCTCCTCCTGATCGGGATGACCCTGGTCGCCGAAGGCTTCGGGCAGCACATCTCCAAGGGGTACATCTACGCCGCAATGGGCTTCTCGGTCTTCGTCGAGGCCCTGAACCTGCGTTTGCGCCCCAAGCATGAGCCGGTGCAACTCCACCAGCCGATGATCAACGAGGGTGCGGCTCGGGACGTGGCCAAGGTTGCTGAGCGGGCGGTCTAGCGGCGACAGCGCGATCACCGGGCCATATCGTGTGAGTCGGGAACGGAGACGAGATGAATCAGGACTTCACCGAGTTGCGCGTGCACGAGGTGCTTGTCGATGGGCAGGGGGCGGTGACGGCGCTCCGGGTTGAGGCCACGTGGGGGACCCATCAACCCAACGGGGAGCCGCTGATCTGGGACCGCAGCATTTTCACGGTTGCTGCGACCGGACCGTTGGCCGAGGCCGAGACGGGAGACCGCCTTGAGCTGCGTCCGGTCGGAGCGACGACCTAGCGCCGTCGGTCCATCTCCTGGGGGGGGCACGGAACGCGCTGAAGGGGACCGTCTATCGCCTCCTTGACCCGCCCAATGCGCTCCCCTGGATTGCCGAACCTGAGATCGATTGCATTCCGCTACCTCCTCCTGGCGTTCCCCCAGCGACTCGGCGTGGGCGCGTTTCCTCAGTGGTGGCGGCTGTCGTCCTAGCCGCCACCGCCACGTCGTTGGCTCCCCTGCCGGACCAATACCAATCCTTAAGCTAAGCTGCCGGGACGAGCCCGCCGGCACGAGTCGCCCGGGCGGTAGCAGCGGAGGAGGGGAAGATGCCGACCGTGGCCGTGACACGGGTGATCCCGGAGGCCGGGTTGCGCCTGTTGCGGGAGGCAGCCGAGGTGAAGCTGTGGCCGGAAGAGCTGCCGCCGAGCCCGGCGGACCTGGCCGAGCTGCTCCAGGGTTGTGACGGCGCGCTGACCCTGCTCACCGACGCTATCACCGGCGACGTGCTGGACCGCGAGCCGGGCCTGAAGGTAGTCAGCAACTTCGCGGTTGGGTACGACAACGTCGACGTGCCGGCGGCGACCACTCGTGGCGTGGCGGTCTGCAACACGCCCGGGGTGCTGACGGAGACGACGGCGGATTTCACCTGGGCGCTGCTGATGGCCGCCGCCCGCCGGATTCCAGAGGGCCGGGATTACGTCCGGGAGGGGCGCTGGCTGACCTGGGGCCCGACTCTGCTGCTGGGGCGGGATCTCACGGGCGCCACGCTCGGAATCGTCGGCTTTGGGCGGATTGGGCGGGAGGTCGCTAAGCGGGCGGCCGGGTTCGACATGCGCGTCCTCGCTTACGACACCTACGAGGATCACGACGCGGCGCGGGAGCTGGGGGCGACGTTCCGGCCGCTCGACGACCTGCTGCGAGAGAGCGACTTTGTCACGCTCCACGTTGCGCTCACGCCCGAGACGGAGAAGCTGATCGGTGCCCGCGAGCTGGGGCTGATGAAGCCGGAGGCGATCCTAGTCAACGCCGCCCGCGGCCCGGTGGTGGACACCGATGCGCTGACGGCGGCGCTGCGTGACGGCACGATCGGCGGGGCGGCGATGGACGTGACCGACCCCGAACCCATCCCGGCCGACCATCCGCTGGTCTCGATGCCGAACGCCCTCATCGTCCCCCACATGGCCTCGGCCACGGTCGCCACCCGGGACCGGATGGCGGAGATGGCGGCCAATAATCTGCTCGCCGTCCTCCGAGGCGAGCGCCCGCCCCACATCGTCAACCCTGAGGTGCTTGAGCGGAGACAAAGGTAGGACCGTCGAACTGCCTTTGACCGGACCATCGGCACCACGACGGTAGCAATTTGGCAGTGGACGCGGATTTGGTCGGGGACGCCTGGGGGCAGTGAGAGCGTCTAGCGTCTTAGGACGAGGGCAGTGATGGCGGAGTACGAGTTCACGGTGGTGATTGAGCAGGACGATGATGGGCGCTTCGTGGCGATCTGTCCGGGTCTCCAAGGCTGCTACACCGAGGGTGAAACGGAGGAGGAGGCGCGTGAGTTGATCGCCGACGCCATCCGGCTCCACGTCCAAGATCGCCTCGACTCGGGCGATTCAATCTTCCGGGAGGTCGCTGCACCGAAGATCCGCGTTGCGGTGTGAGTCCGAAGCCGCCGGCTGTCTCGTCCGATCAATTGGTGCGGCTCCTGCGTCGGCGTGGCTTCGTGCTCGTTCGCCAGAGCGGAAGCCATGCTGTCCTCAAACATCCCGATGGTCGTCGCACCACGGTCCCGATGCACCGGGGGCGCGACATCGGCAAAGGATTACTTCACCAAATCATGGTCGACACGGGCTTGAGCGCCGACGACTTGAACGAGGGGTAAACCCGAATCCATTGTGCTTTCGACGATGGCCTCGCGACGCCGAGTTCCACCCATTGGTCGATGCCGGAGGGAGGCTTGCCCTTCACCGGCGTGGCGGTGTACCAGTGGACTGAGTGGGGCAACGTCAAGCGGTGATCCTGGCTGGCGATCGCTCTCGGGAGCGGAGCATAACCTGCGGGATGCGGCAGGGGTGCCGGGCGTCTGAATGGGAGCGGCCGGGGGTGGGGCGGTGGGTTGTATACTGAGCGGGTATCCCCACGCGGGCGGTCCGGTCGTGCCGGGCATGCCGCGCTAGAGAGGTGAAACCCCATGTTCCGCTGCAAAGTCTGTGGCTGGATCCACGAAGGTGCCGCGCCGCCGACCGAGTGCCCCTCCTGTGGCGCGTCGGCGGATCGCTACCGACCGATGACGGCGGCCGAGGTCGGGATCACGGCCGGCGAGATGAGCTCCCTCGGGATCGCCGGCCAGGGCTTGGACATCGACGTCGAGGACAGTCGGCGGATCCGGCTTCTGGCGTTCGTCGATGCCTCCTTCTTCTCCCCCTACACGGACCGTTCCGGATTGCGTTACCCGATCTTTACGGGGGACCCGCAGTGGTTCTCTGACAACATCCCCTGTATGTCCGCATGCCCGGCGCACACGGACATCTCCCGCTACATCGCCTTTATCGCGGACGGGCGCTACGCCGACTCCTTCGAGCTGAACCGGGAGCACAACGTGTTTCCGGGCTGCCTGGGCCGGATGTGCGCGCGGCCATGCGAGGACGCCTGCCGCCGCAAGGAGGTGGACGCTCCGATTGGCATCTGCTACCTGAAGCGGGTGGCCGCTGACTACCGGGGCGAGACCCGGCGCGAGTCCCCGCCGCCGCCGAACGGGCTGACGGCGGCGATCATCGGGGCGGGGGTCAACGGGCTGACGGCGGGCCGGCAGCTGGCCCGCAAGGGATACAAGGTCACCATCTTCGAGCGCTTCCCGGTTCCGGGGGGCGTGATGTGGACCGGGGTGCCGGAGTGGCGCCTGCCGCGCGACGTGATCATGGAAGAGGTCGAGCTGATTACCGACCTCGGGATCGAGGTCCGGTACAACACGGAGGTGGGTAAGGACATCTCCATGCAGGAGCTGGCCGACACCTACGACGTGGTGCTGATCTCGGCCGGCTGCCAAACGCCATCGGATCTCGGCATTCCGGGAGAAGATCTGGATGGCGTCGTTTCCGGGCTCAAGTTCCTGGAGGAGGTCAGCCTCGGCAACCAGGATGTCTGGGTCGGGCGACGCTGCGTGACCGTCGGCGGTGGGTTCACCTCCATGGACTGCGTCCGCACGGTGTTGCGGATGGGTGCCGAGCGCTCCGTGATGACCTACCGGCGGAGCATCCAGGAGATCCCGGTCGACGAACTGGAGCTGGAAGAGGCCGAGATTGAGGGCGTCGAGATCATGTACATGGTCTCGCCGGTCCGGGTCGTTGGTGACGCCGAGGGCAAGGTCGTTGGGATCGAGGTGATCCGCAACGAGCTGGGCGAGCCGGACGCGCAGGGCCGGCGGCGACCGGAGCCGGTGCCGGGGTCTGAGTTCATCATCGAGTGCGACATGGTGCTGACGGCGATCGGCCAGAAGCAGGACAACCGCTTCCTGGGCGATCTGCTGCCGGACCGGGACCGCCGGGGCGTGCCGCTGCTGGACCACACCCTGAAGACCGACCTGCCGAACGTCTGGGCGGCCGGGGACTACGTGGTGAATCCGACGAATTTCATCTCCTCCATCGGTGAGGGGCGGCGGGTGGCCGACCTGATCGACCGGGCGATGCGCGGTGCCCAGCCGAAGGTCAAGGAGATGGAACTGACGCGGGTTCCAACGGAGTTCATCTCCACACCGAACCCGCTCGTGGCCGAGGGCGTGGCGGAGTGGAGCCTGACCGCGATGAGCCGCCGCCTGGTCTGGGGCGACGACTACGCGGGGGTCGGGCGGCAGATGATGCCGATGCTGCCGGTGAGCGAGCGCGGGATCGGCACCGGGGACACGACGCTGGAGACGGAGATCGGCTACACCAAGCCGATCGGGTTCGAGGAGGCGAAGCGCTGCCTCCAGTGCCAACTCAACATCTTTATCGACGGGAATCGGTGCATCCTCTGCAACGGGTGCGTGGACGCCTGCCCGCACATGTGCATCGAGATGATCTCGCTGGACCGGATCCACTCCATCGACAACGACGTGGAGATGGCGGAGATGGCGCGGGCGGAGCTGGGTCCGTTCGCGGTGGCGATGGTGATCGACGAGCGCTCCTGCATCCGGTGCGGGATCTGCGTTGACTGGTGCCCGACAGAGTGCCTGACGATGGACCACTTCCGGGTGACCCCGGCGGAGGCGCGCGAGAGCGTCGACCTGGCGATCGTCGCGGACGGGTAAATGCTCCTACGGCTCTCTTCCCCAAGCCCCCTCTCCCGAAATCGGGAGAGGGGTTTCTCTTTTGTTGACTCGGGTTCGCCCCTTGTCCCGCAATTCTGGGGGGAGAACGGGAGGTGCTGGGAATCGGGTGATGGAGGGCTAGGAGGCCCGGTGACGCATGCGTCGCCCCTACCAGGGCATGGTCCTGGGCCGGTGGTCTGTTCCCTTTAGGGGACTCGGA
>JADDPH010000132.1 GCA_016781925.1 Sphaerobacteraceae bacterium | reverse complement strand
GCGGGCACGCATATCGGTGAGGAGGGCAGAGCGACCCTGAGGCGGAGCAAAGGCAATCCGCACGTCGACTAGGCGGAGACCGTGCAATGCCTTGAGCCAGGCTCGGATCACCTCGCCCAGATCCCGGGCGTTTGGTTCGTATCCGTTGGCCCAGGAAACCTCGAGGGAATGCCCTTCGATGTGGCTGGTCGCGCCGTCCAGGAAGCTGGGATAGGTGGCCGCCATCGCTTCCAGGTTCGCCGTCTCCTCAAGTCCGACGGCGGGGCTCATGACCCCGACTTCCATCCCGAACCGGGCACTGAAGTCCCCAATTACCGAGACACCGTCGCGCTCACCTTCATGGTGAAGAACGAACGACGAGAGGGAATTTCCGCCGATGCGGCCGGCTACCTCGATGGTCTGGAGGGAAAGTGCCGGATCATGGGGGCGGCCGACGCTATTGGCGTGAGCCGCTTTGCGGGCAGCGAAGGAGGGAAGGGAGGCGAGATCGGCGGGCACATTTCCGACCCCACGCACGATCGGGATGCCGATGCGTTCTGCATCGGTGATCGCTTGGAGCAAGCTGGGGTGGACGTCGCCCGGGACGATCACTACCACCGGCGCCTCGCGACGCAAGACGTCAGCTATGTCGGTGGAGTACACCCGAGCGCGACGGACCGCATAGTCTACCGAGACGATGGTCGCCGTCGCGAGTGCGACGAGTGGATCGCCCCAAACGAGTTCCTCGGCCACCGGCAGGATCGGGAGGTCGGGCGGCACTGGCGGATGCCCGAGCCAAACCGCCCAGCCGGGAACCCGGGCGAGGAGATCCCAGGGAACCGGCACAGCGGGCAGCGCGGCCCCGGCACTCGCCAGGGCCGCGTCACCGAGCGCGCTGTGCAGGAAGTCCGCTGCCGCCGAGCCTGAGGGGCCAATGTCTGTCACTATCGGTCGCTGGGAACCGGGTGCGCCTAGACAGCCACGGCGCCGAGGGCCCGGCCCAGCGCTTCGTCAAAGACGGGGAGATCGGCCGGGACCCGGGAGGTGATCAGGTTGCCATCCTCTACCAGCGGCTCATCGACGTAGTTGCCGCCGGCGTTGACGATGTCGTCGCGGATCTTGTTGACGGCAGTGAGCCGTCTCCCGTCCAGAACCTTGGCGGAGATGAGCAACTGGGGCCCGTGGCAGATCGCGGCCACGGGTCGGCCGGAGGAGACAAACTGCCGGGTGAACTCGACGGCGGGATCATGGATCCGCAGGTTCTCGGGTGCCCCCCCGCCGGGAATGACGAGCATGTCGAAGTCGTCCGGGGAGACATCCTCGAATGTCGCGTCGGCCGTGAGCGTCGCTCCCTTCTTGCCTTGGATCTCGCCACGTTCGATGCCGATCACGGTGACCTTCGCCCCCTGGCGCTCAAGATACTCCTTGGGGTCGGTGGCCTCGACATCCTCGAAATTCTGGGCGAGCACCATTGCGACGTGCTTCTGCTGACTCTGCATCGACCCTATACTCCTTTCGCGGTGGGCCGCACGGTCCTCGGGATACCCCGAAACTCTTGCAAACACCATACCAGGGACAGGATGACGTCGGGGGCGGTCACGATACCGTCACCGTTATAGAGAGGGAAGGATGGGCAGGATGCCGGGGAAGGGGCCAGTGGGCGAGCAGGTGGGCATCCGAGAGGAGGACGCAAGGCAGGTCCTCGCCGCGATCGATCCGGAGGAGACGGTCGAGTTCCTTCGCGGTCTCGTTCGAATCCCCTCAGTGAATCCAGAGGGGGACGTCCGCGACGCTATCGCGTACTGCATGAAGCCGTTGGCGGCGGCCGGCTTCGGTTGCCGGACGGTGGGGATCGAGGAGACGAAACCGAATCTGGTGGCGGAGTTTGGGCAAGCCAATGGGCCTACGCTCTGCTTCAACGCTCATGTCGACGTGGTGCCGACCGGCGCCGAAAGTGCCTGGACTCACCCGCCCTTCGGCGCTGATCTTGCTGACGGTCGCGTTTACGGTCGCGGTGCCGGTGATGACAAAGCCAGTGTCACGGCCCAGGTGATGGCTGGACTGGCCCTGGCGCGCTCGGGCGTCACGCTCGGTGGTCGCCTGGTCGTCAACGAGGTGGCCGACGAAGAGACGAACGGGACAGCTGGGGCGAAGTTCATCGTCGAGAGCGGAGAGGTCCGCCCCGACTTTGTCATCGTCGGGGAGCAGACGCTGAACAGGGTCTGCGTCGGAGAGAAGGGGACGGCCGGGGCCACGATTACGACCTTTGGGCGCGCGGCGCACGGGGCCCTGCCCTGGGAGGGCGCCAACGCGATCGAGGCGATGGGGCGGGTCGTGGCTGCCCTGCAGGACGAGCTCTGGCCGCGCCTGGAAGCCCGCACGCACCCCTTCTTCCACCATTCCTCCGGCTCGATCAACATGGTCCAGGGAGGGGTCAAGAGCAACGTCGTGCCGGACCGCTGCTCGGTCTACGTCGACCGGCGCCTGGTTCCTGGCGAGGACCCGGCCGAGACCCAGGCCGAGATCGAAGAGATCGCCCGCCTCGCGGTGGCGGGGATCGCTGGGACCCGGGTCGAGGTTCAGGCTGCGCCGGAGGTTCGGCCGGCGACAATGAGCGAACCAGACTCTCCCCTGGTCAGGGCAATGATTGGTGCCAATCAGTACCTGGGGCTCAGCGCTGAGTTGACCGGGTTCAGCATGGCTTCAGATGGCCGCTTCTTCGCGGCGGCCGGATACCCCACGATCATCTACGGCCCCGGTGATCCCCGGCTGGCGCATGTTCCCGATGAGTGGGTTGGCGTGGATGAGTTGCTTGAAGCGACCCGAGCCTACGCGTTGGCGGCGCTGGCGTTGATCGGTGGACACGATTAGGTGTGGGGAACGGTTCGCCGGTCCTCCGAGCCATCGGAATAGGCCCCGACAGGGTCGCACCGCTTCGGGTACCTGCTGCGTGATAGAAAGGGAATAGGGTTCGTGCAGGACATCTTCGCGCACGTTGATGCGCACGCGGACCGCTACATCCAGGATTTGCAGCGAGTGTTAAGGCAGCCCAGCGTGACGGCCCAGAACGTCGGGATGGCCACCTGCGCGTCGCTGGTCGAGGAGATGTTGGCTGGGGTTGGGGCAAACCCCCGTCAGGTCGACACCCGCGGCGGCTTCCCTGTCGTCTACGGGGAGATTTCGGGCACGACGGCAAAGACCCTGAGTTTCTACAACCACTATGACGTGCAGCCGGCCGAGCCGCTGGACCTGTGGGAGAGTGATCCCTGGGCAGCGGAGATCCGGGATGGTCGGATCTGGGCTCGCGGCTGCTCCGACAACAAGGGCAACATCGCCGCCCGAATCGCGGCAGTTGATGCGTATCAGCAGGTGCGTGGCCGGTTGCCACTCTCGGTCAAGTTCATCATCGAGGGCGAGGAAGAGATTGGGTCGCCGCATCTCGAGCACTTCGCCGAAGACCACCCGGACCTCTGTCGTGCCGATGCCTGTGTCTGGGAGTTCGGTGGGAAGGACATCGACGGGCGGCCGGTTGTGCATCTCGGTCTCAAGGGGATCTGCTACGTCGAGTTGCGGGTAAGCGGCGCCCGGATGGACCAGCACTCCTCGATCGCGACCTCTGTGCCGAATCCGGCCTGGCGCCTGGTCTGGGCGCTGGCCAGCTTAAAGGGGCCAGATGAACGGGTTTTGATTCCGGGCTTCTACGACAAGGTCGTTCCCCCAACCGATGAGGAGCTTGCAGCGCTGGAGCGGATGCCGGATACGGAGACCCAGCGCCTGGAGCACCTGGGCATTCCGGGTTTCCTGCTCGGGCTGACAGGGATGGAGTTGCGGAGGCGCGACTACTTCGAGCCGACCTGCACCATCTCCGGCATCGAGAGCGGTTACACGGGTGAGGGGTCGAAGACGGTGCTCCCGAGCCGGGCAATGGCGAAGGTCGACATGCGCTTGGTGCTCGATTAAGATCCGGAGGAGATTTTCGCGCTCCTGCGGGCGCACCTCGACGCCCAGGGCTTCGATGATATCGACGCGATCCTGCTTGGACCTGAGCGCCCCGACCGGACGCCCATGAGCGCGCCCATCGCGCGGGTCGTCGTCGATACCTATCGCGAGTTGCATGGGCAGGAGCCCGTGGTCCTCCCGACCTCTGCCGGCTCGGGGCCGTGGTATCAGCTCTGCGCGCAGTTCGGCATCGACGCCTGCACCGCCGGCGTCGGCCACGCCCGCTCTCAGGCCCAGGCGCCGAACGAGAACATCTACGTGGACGACTTCGTCTCCGGCATCAAGCACATCTGCGCCATCATGGACCGCTTCGCCGCGGAGCCGGCATGACGCACGACCTGGCGCGCTATCTGCCGAACGAGGACTGGTTCGGCTTCAACCCGCGCGGCATCCACGGTGCGCCGCATACCACCCGAGTCCTCGTGTGGAGCGCGAGGATTGCCGGCACACTCGGCCGGCAGGATGCGATTCGCCGGGACGAACTACTATGGGCCGCTTCGGTTCATGATGTCGGCCGGATCGACGATGGCATCGATCGTGGCCACGGAAGCCGCTCGGCGGCCTGGGTGCGGGACCGGCTCACCAGCGAACGTCCTGAGACGGCCATGCTCGACCTGGACTTCATCGCTGAGCTGTGCACGTGGCACGAGGTACGGGATGAGCGGATCGAGCGGCTCAGTCTTGAGTTGATGATCCTGAAGGACGCCGACGCGCTCGACCGGTGCCGCATTGGCGATCTCGACCCGTCCCGCCTCCGTTTCACCGTGGCGACCCGATTGGTGACCGCCGCCGAACGACTGGAACGAGCTACCGATCGGTACGGGGTTATCACCGCGGAAGAGGTGCTGTCTGCCGCGATCACTCGTGACGATGGACAGTAAAGGCTCGACGATTCGGCACCCCGGAGCGGTTTGCCTCCCATCGTCAGTCCTCGGACGCCTGGGGTGCTCATAAGGGCAGCAGTGGCTCTTGCCACATCGGGCAAAGGCCACCGCTGCCTGTCTCATGACAACCCGTGAGATATAGGCTCCAACCCTGAGGGAGACGGTGCACTACGGGGTGGGTAGTGTCTCCTCGGCCGGATCGATCAGCGAGAGCGACTTGCTTTCCACCACCGGCAGGACTAGGTCGAGGAAGGCGTCTACGGACATCGCACCGAGGTCCTCGCCGGAGCGGAGGCGGACGGCGACTGAGTCCGCCTCGACTTCGCGTTTGCCAACCACCAGCATGTAGGGCACCTTCTGGAGTTGGGCGTTGCGGATCTTGGCCTGCATCCGGTTGGGTTGCTCGTCCACCGAGACGCGGAGGCCTCGATCCGTCAACCGTCGCTCGACATCGCCCGCAAAGTCCAGTTGTTTGTCGGTGATCGGGATCACCATCGCTTGAACGGGCGCCAGCCAGGCTGGGAAGGCGCCCGCGTAGTGCTCGACGAGCCCGCCGACGAACCGCTCCATCGAGCCGAGTAGGGTGCGATGGATCATGGCAACCCGGTGGCGCTCCCCGTCCTCACCGATGTAGTTGACGTCGAACCGTTCGGGCAGGTTGAAGTCGAGCTGGATGGTCGGACCGGTCCACTCGCGGCCCAGCGCGTCTACCCACTTGATGTCGATCTTCGGTCCGTAGAAGGCGCCCCCCCCGGCGTCGATCTCGTAGGGCAGGCCGCGAGATGAAAGCGCTTCACGGAGACCCTCCTCCGCCCGCCGCCAGGTCGCGTCGTCACCAATGGCCTTCTCCGGCCGGGTCGCGAGGTAGGCCTTGAACTCGTAGCCGAAGACGCCGGCCATGTGTTCCGCCAACTCGATGACGCCGCTCGCCTCGGCCACCATCTGATCGGGCGTGCAGAAGATATGGGAATCGTCCTGTGTGAACCCCCGGACGCGCAGCATGCCGTGGAGGGTTCCTGATCGCTCGTACCGGTAGACCGTCCCGAGTTCCGCGAGGCGGATCGGGAGATCGCGGTAGGAGTGGACCTGGCTCTTGTAGATCATGATGTGGCCGGGGCAGTTCATCGGCTTGAGGTAGTAGTCGACCTCCTCGATCGACATCGGGGCGTACATATTCTCGCGGTAGGTCTCAAGGTGCCCCGACGTCTTGTAGATCTTCTCCGAGGCGATGTGGGGGGTGTAAACAAGATCATAACCGCGAGCAAGCTGTTCTTTTTGCTCGAACTGCTCGACGAGATAACGCACCATGGCGCCCTTGGGATGCCAGAGGATCAAGCCAGGGCCGATCTCCTCATTGACAGAGAAGAGGTCCAGCTCGCGGCCGAGCCGGCGATGGTCGCGCCGTTGGGCCTCCTCCAGCCGCTCCAAGTAGGCGTCGAGTTCTTCTTGAGTGGGCCACGCCGTCCCGTAGATGCGTTGAAGCATCGGACGCTTCTCGTCGCCTCGCCAGTAGGCGCCGGCGATGGACTGGAGCTTGAACGGGCCAATATCCGCAGTGGAACCGACGTGCGGACCTCGGCAAAGGTCGAGGAAGTGGCCCTGCTGGTAGGTCGAGATCTCCTCATCCGTGGGGAACCCCTGGATTAACTCCACCTTATAGGGGTTGGTCCCGAAAACGCGAAGTGCCTCCTCCCGCGACAGCACATCGCGGACGAAAGGTTCCGCCTTCGCCTGGTTGGCTCGCATCCGGGCCTCGATCTCGGAGAGGTCATCCGGGGTCAGTGGGCGGGGGAGGTCGAAGTCGTAGTAGAAGCCGTGCTCGATCGCCGGACCGATGGCGAACCTGGCGTCAGGGAAGACCTCCTGTACCGCCTCGGCCATGAGATGAGCGCAGGAGTGGCGCATCCGGGCCAATTCGTAGTCTCGCCCGCTTTCTGGTGCAAACGCGATGTCCATCTCCGCCGCTTCCTCGGTGATGCTGACCTCAGGCATGTCGTTCCTCCTTCAATGGGCGGTGAGCCGCCAACGGTGGCTTTTGATCGTCACGGAGAGTCCCTTTGGTCTCGCCCTGTCCCCGAACCGCCGATGATGGGTGGGAGAGCCTTCCGGCGAAGAGCGACCATTGGACGATGGGAAGTATGGATTCAACAAAAAACGGCCCGCGTCCCACCAAGGGACGTCGGACCGACGTGGTTCCACCCTCTCTTCGATTCACCGGGAGGTGAATCCTCAAGGAGGCCGCTAACGGGGCCAACCGGATCGCTCTACTGGCGGCTTTTACAGCCACGTTCGGCGATCTGCTCACAGGGGGTTTTCACCGCTGGGTGCTCGAGCCGGACTCGCAGCGAATCGCCGGCCTCTCTTGCGGGTCCCTGGCGGATACTCGTCCTGGTCGATGCAAGCATCTTTGATTCTTCATCAAAGCATAGGAGCCGGCAGGTCGGGTGTCAATTCTCGGTGCTGAGGTAACCGGTGCACCGAGGGGTCGATGCATGCTCGACCAGCCCACCTCGCAGACGTACCCGGTTCGGGTGCCAGGGCTGGACCGGGTTAACTCAAGCGCACCTCGCGTCCACTTCTCCTGCTTGCGCGAACCTCGGGGGTGTTCGGGTGGATGAAAGCCCCAACCGCGCGGGCGAGGATGACCATGACCGCGACACCGATCGTGGCTATGAGCTGGCTATCTGTGCCTCCCCGGTTTCCGTTGATCCCAGCTCCCGCCCGAGGTACCCCGTCCGCCGCTCCGCCACTCGAGGTCGAAGCTGGGACACCCGGCGGCACTCCACCCAGGTTCGGGGAGCCCACGGGGCCGGGAAGGGGCAGGATAGATGCCCCGCCGCGAACGTTTTGCTCGATCAAGGTTGCGTCGGGGTCTCGAAATGTGACCACCCGGCCGGTGATCGGCAGGTTCGCGGCGACCCGTTTGGCTTTCTGCTCGAAGGCGTAGTCGAGAAGAACGCGGTTGTCGTCGTACCAATCGTCAGGGGCAACCCCGTCCAGCGTGACCGAGATCATGGTGCTGCCGTCCCGCTGGGCCACCTCGATCAAGCAGTAGCCGGCGTCGTCGTCGTAGCCTGTCTTGCCGCCCAGGAGATCATCGTACGAGTTGAGCATCTTGTTGGTGTTGGTGACATAAAGTCCGTCCGAGGCGGAATAGGCCTCGGTCGAGATCGCGTCGACGAATCGCGGATAGCGCAGCGCGTACCTGGTGAAGGCCGCGAGGTCGTGGGCCGTGGAGTAGTGACCGGGCACACCCCAGCCGTGTGGGTTGACCAGATTGGTGTCGTTGAGACCCATGTTACGGATGCGCTGGTTGGTGCGAGCGACGAAACGTTCCACCGCCTGTTCATCGCTGTCCCCAGGCTGATAGCCGAGGTTACGGGCGAGCGCATGGGCGGCGTCATTGCCCGAGGGGAGCAGCATCCCGTAGAGGAGGTCCTCAAACTTCAGAGTCTCGCCGGCGCCAAAGCCCATCGTCGTCGATGATGCATCGAAGATGTCCGACTCGTCGGTCGTCATGAGTGTATCTGGGGAGGCAGACTCAATGCCTTCGATGGCCGTGAAGACCTTCGTCAGGCTAGCCATGGCGACGCGATCGTCCGCACCGCGCTGAGCGAATACCTCACCCGTATCAGCATCGATGACAATGTAGCGCCTGGAGGTGATTTGAAGTTCTGGGACTTCCTGTGCTGCGGCCAAAATGGGAATTCCCGCGAGGAGGCCGGCCAAGCAGAGTGCGAAGAGTCTCCAGACAGGACTGCAGGTAACCGCGAGGTGGCGGTAACGGCAGAAGGGCAAGACGAACTCCGTGAGATCGCGGGCAAGGGGCGAGCGGTCCATGTCAGCGGATGGATGATAGGCAGGCAGGATGGCCGGCGTCAACCGCTCAACCACATGGTTTCGCGACCGTACGCGGGTCTTACGCACGTCAGAATCAGATACGGACGGACGAAGCCTGCATGGTGGAGGGGTTGCAATTCGATGAGGACTTGAGGGAGTAGCGGGTCGGTTCGCCAGCGCCGAGTCCCCGGAGTTCCTTGGCACAGTGCGGTGAGGAGAGACGAAGTGGTGATCTTGGGGTGGGCGACACTGGACTCGAACCAGTGACCTCCACGATGTCAACGTGGCGCTCTAACCAGCTGAGCTAGCCGCCCAAGATCGCGGGTTTCCCCGGAGTGCCACCGAGTATAGTCACCGCCATTGGCCAGCGTCAAGGATCTCGCGCTTGGCGCGAGTCGCTTGAAGAGCGGGGTGCGGTTCGAGCGGGCAGAGGTGCGGGAGGCAGTCGTGGTGCCGTCCGGTTCCTGAACCTATACTCATATCATGCCCTCTCAGGATCGCCGGATCGAGCACGACCAGCCCGCGGACGCCATCGACGCGCTCCCCGTCGTTGGCCGGGCCACCACGCAGTTGGAACGCTCGTTCGGTCCCAGTTGCCTCTTGAGCCTCGTTATCGTGTTGCTCTTGATGATGGTGCTCAAACGCTACCTGGCCGTGTCATGGCCGGCGCTCGGGTGCCTGGTCTTCTTCACCTGGATCGGCGTGCTGATCCTTCTCCTGCGATGGCGTCCGGACCGTGTGATCGACGAGGAGGAGTAGGCATCCATCCTGGGGTTTGAGCCAGAAGTCCGGCGCTCGCTGCTGACCGTGGCCGGCCCAGCTTTTGACACCTGGCCGTGTTTACCGCGGCTGCCAAAACGAGCGGAATCGTAGCCATCATGTTCAAACAGCTTGGTACCGTCGCCTTCTTCGATCCGTCGAAAGGCGCCCCTCTCCTGACGCTCCTCCGCGACCATTCGCTCGCTAGTGGCCGAGGACCTTGACGCTCTTCTCGCGTCGATGCCAGGCAACGTCAGTGCTGGCGAACCCCTTTAGCAGGTCGACGGCCTGACGATGAAGCGGTTGCAAGTCCGGGTGCTTGACCTTCCAGCGACCGCAGACCTGATTAATGACGAGGCTGCTGTCACCCCGCACGGACACCGAGGTCGATCCGACACGCCCCTCGAGGTGGCAGCGAAGCCGCTCCAGCGCTCGGATCAGCGTCAGGTACTCGGCCTGGTTGTTGGTCACCCGGTCGCCATCGTAGTGAAGTTGATCGTGGGCAAGGATGCCCTCGGGTCCCTCAATCTGGTAGCTGCCGTACCCGTGCCCGGGATTTCCGAGCGAGCCACCGTCAAAGACGATGCTGTAGGCCTGCCCGCTACCGCTGCTGCTCGTCGCCGTGGCGTTATCGGGTTCCCGCACGTGTTGGACTCCTTACTGACCTGATGGAAGACAAACCGAGGGCCGGGGCCAGGCGCGGGAGAGACTGACCCCGACAACCGGTTGCTCACGGACTGTTAGGTGTGGGCAGCCTCATGATGCTTGGCCGCCGCCTTGATCTGCTCCGCCAGGTGTGCGGGCACCGGCTGATAGTGGGAGAAGGCCGTCGTGAATGAGCCGCGTCCCTGGGTGATGGAGCGGAGGTCGGTTGCGTACCGCTGGACCTCCGCGGCCGGCACCGTGGCCTCGATGGTGGTGGTCCCGTTTGCCCCCGGCGTCATGCCGCTCACGTGGGCTCGCTTGCCGTTGAGGTCACTCATGACGTCGCCCATGTAGCTTTCGGGCACGGTCACTTCGATAGTGAGCACCGGCTCCAACAAGACCGGCTTAGCTGCCAGGACGCCCTTCTTGAACGCTTCCTTGGAGGCAATCTTGAAGGCCATCTCATTCGAGTCTACGTCGTGGTAGGTGCCGTCGGTCAAGGTCACCTTGAGGTTCACGACCGGGTAGCCGGCCAGAGGGCCGGCTTCAAGCGCCTCGCGGACGCCCTTTTCCACGGCCGGGAAGAAGTTTTTGGGCACCGCCCCGCCGACCACCCGCTCGCCAAACGCGAAGTCGCCATCCGGGAGCGGCTCAAGCTCCAGGAAGACGTGGCCGTACTGGCCGGCGCCGCCTGTCTGCTTCTTGTGCTTGTACTCGGCAAGCGTTTTTGCCGAGATCGTTTCCCGATAGGCGACCCGGGGCAAACCCAGGTCGACGTTGACGCCGTACCTCCGGGTCATCCGGTCGAGGGCGATCTGCACGTGCGGCTCGCCGAGCCCGGAGACGATCATCTCGCCGGAGATCGGATCGCGGCTGATCTGGAGAGTGGGATCCTCCTCGGCGAGCCGCTGCAGCGCCTGCCCCATCTTGTCCAGATCGGCCTTCGTTTTGGGATTGACGGACGCTGCGTAGGCGGTGCCGGGAAACGAGATGCCGTCGAGCGTCAAGGGATGGTGCTCGTCAGTGATGGTGTCCCCGGTGACCACCGTGGCGAGTTTGCCGACCGCTCCCATATCGCCAGCAACAATGGCATCGGTGTTCAGGTGCTCCTTCCCGCGAGCGTAAAAGAGCTGCCCCACCCGTTCGGGCTTGCCCTTGCTCGCGTTCAGGACGTGAGAGGTGGACTTGAGGGTGCCGGAAAAGACCCGGACGTAGGTGACGCGCCCGACGTGGGGATCGGCGACCGTCTTGAAGGCGAAGGCGGCGAGTGGTCCCGCTGGATCAGCACGAATCTCGTCAATCGCGCCGTTGGTCGCCCGTTCCACCGTCCGGTCGGCGCCCGGGAGGTAGTCCACCATCGCGTCGAGGAGCGGCTGCATGCCGCGGTTTGATGTGGCCGCGCCGCAGAGCACCGGGACCACGCAGCCATCACGGACGCAGGACTCGAGGCCAGCGATAAGTTCCTCAGTTGAGATCGGATCGTCGTCGAGGTAGCGGAGCGTCAGTTCCTCATCCTGCTCTGCGATCGCCTCGACCAATTGCCGGCGGTAGGTCTCGCATTCTTCCTGCAGTTCGTCCGGAATGGGACCGGTCTCAAAGCCCCCGTCCTGGTTGTCGTGGAAGGTCAGGGCCTGCTCCGACAAGAGGTCGATGAACCCCTTGAAGGACTTTTCGCTGCCGATTGGGAACTGAATCGGCGCGACGGCCTTGCCGAATGCCTCGCGAGCCGAGGCCAATGCCTGTCCAAAGTCAGCGTTCTCGCGGTCCATCTTGTTGATGAAGATGAGACGAGGAATTTGTCGCTCACCACTGAGGCGCCAGGCTTGCTCTGTGCCCACTTCCACGCCGGCTGACGCGTCCACGACGATCACCGCCGCATCGACAACTCTGAGCGCCGATTTGACCTCGCCCAAGAAGTCGGCGTACCCCGGAGCGTCTAGGATATTGATCTTCGTGTCCCGCCACTCGATAGGGACGACGGCCGTGCTGACGGAGATGTGCCGCTTCACCTCATCCGGGTCGAAGTCAGAGACCGTCGTGCCATCCTCGACCCGGCCAAGGCGGGAGATGCCCTTGGTGTCGAAAAGCAGAGCTTCGGCCAGTGATGTCTTTCCCGCGCCGCCGTGGGAAAAGAGACCAACGTTGCGGATCCGATCAGCGGGGTACTGCTTCACGGTTGCCCTCCTGCTGCTGCGTCGATCGCCGTCCGGCCGGGGAGGCCGGGCACCACAGTCGTGGGTGATCCAGTCGCGCGGAGACGGGTCCCGGAGATAGGGCGGGCGAAATGGGGCGGCAAGCTCCTCCTGTCTGAAGCGATTCGGTGCCGCCTAAGGAGGAGAAAGAGAGACGAGGCGGCCGTGGAAGTGCCCGTATTATAGGGAGGGGTTTCAAAAGGACAATACCAGACGCCCATCCTTTCACCGGCTGGTGTGGACAGGCTTGCCGGGGGACGCCTTCTCGATGGATGGCGGGTGACACTGGAACCCTACGGCGGTGGGCAGCGACCGGTAGAGCCCGGCGAACCAGGAAAGAGGAGGAAATTGTGGGGGATGACTCTGCCGACCTGAAAGGCCGGCTTGCCAGCCTGCTCGGCGACTACGCGGCGATCGACGCGGTCGCCGGTCACGAGCACGCGATGGTGGCAAGACTGGTGGATGATCTTCGGGCCGTGGTCGACCAGGTCACGGTGGACGCCTTCGGCAACGTCACGGCGACGATTCCTGGCCCCGAAGGGGCTCCATCCCTGATGATCGCGGCCCACTCCGACGAGATCGGCGGCGTCGTCAAGGCCGTTGAGCCGGACGGGATGATTCGATTTGAGCGGCTCGGCGGCGTCATCGAGACGCTGCTCGTCGGGAGGGCGGTGCGAATCCGTGGCCACCGAGGTGTGATCGGCGCCAAGGCCGGGCACATCACTCCGCCGGCAGAGCGCCTGAGCGTTCCGCCGTTGCGCGATCTCTACGTCGACATGGGCTTCGATGATCCAGAGGGGGTAGCGAACCTGGGAATCCGGGTCGGGGATGCCATCGCCTACGAGGCACCGATGCGCGCGTTGGCCAACCCGGATCGGTTCTCCGGCAAGGCGTTGGACAACCGGGTTGGGTGCGCGGTCGTCGTGGAACTCGCGCGCCGCCTTGCGGGCGAGCTGCATGCCTGCACCCTCCACCTGGTGGTGACCGTGCAGGAGGAGGTCGGACTCCGTGGGGCACAGATGGTGACGTTCCACCTCGATCCGACAGCGGCGATTGTGCTCGACACCATGCCGGCCGGCGGGACACCGGACGTGTCCGCGACCCGGGATCTCTCGATGCGGATCGGTGCGGGGCCGGTCATCACGGTAGCAAGCCGAGGAGGCAACGCGGGTGCCATCGCACAACCAGCGATGCGCGACCTGCTCGTTGCCACGGCCGAGCGAGAAGGCATCCCTTACCAGCGAGCGCTCTTTTATGGCGGAAACTCCGACGCCGCAGCGGTGCATGTTTCCCGGTCCGGAGTTCCGACCGGTATCGTCAACATCGCCCGCCGTTATTCCCACTCGCCCGTGGAGACGCTCGACATCAACGATGCCGTCGCCTCTCTGCGCTTGATCGAGGCGGTGGCGCGGGATTTCTCCAATGCCACTGACCTCTCGTTTCTCTCCTCGGACCCCGCGTAGCTCGCCGACGATTCGGTTGGCGACGCGGTCCGCTGATTGACACTGGCTACGGCGCGGCAAGGCTGGAGGCCGTGACCCGCTGGTAGACGAGGCGGAGGCCGTCAATGGTGAGATCGGGGTCGTGGTGCGCGATCAAGGGGGAGGCGGCCGCAAAGATTTCGGCGTAGCCGCCGGTGACGACCACGGTAGCCGGTGTGCCGAGTTCCTCCTGGATCCGCGTGACCATGCCCTCGATCATCGCCAAATACCCAAGCACGAGGCCGGATTGCATAGCCGTAATGGTGTTCTTGCCGATCGCGCGTGGTGGCAGCACGAGGTCGACGCTGAAGAGGCGCGCGGCCCGGCCAGCGAGAGCTTCCAGGGCGATAATCATTCCCGGGGCCAGTGCGCCCCCGAGATAATCACCCTCAGCAGAGACGACATCGAAGTTGGTGGCGGTACCGAAATCGATGGCAATGCAGGGACCGCCGTAGCGATGGTAGGCGGCGACGCTGTTGACGAGTCGGTCCGCCCCGACTTCTCCTGGGTTGTCCATCAGGACCCGTAGCCCGAGGTCGAGATCGACCCCGACGATGATCGGCTCAAGGTGCAGTCGCTCTCGGCACATCGCCGAGAGCCAGCGGGTCACACTTGGCACCACACTGGAAACGATGGCTGCCTGAATGTTCCCAACGGCAAAGCCCGATCCGGCGAGAAGGGGAGCAAGAATCGCGTACCACTCATCGGGCATCCGGTCGGGTCGGGTTGCGGCGCGCCAGGTCACCAGAACGTGCGACGCCGTGGGATCACAGAGGCCGAAGACCGTATTCGTGTTGCCGACATCGACCGCGAGGAGCATGAGCGCTGTCTCCGTTTCTCGTTTCTTGTTCTCGATGGAGATCGGTGTGCGACGCACCCGTCTCTCTGCCCAATTATCGGAACTCCGTGCCACCGAGTTGGTGCTTGCCGAAGCTCCGAGGCTATCATCGCCCAATGACGGAGCGGCAAGCCTCGGACCCGAAGCCGAGCGAGATTCCTGCCTGCTGCCGTCACCCTTCACACATCCCACGCCGCGGAGCGCCATGATGATTGATACGAGTGATCTTTCACCTACTGGAGACCCATCACCGCCAGCACGGTCGCCACGCACCTTCTCTTGGTGGCGTGCCGCGCTGATCGTCTCCCTTGGCCTCCTGATCGCCCTGACGAGTTTTGCCGCAGGCATGCTCACTGAGCGGAATCTGGTGCCAGGTGGAATTGGCGCCGGCAGTGACGACGAATTCGACCAGGTTGATACCGTTGGGGAACTGCTGACCGAGGAGTACTACTACCGGCCGACCGATCCGGAGGGACTCGACGCGTTCCGTCGCCAGCTTGTCTACGGAGCCCTTGCCGGCATGACGGCGCCGCTGGAGGATGATTACACGTCCTTCCTCGTCCCCGCCGACGCTGGCCCCGTCGCCGCCCACCTCTCGGGCGAATACGAGGGCATTGGGGTGACGATCGAGTCGAGGAACGGTGCCCTCGTCGTTCTCGCGCCCCTGCCCGGTTCACCCGCGGCAAAGGCCGGGGTGCTGCCGAAGGATGTGATCGAGGCTGCTGATGGACGCCTACTGCACGGCCTAACTGTGGAGGAAGCGGCGGCACTGGTCCGCGGTCCGGCCGGATCGATGGTTCGTCTGACGATCCGTCGCCCCGGTGTGCCCGAGCCATTTGCGCTTGAGGTCGTCCGGGAGAAGTTGACCCAGCCTTCCGTGACCTACGAGATGCAACCAGGGACGATGGTGGCCGTAATCCGGATCATGGTCTTTGGTGACAAGACAACCGAGCAGCTTGATGGAGCACTTCAACAGGCCCGCAACGACGGCGCAACCGGCATTGTGCTCGATCTACGTGACAACGGCGGCGGATGGGTGACCGGTGCCCAGGAGATCATCGGCCGCTTCGTGGCCCCAGAGCAGGGCCCCGCGCTCTACCGGGACGAGAATCCGAGCCCTGAGAATGCTCCTGAAAGCTTGCCGATCCTCGGCAGCGGTGAGCAGGTGGTTGACCTGCCGCTGGTCGTGCTCGTCAATGAGGGAACCGCGAGCGCATCGGAGATCGTGGCTGGTGCCCTGCGTGACTATGGTAGGGCGAAGATCGTCGGCGCGCGGACGTTTGGGAAGGGCTCAGTCCAGCGCGTCCACACGTTCGAAGACGGTTCCTCCGCCCGCATCACGATTGCTCAGTGGCTGACGCCCCAGCAGCGTGTCATTGAGGATCAGGGGATCGTGCCAGATGTCGTGATCCCTGCGCCGCCGCCTGGAGGCACCCCGGTTGCGACGGAGATGCCAGCTCAGGACGTGGGCGCCGAACAGCTGCGTGCAGCTATTGAGGCACTCACCGCGCCCCAGCCCTAGCCCCGCTCCTTCCAACCACTGGTTTCCACCCTTCGGCACATGTCGCCTTGCCCGAGTCCGGGCCGGCGCACGGCGCTGCCATCCCCCTCCTGGACTTGATCTTCGTCCCCGAGGCAGCCGCCCGGCATGCCATGGGGACGCGAGGGCACCTTGGTGGTTTGCCTTGATGAGCATCCGAGCGGCGAGGGTGGCGCCGACCGTGCTCGGGAGGTCTTCCTACAGGCGGCCGGCGCCTTCAAGTTGCCCTTGCCCCGCTTCTGGTCTCACCTACCCACCTCCAGCGCTACGGCCTGCATTCCCTGTGCCGGCGGAGGAACGTGCCCCGGGTTGGGGGAGATTGGGGCCGCGATGGGCAGGAATTTACAGGGGTTTAACGTGCCGCTTTCCTGGCGTTAACGTCGGCTCGCTACCCTTGTCTTTGTGATTCAGTCACTGCGCTCGCCGTTGGAGACCGGCTTGATGATGATCCGACCGCCCGATGTCCCTCGCGTCGACGGTGAGCGGGCATGTGCGACGGTCCTTGTTGTCGAGGACGACCTAACCCTTCTCAGCACGCTCTCCTACAACCTCCGGCGGGAGGGCTTTCGTGTCCTTACCGCCGCAGATGGCGAGGCCGGTCTCGCCATCGCTCGGCGGGAGGGGAACAACGTTGACCTCATCATCCTGGACATCATGCTGTCGGGAATGAGCGGATTCCAGACGTTACGCCAGCTTCGCGCCACGTCGGATGTCCCGGTTCTGCTGCTCTCCGCTCGCGGTGAGGAGCAGGACAAAGTCGACGGGCTTGAGTTGGGCGCCGACGACTACATAGTCAAACCGTTTGCTCTCCGGGAGTTGCTTGCGCGCGTCCGGGCGGCCATGCGCCGGCGGGCAGGTCCAGGGGCTCGTCCCCCTGTCGCACTGCACCGGGGTCCGCTCCGGATCGAGCCCGAGCGGCGACGGGTGCTTGTGGGTGAGCAGGAACTGCAACTTCGCCCGAAGGAGTTTGGGCTTCTGCTTACGCTCGCCATGGAGCCCGGCCGCATTTTCGGGCGCCAGGAGCTTTTAGGCACCATCTGGGGTGAGGAGATCGTCGTCGACGAGCGCACCGTTGACGTCCACGTCTCTTGGCTCCGCGGAAAGCTTGCTGTCGCCGGCGTCGGCGCCGCGGTGATCAGCACGGTGTACGGGGCTGGCTATCGGTTCGTCGTTCCGGCCAATCCCCCTACCGGTCACGGGTGAGTGGCCGGCTTATCCCAGGGTTCAGGGTGCCAATGAAGGTCCGAACCGGACCGGC
>JADDPH010000084.1 GCA_016781925.1 Sphaerobacteraceae bacterium | reverse complement strand
ACGCCGACCGCCAGGGTGACTCCGCTCGTCATCGCCCCAGCATGTCCATCACGCGCTCGCCGTCAAGAACATGTTGACCTTGAACTTCAAGCTACCCAACCCCACCACCACCTCCTCTCCGGCTCCCACGGCCAGGCTCCGGATCACTGTCGTCCCTCCTCGTCACGCCCCAAAACGTGCCCTATAGGTTCTTCCCTTCTCTTGGCTCGTCTCCTACCCTACGACGTAAGCGGTCCGTCCTGGTGTGGCGACGGGACCTGGGCAGCGCCCGCGTCCCTCCCCGCCCCGCCAGGCGGTCATCCTTGGCCCGGGAGCTCACCCCGGTCATCCTGAGCCCCTCCCCGCCGTCGGTAGCGGATCAATCCCCGTCCGACCGCGATCCCCCTCCCGGACCCGTGCCTTGTGTTGCCGGAGCGTTCCGTGGAGGCCGTGGGATCCCGGCAATCGTGCCGATGATCTGGTCGGGAGGGCATGCCGGCTCTCCGAGTCCCCTAAAGAGAACAGACCACTGGCCCAGGACCATGCCCTGGTACGGGCGACACACGCGTCGCCTGGCCCGCGCAGATGAGGAGACTCGACTTATGGTAAACTCGCGACGTTACTGCTCCTGCCCCAGAGTTGGGTTCCCCTACGTTCCCCTCCCTAACGGCACAGCGCATGCGACACAAGAGCGGGCCGGTCGTTTAGCGACCGTCCCCTGGGAAGCGCGTCGCCATCTCGTCGGTTCGACCTGCGTCGTCGGCTCGACCTCGCGCGGCGCTCAACAACGAAACGAGGTACACCGAGATGTCAAGCAACAACCCCACCGACGCCCGCCCCGCGGCGAACGAGCAGTCGGAAGACGGTGCTCAGAGCCAGAACCTGCTCGAGGCCTGGGACGCTGGGGTGGTGTCCGAGGACATTCCCCTTGCCGAGGAAACCCGCCTTCCCGAGGCCACCGTCGACGAGGCCCCTCTTCGGGCCGTAGCGGATGAGGCAGCGAACGAGCCGGCCCCCGCCGCCTCGCGGAACGCCGCGCCATCCTCCGACGACGATCTCCGCCCCTCCGGCGCCCCGCTCGCCGCCGGCGCTGGCAATGGGAATGCGCGAACCGAGGCCGGGGAGCAGGAGTCGGTGAGCGGCCCGTCCACCGCCCCTCGCACCGAACGTGATGCGCGGCCGGATCGTGGTCCCCGCGTCGAGCACGAGCGCTCAAAGGACCGCGGCGAGGCACGGCCGGCATTGAGTGCCCCGGTTGCGGCCACCGGACCGGCCGACGACGAGGAGATCGCACCCAGCTTTGAGGACCTCGGGCTGAGCGGCGCCCTGCTCAAGAGCATCAAGGATGTCGGCTACGAGGAGCCGTCGCCCATTCAGCTCCGCACCATCCCAGTCCTTCTCGAAGGTCGGGACGTGATCGCCCAGGCCCAGACCGGGTCCGGTAAGACGGCTGCCTTCGGCCTCCCCATCATCGAGACCATCGACCCGCGCAACCGCCGCGTCCAGGCCCTGATCCTCTGCCCGACCCGCGAGCTGGCGATCCAGGTCGCCGAGGCGCTCCACAAATACGGTCGCCACAAGGAGGTCGAGACGCTGCCGATCTACGGCGGCCAGCCCTACGAGCGCCAGTTCCGCGGCCTCCAGCGCGGCGTCCAGATCGTGGTCGGCACCCCCGGCCGCGTGATGGACCACATGCGCCGCGGCACCCTGAACCTCGACGCGGCCCGCTTCTTCGTCCTCGACGAGGCCGACGAGATGCTGGACATGGGGTTCATCGAGGACATCGAATGGATCCTCGAGCAGGTGCCTCAGGAGCGCCAGACCGCCCTCTTCTCTGCCACCATGCCGCCCCGGATTGTGGACCTCGCCCGCAACCACATGCGGGACCCCGAGACCATCCGGATCGCCGGCAAGGAGATGACCGTCCCAGAGATCCGGCAGAGCTACTTCGAGGTGCCCCGCCCCCGCAAGGTGGACGCCCTGACCCGAATCCTCGACGCCGAGCAGCCCGGCTCCGCCATGATCTTCTGCCGTACCAAGCACGGTGTGGATGAACTCGGGGAGGCCCTCATGGCCCGGGGCTACGCCGTGGAAACCCTCCACGGCGACCTCTCCCAGGCCCAGCGCGACCGCGTGATGCGCCGGTTCCGAGGTGGCCAGGCTGACGTGCTGATCGCGACCGATGTCGCGGCCCGCGGCCTCGACATCCCGGACGTCTCCCACGTCATCAACTACGACATCCCGGAGAGCGCCGAGGCTTACGTCCACCGCATCGGTCGCACCGGTCGCGCCGGCAAGTCGGGCGAGGCCATCACCTTGATCACGCCCAAGGAGAACCGCTGGCTGCGCCAGATCGAGCGCATCGTCCGCGCCCGCATCGAAGCCCGCCGCCTCCCGACCGCCGCCGATGTCGCCGAGCGCCGTCGCGAGGTGATGAAGGAGCACATCCTGGAAGTGCTCAAGGACCAGGACGCCATCGCGCCCTACCTGGACACCATCGAGGACCTGGCCGACGACCGCGACACCATGGAGGTCGCCGCGGCCATCCTCAAGCTCTACGCCGACGAGACCGGCCGCGGCACCACCCCCGAGACGATGGAGGACGATGTCGCGACCTACACCGCCGCAACGGGCGCTTTCCGCCGGGGTGACGCGCCGCGCGGAGGCTCGCCCCGCGGCGAGGCCGGGATGACCCGGCTCTTCCTCAACGTCGGCCGCAACCAGAATGTCCGGCCGCAGGACATCGTCGGTGCCATCGCCAACGAGGCCCGCATCCCCGGCAAGAGCATCGGGGCCATTGACATCCTGGATGCCTACACCTTCGTCGACATCCCCACCGAGTTCTCCGAGCGGGTGCTGGAAGCGCTCCGGTCCACCGCGATCAAGGGCAGGCCGGTCAACGCCGAGGTCGCTCAGCCCGGCGGTGGGCGACCCGCCCGGGAGGACGGTGGCGGCGCTCCGGGAGGTCGCGGTGGGTACCAGGGCGACCGGGGCGGGTTCCGCGGGGACCGGGACGGCTTCCGCACCCCCCGTGGGGGCTTTCAGGATGGCCCACCCCGGCGGGACGACCGGCCCGGTCCGCCGCGGTTCAACCGAGACCGAGACGACGCTCGGGGCGGGTTCACCCGTCGCTTCGATCGCGCTGAGGGTGGATCTGAGAACGCCGGCCCGCCTCGCTTCCGCTTCCGGCGGGAGGAAGGCGCCCGGGGCGGGGGATTCGCCTCCCGTGGCGACGGTCACGGCTATCCAGCCAGCCGGAACCAGGGCGACGGCAGTCGACAGCCAGGCGCCGGCGGGCGCGCGTTCGACCGCTCCCACAACCGCCCGGAGCGTGATGTCCGCGGCGACCGGGATTAGACCTGCGGCCCGGCAACCTTCCGACCATCACGAGTCCCGTCAGTGAGGCCGCGCGGCGTTATACTCGCCGCGTGGCCCCGACTCATCAATGCCATGCCGCCGCTCATGCAGCGCGGTTCGGTTGGGGTGCGCCGCGCAGCGAAGTTCGCCTCTGCCGACCCGTCACCCTGACGCTCACGCGTGCCGTTCCCGGAGTCCGTTGATGGCCGAGTGCTCACCCGGTCCTGCGCCGAACGACAAGGACAGATCACCGGAAGAGACCGCAGCTTCATCGGGTGACACCGAGTCCCTGCGTGCTACCCCCCTGCTCTACGCCGTGGACATCCCGATCACCCCGGCGCTTCTGTACCAGTTGGGCCGGCGTACCCAGCATGAGGACGTGGAGGCCGGCGGCATCTACGACGACAAGATCGCCGCCGTCGCCGTTTACGACCGTCCCTGGCTCAGCCCCAAAGACCCGGGGCCCGCGCGCATCCTCGGCGTGATCTACCTCTCTACCCGTACCAACCGCGTCTACCGGATCGAAGTTAATCCAGAAACCGGCGCCACCGTTGACGCCATCCTCGGCCACCTCAAGCACCTCACGGCACCAGATGAGTAGCCCGTCTCCCCGGATTGGTGAATAGGGCAGGCGAGCGTGTTTCGTCCGGTTCGGCACCTATGGCGGCAACGACGAAGATCCGGGGGATCAAGAAGCTCGATGAGGCTCCCGGTCCATGATCCGCGGCTCGCCTGCCGCATCGACGACCAGGACCCGGTCAGCGAAGCCGATGAAGAGGCCGTGGTCGACAACACCGGGCGTCGCCTTCAGGTCACGCGCGAGGGCAGCCGGGTCGGTGATCGGGTCCGTGGCGCAGTCGAGCACGTAGTGGCCCCCATCAGAGACAAACGGAGCCGGGTCGTCGCTTTGAGCATTCGTCAGGCGCAAGGTGGGGTCCAGGCCAAGAGCAGGCAGGCGAGCGGCAGTCAGGTGCCAACCAAAGGGAACGACCTCGACGGGAAGTGGCATCCGGGTGCCGAGTAGAGTCACCAACTTCTCGGCCGCAGCCACGATCAGATAGCGGTCGCACGCCAGCGCCACCAGCTTCTCGTGTAGCAGTGCCCCGCCGCGTCCTTTCACCACGTCGAGCGAGGGAGCGATCTCGTCCGCACCGTCGATTCCCAAATCGATGGCGGACACGTCGTCCAGCGGCAGCAACGGGATGCCCAACTCCTGGGCCAAGCGAGCCGTCCGGTCTGAGGTCGCCACGCCGCGCACCCTCAGCCCGCTCCTGACGCGTGCCCCAAGCTCCCGGACGAAGGCTTCCGCCGTCGAGCCCGAGCCAAGGCCGAGGATCATCCCGTCCGCCACCTCGTCGGCGGCGCGCCGCGCGAGGATTGCAAGGCGGGTCGCATCATCCACTGATGGCACCGCTCAACGGCGTCAACCGGGCCGCCGCGGCGCAGTCGACCAGCCAAGTGAGACGACCATCAGTCGGTCGGATGACCTGGGACGGCAACTCGTCCACCTTTTCGGGGCCCTCCAGGACCGCCGCCAGCGTCTCCGCCTTCCCGCCGCCCCCGACCAGAAAGATGACCTCCCGCCCCGCGTTCAGGACCGGAGGTGTCAAGGTCAGCCGCGTTGCCCCCAGCTTGGGAACGAGGTGCGCCACAACTAGCGCCTCCGTCTCATGAATTGCCGCGGTGCCTGGAAAGAGGGAGGCGGTGTGACCATCGTCGCCCATGCCGAGCAAGACAAGGTCGAAGCGAGGCACACCATCAGTCTCGCCAAAGACAGTCCGCAATTGAGTGGCATACATGATCGCTGCCGTCTCGGGATCGGGCACGGTTGTCGGAAAGGGGTTGACCCGGCTGGGCGGAATGGGTACCTGATCAAGGAAGGCACGTTTGGCAACTCCGGAGTTGCTCTCCGAACTCTCCTCCGGCACCCAGCGCTCGTCGCCCCAGAAGACTTCTACGGATTCCCACGGGATGCGATCACGGAATAGCTTGGTTGCGAGCATCTCTCCCATTCGCTTCGGCGTCGATCCGCCAGAGAGAGCGACATACGCCCGCCCACGCGTCGTGACGGCAGCCGACGTGATCTCTGCAAAGGTGTCTGCAGCAGCCGCGGCGAGAGCTTCCGCGTCGGCGAAGATGTGCACCCGCCCACGAGGTCCATAGTCCAGCTCTTGGACCGGCCGCGAGGTCTCGGTCATGCCGGCGTCTCTCCACCAGTTTCAGTCACGTCCCGAGACAGGAGTGATGCCACGAATGTCAAGGACTCCTCGAAGACCCGGTCACGGCCAAAGGCGTGCAACTCCGGTCCAAGCAGATCCGGGTCGTCTGGCTGCTCGGCGTAAACCATCCGGCTGACCGGGGGCATGTTCGGGGTCTCGCTGGTCGTCGCCAGCCCGGCATCGTTAACACGCTCGATGGTGAATGTGCCAGGAGCGTCGCCAACCGCGCGGAACGAAATAAGCCCCAGCCCCCGGTCGAAAGCGGGGTTGGCGACCGATCGGAGTTCAATGGTGAGGTCGCGACCAGGCTGATTGCGGCGGGACACAGTTCGGAGCGGAAGACGGTAACCTGTTCGCGTCCGCTCCAAGCCCGACGTCGCCATCCACCCGAGCCGTGTCGCGAGCCAACCGGCGGTAAGGAGGGCTGCAGTCAGGCCCGATGTGCCGGACTGGTTGCGTGGCCCATAGACGATCTGGACGAGATCGATGCAGTCCAGGCAGGGACGAGACGCCGGAGCGTCGAAGAATTGAGCCACCAACTGCCGCCACGGCGTGAGCCGGGCCCAGGCAAAGTCGCTCACCATAGGGCAGGCCCGCCCTGTCATCAGCGCCGCCAACGTTCGAAGGTCTCGCCCTGGCTCTGAGAGCGCCGCGGTGTCGACGATGAGGCGATCGGCGATCTCCGTCAGGTCATGGAAGAGCGGGCTTGCGCTGGGAGAATCACCCGGCCACCAGAGAAAGTCGGGCAATTCCGCGACGAGCAGCGGCGAGGCCACATTGGCTAAGTGGGTGGCCGACCGGGAATCGGCTTCGATGGTAATGCACTCGAAGCGCACCACCGGCCGGCCTTTTTCAGCCGGTTGCTCCAACAATCCGACGCGGACATCCAGCCCAGGATCCTCGCCGCTCTCGTGATCTGGGTCGGCGACCAGCACGATGGCCCGCGAGGGATAGAGTTCACCTAGGTGGACAACCGCGCTCTCGATCCGCTTGGCTTCAGAAGTAGAGTGAGCCACAGCGATCAAGTTGAGCGTATTGGCGCGCATCCGGTCGCTGCCGATGCTGCCCCGAGCACCGTCCCGAGCCAGTTGCGCCGGGCTCCCCTCGGGAGCCGTCACCCCGTCGAAGCCCTCCACGGATTCAGCCCGATCCTGTCCCGACTCCAGCTGATCCCAGAGGCGATTCAACTCGTCGTGAACCGCACCCGCGTCCACCACATGCGCCTGCCACGATGCAGCGAGGACCGCCTGGGCCGGCACTGCGGCGCGGCCTGTTCTCCCCGCCACCCTCGAACCCGTCATGGCCATAATTGACCTCCGATCGACAGACGGTCGCGTGCGCCAGTGGTCAGTGGATCACCGGCCAGGTCAGCAGCCCTGTGCTCTGCATGCCTACGGTTCCGGCGCTATGCCAATCGATCCTGGTCCCAGCACCTCACCTCAGCGCTATGGCCGGCGCCAGGCCCGTCCGTCACGCTCCAAAAGGCGATCAGCGGCTTCCGGCCCCCAAGTCCCAGCCTCGTACGGCTGCGGCGGCTGCCCCTCTGCCCATCCGTCTAGGATCGGCTGCATCAGTGCCCACGCCGCTTCAACCTCGTCGCGGCGAGCAAACAAGGTCGGATCACCGAGCATCGCATCCAGCAGGAGGCGCTCGTAGGCATCCGGTCCAGCCTGCCCAAAGGAGTTCCCGTAGAGAAAGTCCATCCGGACAGTCCGAAGGTGGGTAGTCGCGCCGGGAACCTTAGCCGCAAACCGAAGCGAGATGCCCTCGTCCGGCTGGATCCGCAACGTCAGGACGTTGGGCGCGAGATCGACGTCGCCCAAGTCCGCCAGGCTTTGGAACATCAGGTGGGGAACGGGCTTGAACTCGATCGCGATCTCCGTCACCCGCCGGGGTAGCCGCTTACCTGTCCGCAGGTAGAAGGGCACCCCGGCCCAGCGCCAATTCTCGCACTCCAGCTTGAGCGCCACGTAGGTGTCGGTGCAGGAGTCCGGCGCGACGCCCTTCTCCTCACGATAGGCACCCACCGGTCGCCCGCCGCTGAAGCCACTCTGGTACTGCCCGCGCACGGTCCGCCGCGCCACCTCGTCCCCACGCGGCACGACCACCGACCGCAGCACCTTGACCTTCTCATCGCGAACGGCGTTCCCATTGAAGAAGGCGGGAGGCTCCATCGCGACCACCGTCAGAAGCTGGAGCATATGGCTCTGAACCATGTCTCGCAGCGCCCCGGCGCCTTCGTAGTACCCGGCCCGCCCCTCGACCCCGAGCCCCTCGGCCGCCGTGATCTGCACATGATCAACGAACTGACGGTTCCAGATGGGCTCAAAGAGCACGTTCGCAAAACGAAACGCGAGCACGTTCTGGACGGTTTCCTTACCGAGATAGTGGTCGATCCGGTAGATCTGGCGCTCGGAGAAGACGGCAGCCATCTCGGCGATTAGGGCTCGGGCGCTCGGAAGGTCGTGTCCGAACGGCTTCTCCACCACCACCCGGTGCCAGCTCTCACTCGGATCGGCATAGATGTCCTGTCGTTGAGCCACACCAGAGGCGCCGAGTTGTTCAATGATCGGGCCGTAGTAGTCGGGAGAGGTGGCCAGGTAGAAGAGCCGGTTGCCCCCTGCGCGCCGTTCGCGGTCAATTCCGTTCAGACGCTCGTTGAGGCATTGATAGGTTTCCGGCGCCTTGAAATCACCGCGGACGTAGAAGAGGCCACGCGCGAAGTGGTCCCAGCTCTCGTCCGTCACCGGTGTGCGGGCGTTTTTGGCAACGGCCTCCCGCATCTGGTCGCGGAAGTCATCATCGCTCCAATCGCGGTGGGAGACACCGACGATGGAGAAGCCTTCGGGCAGCGGGTGACCAACGGCGAGGTCGTAGAGCGCCGGCATCAGTTTGCGCCCGGTGAGGTCACCGGTCACGCCAAAGATCACCATGACGCAGGGCGCGGGAACACGATCCAGGTGAAGCCCGGCACGTAACGGATTGGCAAGCAACCCTTCACCCCGCTCGGCTCCGTCGGAGGTCACCGCCGCAAATTCCAACTCCTGGGTGTCGCCGCGGTTCGTCGTCTCGGTCCGCGGCTTGTCGAGAACATCAAGGTCGGTCATGGAGAGTCCCATCTCAAATGCGGGTGATATCGAGAGCGATTGCGTGAGCGTGTGGAACGACCGAACAACAAGCACATCGGCGAAGCAGCATGGTGGGTGTTCGCAAGGAGCGCGCCGTCCATCCCATTTGGACGAGATAGACGACGGCCATGTTGTCCCGGTCGATCACCACGAGGTCGCGTCTCTGGTGGGCGTCCACCGAGACCGTCAATCCCTCGTCCAAACCACCAACACCTCATGTCGGCATCGCCACAGCCTGATCCACAATAGCCTAAAACTCCGCCTTCCTCGCCGCCTCCGGCGTCCGCTCACCCTCCGTGGCGTCCTCCTCCGGCGCTTGCTCCGCCGGTGCGAGCAGCTTCGCCGCGTCGGCCGTGGGTGGCAGTTCACCACCGGCAGGGGAGCGATCCCCCTCACCCTGGCCCTCGCCCCAGAGGGACCGTGCGGAAGGTGCGGAGGCAACCGCCTGCGGCGGACCTTCCAGTGTCCAGACGGTGTGGAAGGTGCCCGGTTTGTCCAGACGCTTGTAGGTGTGGGCGCCGAAGAAGTCTCGCTGGCCCTGAACCAGGTTCGCTGGGAGACGTTCCTGGCGGTAGGTGTCGACGTAGTCCAGGGCCGCGCTCATCGCGGGGCAAGGGATGCCAAACGTTCGAGCCACCTGAACGGCGTCCCGGCAACCCGGCATGCTCTGGTTGATTGTCTCCGCGATGTCCGGGGCAACCAACAGGTTGTCGAGCGCGGCCCCGTCCGCGAAAGCCTCTCGGATCGGGTCCAGCAGCGCCGCACGGATGATGCAGCCGCCCTTCCAGATCCTGGCGATCTCTGCCAGATCTAGCCCGTAGCCATAGGTATCGGAGGCCGCCTTCAACAGTGCCATGCCCTGGGCGTAGGAGGAGACTTTGGCGAAGTAGAGCGCGTCCTCCAAGGCCTTGATCAGGCGGGCTTTGTCGAGTTCGTGGGTCCGGAGCAGCGGTGGAGTGGCTTCGATGCCATCTTGGCTCGTCTCTGGGCCGTGCAGGATGCGACTGGCACGCACCCGCTCCGCCTTCTTGGAGGACATGATCCGGGCCATCACCGCCGCGTCGATGGTCGGCACCGGGGTCGCTAACTCAAGAGCGTTCTGACTTGTCCAGCGCCCGGTCCCCTTCTGCTCCGCCTCATCAGCGATCAGGTCCACCAGCGGGCTGCCGGTCTCGATGTCCACGAAATCGAGCACTTCGGCGGTGATCTCCACCAGGAAGGAGGCGAGCTTTCCCCGGTTCCAGCGCCGGAAAACCTCGGCAATCTCCGGCGCCTTCATCCCAAGAGCCCGCCGCATGACATCGTAGGTCTCGGCGATCAACTGCATGTCGCCGTACTCGATGCCGTTGTGGACCATCTTGACGTAATGGCCGGCACCACCGGGGCCGATGTGCGTCACGCAGGGGCCCGCCTCCGTCTTGGCCGAGATGGCCACCAGCATCGGCTCCAGCTCGGCGTAGGCCTCGGCGGTGCCACCCGGCATTAGGCTCGGCCCCCAGAGTGCACCTTCCTCGCCGCCGGAGACACCCATGCCGACGAAGCGGAAACCACGATCCGCCAACTCCTTGGTCCGCCGCTCGGTATCTTGAAAGAAGGAGTTGCCACCATCGATGAGGATGTCGCCGGGCTCCAGGTAGGGAACGAGCTCGGTGATCACCGCGTCCACCGGCGCCCCGGCCTTGACCATCAACAGGATCCGCCTCGGCCGCGCAAGCGAGGCGACGAAGTCCGGGATAGTGAAGGCACCGTGAATGCCCGTGCCGGCCGCTGATCCGTCGAGGAACGCATGGGTACGGGACTCAGTCCGGTTGTAGACGGCCATGGAGAAACCGTTGCGGGCCACGTTGAGGGCCAGGTTCTCGCCCATGACGCCAAGCCCGACCAGGCCGAGGAAGCGGTCTCCGCCCGGAGGTTCAATCTGGACCGCGGGCGCCGGCAGCGTAGCTGTGGTCGGCGTCGTCGGGTTTGCCGGATCACTCATACTCGCTCGCCTCCCGTCGCTTTCGCTCCCGGCGCCCCTGCGTGGGCCGCTGCCCACGCTCACTTTGCATCACTAGTCTAGCGCTCGCTTCCCTAGACGTCAGCGTGGTCCTGGGTCTGCTGCCAATCCTGAGTTCCATGCGGTGTCAGCAGGGTTCAGCCGTGCCTATGCAGGCGATGGACCATCCGACCCCTATTGAACTAATCGGCCGCCCTGGGAGTGACGGACTCTGACGACCTGCCTGCTTCGACCGTAAGGACCTCGTCGATGTGGTCGAGCAGGTCGGCCGCGTCACGATAGATCGCCGCGGCGCCGGCCCCTTCCAGCACCCCACGCTCGATACCGCCCGAGAGCACGCAGATGCACGGGAGGCCGATCTTTCGGGCCGCCTCGACATCGAACGCCGTATCGCCGATCACCAGGGCAATCGCCCCATCTCCGGCGTGCACTAGGGCCTTGGCGAAGATGTCGGGCTCCGGCTTCGTCGCCGCCACGTCACCCGAGCTGACCAGGCCGTCGAGCGCCTCCCGGCCCCCCAGTTGCTCAACATAGCGGTCGATGTCGTGCTGCTGTCCGGACGAGGCGAGGACAACTTTCACCCCGCGCTCTCGCAACCGGGAGAGGAGGTCGGTCGCACCCGGAAAGGGCTCGACGTGGTCCGATAACCCCTTCTCGCTGTACTCCTCCGTGTAGAGCCTTTGGGCCTGCTCTTGCACCTCTTCCGGCGCATCGTCACCAAGGATGGCAGGCACGAGTTGGTCGCCGCCCATGCCGATCAGGTGCAGGATCTGGTTGGCCTCAACCTGGCACCCGAGGCGCCGGAAAGCGCGCTGCCAGGCCAGGACGTGGAGGAGGTTGCTGTCCATCAGTGTGCCGTCGATATCAACAAGGGCGGCGTCGATCATGGCGTGTTGGCTTCTCCTGTGCCCGTCCCACGGGCGAGATCGTCCCCGATTCCAGATGGTGCTGACGGGTGGAGTCCTGCCGCTGGCGCTCGTGGCTGCCGATGGAACGTCCCATCCGGCGGAGGCAGCCGACGCACCGGGTGCCAGGGCCATACGCATGACGCGAGCCGCCAACCTGCCGGTTGAGTGGCTCCGTCTGTTACAGCCCGGTCCAGCGGAGGAGAGCAAGGGAAGACGGTGGTGCGGCTTGCTGGGACGGCGGAAGGTTAGCCGAGGTCGAGTTTGGCAGTAGCTTCCTTGAGGATGGCGGCTGAGCGGTGCAGGCCTTCCAACTCGTCGTCACCCAGGTCCAGGCGGATCACCTGCTCGATGCCCTTGCGACCCACCACGCAGGGGAGGCTCAGGTAGATGTCATCGATGCCGTGGTAATCCTGGACGAGTGACGAAACCGGCAGGACGGTGCGCTGATCGCGCAGGATGGCCTCGACGATTCGCATCATGCCAGCGGCCACGGCGTAGTAGGTCGCGCCCTTGCGCTCAACCACCTCTTTCGCCGCGTCGCGGGTGTGGCGGAAGATCTCGGCCAGGGCGGCCTCGTCGTGCGTCATCCCGTGGGCGGCGCAGTAGGCAGGAAGGGACATGCCGGCGATGCTGGCGCGGCTCCAGACCGGTACCTCGCTGTCCCCGTGTTCGCCGATGATGTCGGCGTAGATGCTGTTCGGATCAACGCGGAAGTGCTCCCCCAGCAGGGCCCGGAAGCGGGCGGTGTCCAGGATGGTGCCAGAGCCGATGACGCGCTCCGGCGGCAAACCGGAGAGGCGCCAGGCGGCGTAGGCGAGCGCGTCGACCGGGTTGGTGGCCACCAGAAGGATGCCGTCCGGGTTGTGACGGACGACCTCCGGCACGATCTCCTGGAAGATAGCGCCGTTCTTCTCTACCAGGTCGAGCCGGCTGTCGTTGTCGCCCTGAGCGGCGCCGGCGGTGAGGACGGTGATCGCGGCACCCGCGCAGTCCGGGTAGTCGCCGGCCCAGATGCGGGTGGGGTACGTGAACGGGACAGCGTGGGTGAGGTCCATCGCCTCCCCTTCGGCCTTGTCCCGGTCGCGGTTGATCAGCACGATCTCAGCCCCAAGGCCGCTGAAGAGCAGCGCATAGGCGAAGGTCGCCCCGACGCTGCCGGTGCCGACCACCGCGACTCGAACCGGCCCCGCCGGGGACTCGGGCATGGAACTGTTCCTCCCGCTGGTTCGACGACGCCGATTGGCGTTCGTTCCGAAGATGTCCGGCACAAGGCGCCGCCCTTGGAGGCCCGGGGCGGCGCCATACGTGGGATGGCGGGGCAACGGCTACGTCGTGGCGACCGTTTCCGCGAGGGCGGCGCGCTTGCCCTCCACGCCGGCGATCAGGGAGTCGAAGGACTTGGTGAAGGAGGCGATGCCTTCTTCCTCCAGTTGGGCCGTTGCCGCGGCGAGGTCGATACCGGCCGCGGCGAGGTCGGTCATCACCTGCCGCGCCTCATCCAGGTTCCGGTCCAGGGTGCGCTCGACCTGACCGTGGTCGAGGAAGGCCTCGATCGTCTTGCCCGGCATCGTGTTGACGGTGTGGGGGCCAATCAACTCCTCGACGTAGAGGACATCACTGTAGGCGGGGTTCTTGGTGCCGGTGCTGGCCCAGAGGGGGCGCTGGACGTTGGCGCCGGCGGCTCGGAGGGGGGCGAATCGCTCCCCCTCGAAGATCTCCTGGAACTTGGCGTAGGCGAGTTTGGCGTTGGCGACGGCCACCTTGCCCTGCAGCCCGCGCAACTTCTCGTGTTGGGCGGGATCGTCCGTGGCGGCGATCTTCTCATCAAGCAGCTTGTCGATCAGGGTGTCGACGCGGCTGACGAAGAAGGAGGCGACGGAGGCGATGCGGTCGATCGGCTGTCCCTGGGCGTGGCGCTGCTCCAGGGCCGAGACGTAGGCGAGGGCGACCCGCTCGTAGCTCTCGATGGAGAAGAGCAGGGTGATGTTGATGTTGATGCCCTCGGTCAGCATCTCCTGGATCACCGCCGCGCCTTCAAGGGTGCCAGGGATCTTGACCATCAGGTTCGGGCGGCCGACGGAGGTCCAGAGGCGGCGGGCCTCGACGCGGGTGCCCTCCGCGTCACGAGCGGCGCCCGGGGAGACCTCGATGGAGACGAACCCGTCGCAGCCGCCGCTCTGCTCGTAGAGGGGGGCGAAGAGGTCGCAGGCGTTGCGGATGTCCTCGACCTCGACCGCCTCGAAGATCTCCGGCGCCTGCTTGCCCTGCCTGAGCAGATCGGCGACGGCGTCGTCGTAGGCGTCGCTGGAGGAGATCGCCTTCTCGAAGATGGTTGGATTGGAGGTGACCCCCCGGATGCCGACCTCCTCGATCTGGCGCTTCAGCCCACCGCTCGTGAGCATCTGGCGGCTGATGTCGTCCAGCCAGACGCTCTGCCCTTCGTTGAGCAGCGCCTTGATCGGGTTCTGCTGTGCGTTCTGCCCCTGCTCGTGCTTGGCGACGTTGACCATGGCTTGCCTCCTCTTAGCTGGATGAACGTGCGAGCGCTTCAATTGCGGGCCGGTGCTCGTCGTAGTGCCCGAACGTGTTACCCGCAATCCAGTTGATGATGGGGTCCCGATTGTCCGGCGCGTCCGGCTGGACAGCCGAGTAGGGTTTGTAGAGGTCCGCGTCGGTGAGCCGGTCCACCTCCGCGATCACCTGCTCGTGAGCGCGCCGGAACCTCAGCAGCAGGTCCGGCAGGGCCAGGGCGCGGTCACGGGTGTACAGGGCCTCATTGAGGGCATCGACGTCACCGCTCTCGTAGGTGGCTGCGTCGAGCCCCATGGCCTCGTAACGCGGCTCGCCGCGAAGCAGGGCCACGAGGGACATCTCCCAGGCGGCGATATGGGCGAGGTAGTCCTTGCCCGTCCAGCCGTTCGGTGCGTCCGCGGTCAAGGCCGCTTCCCCCGCCTGGTCCACCGCTCGCTCCAGCGCGGCCCGTGAGTTTCGGATCCGCTCCAACAGCTCGGACTTGGTCCACCGCTTCTCGGTGGTCTGGTCATCCATCGTGCCCACTGCTCCCCTTGTCCAGGGCGGTCGTCACCGGTGGAACCTCCGCGACGAGGTTAGGAGTGCCCTTCGGCACCCTCGGCCTCCTCGCCGGCGGTCTCTCCCCCGGCCGGCGGCTCGACCTGATCGGCGAGGTCCGGGCGGCCAAGTAGGCGGAGGGCCTCGGCGGCGACGTGCTCCTTGGTGAACCCGTAGTGCTTCAGGACCTGAGCGCCTGGACCGGAGGCGCCGTAGGTGTCGACGCCGACGTTGACGCCCTTCTCGCCGGTGTAGCGACACCAGCCGAGGGTGACGCCGGCCTCGACGGAGAGCCGGCGGGTGCCGGCGGGGCCGAGGACCTGGGCCTTGTGCGTCTCGCCCTGGGTCTCGAAGAGCTCCCAGCTCGGCAGGCTGACCACCCGCGTCTTGAAGCCGTGCTCGGCGAGGAGATCGCGGGCCATCAGCGCCAACTCCAGCTCCGAGCCGGTGCCGATGAGGACGATGTCGGGGTCGCCGTCGCTGTCGGCGAGGATGTAGCCCCCCTGAGCGACGTCACCTTTGGCGCTGGAGCGGTCGAGGATCGTCAGGTCCTGGCGGGAGAGGATCAGGGCGGTCGGGCCGGTGTTGGTCAGGGCGGCGCGCCAGGCCTCGACCGTCTCGTTCGGGTCGCCGGGGCGGATCACGGTGAGCTTCGGGATCGCGCGCAGGCTCATGACGTGCTCGACCGGCTCGTGGGTGGGGCCGTCCTCGCCGACGGCGATGCTGTCGTGGGTGAAGACGAAGATCGACTTCAGGCCGGTGAGCGCCGCGAGACGGACGGCGGGGCGGCAGTAGTCGGAGAAGACGAGGAAGGTGGCGCCGAAGGGGATCACGCCGCCGTGGGCGGCCATCCCGTTCACGGCGCTGGCCATCGCGTGCTCGCGGATGCCGAAGTGGATGTTGCGGCCGGCGTAGCTCCAGCCGCCGCCGAGCGCGCCCTGCTCGTTCTCCCCGTTGGTGCCGGGCGCCTCGAAGTCGCCGGCACCCTTCATCGCGGTGTTGGTGGAAGGGTCGAGGTCAGCCGAGCCGCCGATGAAGGTCGGAACCTTGGGGAAGAACTTGGCGATGGTTTCCCCGGAGGCCTTGCGGGTCGCGACGGCCTTCGCGCCGACCTCGTAGCGGGGCAGGTCGCTGTCCCAGCCCTCCGGCAGGGCACCGGCGAGGGCTTGCTGGTACTCGGCGGCCTCGGCGGGGAAGGCCTCGGCGTAGGCATCGAAGCGCATCCGCCAGGCGGCCTGGGCCTCGGCGCCGCGGTCGAGGGCGGCGCGGAAGGTGGAGGCGGCCTCGTCGGGGACGTGGAAGGACTGGTCGGCGGGCCAGCCGAGGTTCTCCTTGGTCAGTCGGACCTCGTCGGGGCCGAGCGGGGAGCCGTGGACGCCGAAGGTGCCGGCCTTGTTCGGGGAGCCGAACCCGATCGTCGTGCGAGCGCAGACCAGGCTCGGGCGGGAGGTTTCGGCGCGGGCCTGGGAGAGGGCATCGCGGACGGCGTCGGTGTCCATGCCGTCGATCGTCTGGGTGTGCCAGCCCATCGCCTCGAAGCGGGCCGGGACATCCTCTGAGAAATCGAGCCCGAGCGAGCCGGCGAGGGTGATCTGATTCTGGTCGTAGAGGTAGACCAGCTTGCCGAGCTTGAGGTGCCCGGCGAGCGAGGCCGCCTCCATGGCGACGCCTTCCATCAGGTCACCGTCGGAGACGATCCCGTAGGTGTAGTGATCCACGATCTCGTGGCCGGGCCTGTTGTAGCGCCCGGCGAGAAACGCCTCGGCGATCGCCATCCCGACGCCGTTGGCGAACCCCTGACCGAGCGGGCCGGTGGTGACCTCGACGCCGGGGGTATGGCCTCGCTCCGGGTGACCGGGCGTTCTGGAGCCGAGCTGACGGAAGTTTTTCAGGTCGTCCAGCGAGAGGTCGTAGCCGGTCAGGTGGAGCAGGGCGTAGATGAGCATCGAACCGTGGCCGGCGGAGAGGACGAAGCGATCCCGATCCGGCCAGTGGGGATCGCGCGGGTTGTGCTTGAGGTACTCGGTCCAGAGCACGTAGGCCATCGGCGCGGCGCCGAGGGGCAGGCCGGGGTGGCCGGAGTTGGCGGCCTGGACGGCGTCGATGGCGAGCGTGCGGATGGTGTTGATGGCCAGGGTTTCGAGCGATTGATCGGCGGCGACGGCCACGGGGGGTGTCCTCCTCACGGGGCAGAGATCGGGTTGGATCGGAGATGGCGGGTCGTGCCGGTGGGGATGAACCGCGCCACTAACCGATGGCGCACGGAGCTTGCCAGCGTTGGCCTGCTCGCGACGGCCGTTGCCGGGATTATCCCACGCGGGGCGTGGAGGGGGTGAGTTTCGCCCCCCGGCCCCCCAAGTTTTGGGGGAGACGGCTAGCGGGGCGGGTTGGCGGGAATCGGGAGCGGGTGGTTGGGGAGGGCGGGCGACGCGTGCGTCGCCCCTACCGAAGCACGATCGTAGGCCGGTGGTCTGTTCCCTTTAGGGGACTCGGAGAGCCGGCATGCCCTCCCGACCGGGCGCGCGACACGGTTGTCGCGGCCTCGCGGGGCTCCACGGGACGCTCCGGCAACGTGGGCACGGGTCCGGGAGGGTGGCGCGGTCGGACGAGGGTTGCGGCTCGCTACCGACGGCGGGGAGGGATTCGGGGTAACCGGGGTGAACTCCCGGGTCCAGGATGACCGCCGGACGAGGCGGGGAGGGACGCGGGCGCTGCCCAGGTCCCGTCGCCACACCAGGACGGACCGCTTACGAGTAGCGTAGGGGGTGGAGGGGGTGAAGGGAAGGACCCAGGAGGCACGTTTGGGGAGGTGACGTGGGGGGACGGGGTTGCCGCGAGGCCGGGCGACCCCCAGACCCCCATGTTTGAGGGGAGAACGGGTTGTGGGGCGGCGGGGAGGGAAGCGGGATTAGGCGGTTGGGGAGCCGGGCGACGCGGTGCGTCGCCCCTACGACGTCCGGTACGGGCCGGGGGGGATCGTTACACCCACGTCCATCGGTAGGGGAGCACGGCGGTGCGCCCGTCCGTGGGCCAGGCGAGGGGGGCGGGCGAGGCATGCCCACCC
>JADDPH010000068.1 GCA_016781925.1 Sphaerobacteraceae bacterium | reverse complement strand
GGCCGTCCTTGGCAACGCCACTCGATTCCCGGATGAGAGCGCCATGCCGCTCACGACGTCCTCCGGCCCCCCAACAGGGACTGGTATCGTATGAACCGCTCCCAGAGAGGTTCAGACGTTACCTAAGGACCTTCCGCCCTACCCCGTCACCGTGGATCTGGGTAGGTCATGTCCGGTTTCGGCTGCCTCGCGCATAGATGGAGATAGACGAGGCCCACGCGGAGGGTTCAAGTGTGGTCCAGGCCGACGCTCAGGCTCATCTTCTGGACCGCGAACTGGTGGTTGCCGTGCGAAGCGGGGACGCGAATTCCTTCGCGATCCTCGTCGACCGCTACGACGCGCCGTTGCGACGCTACCTCGCGCGCTGTACCGGCGATCGAGGGCTGGCGGACGACCTGGCCCAGGAGGCCTTCCTCAATGCCTACCGCCGCCTGGACCGGTTCGCGGGGGATTACCCCTTCGCCGCCTGGCTCTACGCGATCGCTCGCAACCAGCTCCGCATGGCGGCGCGGCGACAGCGTTTGCGACGGTTCGTGTCACTGGAGTGGCTGCCGGAGTCGGTGGCAACGGCAATCCCGGCCCTGCATGTCACAGGCGAGGCCGAGCGCTGCCACGAGCGCGACATTGTGCAGCGGGTGCTCGATGAGCTCAGCCCCACGCTGCGGGAGGCCCTCTTGCTCCATAGTCTGGAGGGCTTCACCGCCCCCGAAGTGGCGCGCATCCTGGGCACGAGTCTCCCAGCGACCGAGCGGCGCATCAGCCGGGCCAAGCAGGCGTTCCGGCGGTCCTACGAGCATCAGATAGGACAGGACAGAAGTGACCGTGAGTGAATCTGAGTACTGCGGCCTGCGGGACGGCGACCTCTTGGGGTACACCGACGGCTACCTGCCCGAGGGGCGGCGGGAGCTGGTGGAGGCGCATTTGCTCGCCTGCGGGCACTGTCGCGCACGCATGGCGACGTTCCGGGAGGTCGACGCGATCATCCAGTCCACGGTGACGCTCGTCGACAATCCGGCGCATCGGGCTGCGATCAAGGCGAGACTTGTGGAGGAGGCGCCACCACGAACCCGCCCCTGGACGCTCCGCAGATCCCTCGCCGTCCTCCCCGCCCTTGCCCTCCTGCTTGGGCTGCTCGCGTGGCCGCTAGCGTCTCAGGCCGACTTCCCCCTCGGCAGCTTCATTCGCTTCGGTCCGATCCAGGGCGAGCGATGGACGAACGACAGTGGTCGCCAATTCCGGCTTGACGGCGTGGCCGAAGGGGGGAACCCCGACGGACAGCCGGCATTCCAAGCCGTCGCGCCCCCGCTGCTGCCGCAAGACCTGAGGCTTTCGGAGCGGACGCTGCTGGAGAAGGATCGCCTGGAGGTGCTCTACCGCGGCACCGGCGGCGTTGAGGTCCTGCTAGCGGAGACCACGGCCCGCGAGGCCGTGGTGTCGTTCCAACCCTCGGGCGGTGACCGCATCCTTCTGATTCGAGAGACCGAGGTGTACGTCCTGCCCGACCCTCGCGCAGGAATGGTGGCTGGTCTGTTGTGGGAGCGGAAGGGGGTCTTCTTCGAGTTGCTGGCAATAGGGAGGGGAGGGCTCGAGCAGACTGACGCGGTGCAGATTGTCGAGGCCCTGATGGCGGAGCAAGACGCCGGTGAGGAGTGAGGGCGCGGGGCGGATGGAAAGACGATTCGTGCCGCGACGGTTTGTCGGGGCTCTCGTCGCGGCCGTCGCCACGATGTTCGGCGCGGGGCAGGCCCGAGCTGAGGAGACGACGATCCAGGAATACTGCTCGTGGAAGCGTTACGAGGGGCCGCGATGCCGGACCGACCACGCGGTGGGCGAGTACTGGTGCTACGAGTGCTGCGACATGAGTGGGTGCTGGACCTCGTGGTGCGAGTGGCGGGTCGTGGGAACCTGCTAGGGCGTCGCTGCCAACGCACCACCGCAGCCTGAAGGCGGCGATGTCGGGATGCCCTAGGAGGTGACAACGCGCTGGTGCGCCCGAACCGTCGCCCGGTCCACGAAGCGCAGGCTCCGGGCCAGGCTGCAACCCCCGTCCTCGTTCCGCCGCCCATGGCCCACCGGTCAGGGCTCGTCCCGCGGCGTCCCTCCCCCACAGATCCCCCGACATCAACTCGGCTCCGGCCTAACCCGGCTGAGCATTGGGACGGGCGCGGGAGGCTGTGTTCCTGATCCAGCAGGCGCTGGCGATACTCACAACCCAACGTGTCAGACCGGCGGCCCAGTGTGTCACAATCTCCCGGTGACGAAGGGGATTCGACATGGTCTGGCGACGCCTGCTCGGGAAGGAACCCAAGAGTCCGACGGGGCGAGACGAGGTCACGGTCGCGGAAGGCGCGCGGACGGCAACTCGCGGCGCGCCGCAGCCTCGCCCCGCCATCTCCCGGCCCTCTGGCCCTCGAGACGAGGCCGCACGGGAGCGACGCCGGCGGGAGTTGCTCCGGCGGCGGGACGCCGTCCTCTTTGACATCGAGCAAGGCGAGCTGGCGCTCCGACCCGAGAACCCTTGGCAAGCACGGATTGACCTGCTCGGCGACGCGCTAGCAACCATCGATGTCGACCGGGAGGCACTGGCCCGCCGGCCCCCCGGCCCGACCTTCCCGCTCCCGCCCGTCCCGATCACCGAGATCGAAGCGACGGCCGGCGACCAGGCGGCAGTCCGCTTCACAGTCGGCGGTGAGCGGTTCGCGTTCGGCGAGGAGGTCGATTGGGACGAGCGGGGCGGGGCAGTGGTCCGCGGCGATCTCCGGCATCAGGAAGGTGACGCATCGCGTTTGATCCCCCCAGAGGCACCCGCCGATCTTCGCGACGCCCTCGCCCAGCACCTCACTGACAGCCTCGCCGTCTTCGCCACCGACCTGAGGGACCGTGCCCTCGCCAGCGAACAGTTGCCCGCCGCGCCGACCCTGGCGGACCTCGCCCGTCCTTGCCTGGAGTGCGGGGGGTGGGGGGACTGGCACGGGCGGTGCTCTGCGTGTACGCGTCGAGACCTGGAGCGGCAGGGACTGAACGCGGAGGCCGCACGTCTGGAAGCGGAGCAAAGCCGTGAGGCGGAGGAACGGCACCGCTGGGCGGAGCGCCTTCCGGTCGCCCATCGCCGCCTGGCGGACATCGAAGCGGACCTCGCGGCCCTCGGCGAGTAGGCTTGGGGGAACAGGATGGACATTCGGAACGCGCTCGCCGGCAACGTGGCTCTGGGGATCGCGCTCGCGGTCTTCTTGCTGCTGATTGCTCGCGCCAACCGGTCGTTTCTCCGCGACGTCGCCCGGGACCCGGAGCGAGGCTGGCGGCTAATCGCGCGACTCGCGGTCTTCTTGACTGGTGCCTTTATCGCCTGGACGACGCTGCGAGACAACTGGCGGCAGTTGGTGGCTCTGCCATATCACCTCTCCCACCGGTTCCCGTCCCAGCGGATCGTGCTCGAACCTCCCTCGAATGCGGTACGGATCGTCACGGTGGCGCTGCTTATCCTGTCGCTGGTGTGTGTCGCCTGCTTGGTGGCGCGGCACGTCGGCGGCTACGTCATCCAGCTCACCCTGTTCATCGGGGCACTGGTGCTCTGGGCGCCGCTCTTCGCACTCCGCCACCGGCTCGACACCGAACTCGCGCTGTCCTTCGGGGGGCAGATGGACTCGCTCACGGACATCCTGACCTTCACGGCCTACCTGCTCATCACCTGGCTGGCGAACGCGGCGATGATCGGGCTGATGTACATCATCCTTCTCGTGCCGGTTGCCTTGCCGGTCACCCTGCTGCTCGGCCTCATCGGGCGGCGGGAACCACGCACGACCCATGAGGCCGATGCCTTCTTCACCGCAGTCGGTCGCCGCGCCGCCGCGAGCCCGAAGCGGTAGCGGACTCCTCGCTATCACGCTTCGACGGCTGATTCACGGCGACATCTGGATGGATGCGGCCCTCATGATTGCGCGAAAGGTGCGGTTGAAGGTCAGTCCGTCCGCCGGCGAATAGATCACGGCACGCTCACCAGCGCGATGGACGCCTGGGACGGTGGCTGCCTGATCGGCGCGAGACTGGTGGTCGAACTCCAACTCAATTGGCCAGCCACTAATCAGGACCCAGGGCGACAACTCGCCCGCCGCCGCCCGGCGGGTGGCCTCGGCAGCCCCCTCCTGGATCAAGGCTTGCGCCCGGCTCGGATGAAGGTGAAGGGCGGCGAACGTTGAGAACCCCTCCTTCACCGTCACCCCGACGATACCGTCACCCAGCAAATCCCGGGTCTGGGCAACCGCCTTCTCGTCGCCGGTGACGAGCGCAACCGGGACGCCGAAGTGGCCGGCGACGAGGGCGTTGATGCCGAACTCACCGACCGAGCGCCCATTGACGCGCACGTCGTTCAGCCAGCCTGTCCAGGTGTGGGCAAGCGGCGCCGCAGGAGTGCCCGCCTTGGCGTGATAGCCGGTGTAGAAGACGGCGCCGATGCCCTCCAGGTCCACGCCCTGAACCATGCCCAGCGGCTTGTCGTTGCCGCTGATGAACCGGCAGGCGGGGTGCAGTTCCTCCGGGATAAGGTTGCGCATGCCGTCGTGACTGTCGTTGACGACGACCTCCTCCGCGCCGCCGTCAAGTGCGCCCTGGATCGCGGCATTCACCTCCGCGGTCATCCGCGTTCGCGCCCGCTCGTACTCCACCCCGGATGTAGGCTCGTCGCTGCCGTACTCCGTCGGGGTGACCTGCACCCAGGAGACGACGCCGCACGTACCCTCCATGTCCGCCGAGATCAGGACCTTCACTCTGGTTTTCTCCTATGTCATCGCCGGTGACGCAACCGTTGGTGCCGGCATGCCGCGGCCGGTGTGACGCACGTTGAAGTGGCGGCACGGAGCGGAGCCCGGCTCCGTGCTCGGAGACTCTGGACAAGGTGCGGGGATCGTCCTGTCCCCACCGTCAGGATCAACAGGAAGACCGGTCTCCGCCTTACGCCACGCCGCCGATGTCGTTGAAGCGGGCGATGACCTCATGGGCGGCGTTGTGACCCGGAGCGCCCATCACGCAGCCACCTGGCCATGCTCCCGCGCCGCACAGGAAGAGCCCGCCGATCGGGCCCTCGTAGGAGGTGGAGCCGGGCACAGGGCGCTGATCGAAGCCCTGCTCCGGCACGAGCTCCCCCTGGAAGATGTGGCCCCCCGTGAGACCGAACCGATTCTCTAGGTCCGGCGGACCAAGAACCTGCCGCGCGATAACTGCACCCGGCACGTTCGGAGCGTACTGTCCGAACTCCTCCACGATGCGGTCGCCGATCTCCTCGCGCCGCTCGTCCCAGGTGCCATCGGCCAACGTGTACGGGAAGTACTGGCTGAAGATGGAGATGGCGTGCTGGCCCGGCGGCGCGACCGTGTCGTCAACCGCCGACTGGAGATGGATGTTCATGAACGGATGGGTTGCCGGCTGGCCAGCCCGGGCCTCCTCACAGGCCGTCTGCATGTAGTCGATGCTGGGGGCGATGAAGAGCCCACCGGAGGTTCCTTGGCGCTGGTCCTGCCCCTCTAGCGCCGTGAAGTGGGGCAACTCAGAGAGCGCCAGATTGATCTTGACCACTGGGCTCTCGATCTGGATGGCCTCGATCTTCGCCCGGTAGTCGGCGGGGACCGCCGAGCCCGGCGCCAGTTTTAGGTAGGTCCGCTTCGGGTCGGCATTGGAGAGCACCACGCCGGCCCTCACCTCCTCCCCGCTCGTCAGTGTTACCCCCGTTGCCCGGCCCGTCCCGTCGACCAAAATCTCCGCGACCTCCGCACTCGTGCGGATCTCCACCCCTCGCTTGCGCGCCACCTTCGCCAGGGCCTGGGTCACCGCGCCCATCGCGCCCCGCACATAGGCCCAGGCACCCCGGCGACCGGTCACCATGCCCATCGAGTGATACAGCTTGACGTAGCCGGTGCCCGCATCGCGCGGCCCCCGGAACGTGCCGATAATGCCGGAAGCCGCCACCACCGCCTGCCACCGCTCGTTCTCGAAGAAGTGCTCCGCGATGTCGGCCGCCGAGCCTTGGTAGAGCATCTCAAAGAGCGGTCGTTCCTCTGGCGCACCCTCGAACGCCGAGGCGACCTCCTCATAGGACGGAGCAGGGCGGAGGATGAACGTGTCCATGGCGCGGGCCGCCCGCTCGATGAAGTCGTCGTAGGCGTCATAGGCCTCAGCATCTCTCGGGGAGAAACGGGCGATCTCGGCTTTCGCCCGCTCAGGATCGTTCCAGAAGGTCATCGAGGTCCCATCCGGGAACGGGGCGAAGAAGCGCGGGTTGCGCTCCAGCAGCTCGATCCCCTCGTCCCAGGCCCCGAGGTCGTCGAAGATCTTGCGCGGGGCCAGGGAGAGCACGTAGGAGCCGGTGGAGACCCGAAATCCCGGGGTCAACTCCTCGGTGATCGCCGCCCCGCCGACCTCGTGATACCGTTCCAGCACGCAGACGCGCAGCCCCGCTCCAGCCAGGTAACAGGCAGCGACTAGCCCGTTGTGCCCTGCGCCGATCACCACCGCGTCGTATCGCTGCCGCTCAGCCATGCCCCGCCCTTTGTCTTGCCACGAACGTAGGCCCAGGATCATAGCAGAGGACTTCGCGGTCCAGACGGGCATCAGCAGCCATCAGCGCTGCGAAGCAGCCTCTCGCCCGCGGTGTATGATCGATGCCCGATGCCCCCAGCACGAGCACGAGCGGCCGGGGCGCGGGCGCATCACCGTGGAGCGCGGCTAAGCCGGGAATCCCCGGATGGTGTCCTGCCGGGCTGGCGGGTGATCAAGGACGGGGCCCGGTGGAGGATTTTCAACTCGTCGTCGATCTGGTCCTGGCGCTCGGGGCCGCCTTCGTGGGCGGCATCGTTGCCCAACGTCTCGGCCAGCCCGTCTTGATCGGCTACGTCCTGGCCGGCGTGCTCATCGGGCCGAACACCCCTGGGCCTTCCGCCGATCACGAGCGGGTCGAGGTTCTTGCCAATCTCGGCGTTGCCTTCCTCATGTTCGCGCTCGGCGTCGAATTTTCTCTCGCCGAGCTTCGCCGGGTGCGTCGCGTGGCCTTGGTGGCCGGTGGCATCCAGATCCCGATCACCGGTGCGCTCGGCATGGTGGTCGGACTCGCGATTGGGTGGTCCATCGAGGCCGCCCTCCTGCTCGGCGGGGCCTTCGCCATCTCCAGCTCGATCGTCGCCCTCAAGCTGCTGCTCGGCCGGGGAGAGGCTGACAGTCCCCAGGCCAGAGTCGCCCTCGGGCTGGGCATCATCCAGGACCTCAGCCTCGTGCCGATGCTCGCCCTGCTGCCGCTGCTGACAGATGAGCGCGGAAATCCCTTCCTGGCACTGCTGCGGTCGCTCGGGATCGCGGCGATCGCTCTGATCGCCGTGGTCGTTCTCGGCACCAAGCTCGTGCCCCGGATCTTGTTTGCCGTTGCGCGCACCGGATCCCGTGAACTCTTCTTGCTGACCGTCGTGCTGATCGCCCTTGGCACGGCCTTAGCCAGCAACGAGGCCGGGCTGTCGTTCGCGCTCGGTGCGTTCCTTGCCGGGATCGTCGTCTCCGAATCGGAGTTCGATAGCCACGTCCTCGCCGAGATCATTCCCCTGCGAGATCTCTTCGCCACGCTCTTTTTCGTCGCCGTCGGGATGCTGCTCGAACCACGGTTCATCGCGGAGCACGCCATGATGGTGCTCGGCGTGGTCGTCGCCCTTGTCACCGGCAAGCTCATCATCACCGGCGCCGCCCTCTTGACCGCCGGGGTGGATCACCGGACCGCAACGCTGGCGGCGCTGCTGATGGCGCAGATGGGCGAGTTCAGCTTCGTCCTAGCGAGCGTGGGCATGACCTCCGCCATCATCAATCGAGATCAGTACGGCCTCATTCTCGCCGGGGCATTGGGGTCGATCCTCGCCGCCCCGGTTCTCTTACGGGCCGGCCCGACCCTCGTCGACATCGCGGAGCACCTGCCAGGAGTGGCGACCCAGGAAGCGAGCCAGGCCGGCCAGGATGTCGGCGCGGAGGTCCCTTCCGGGCATGTGGTCATTTGCGGCTACGGGCGGGTCGGGGCAGAACTGGGCCGCGCCTTAGAGCGGCGCGGGTTCCGGTACGTCGTGATCGAGCTGAATCCCGCGATCGTGCGCGAGTTGCGGCACCGCCACGTGCCGGCGTTCTATGGGGATGCCGGCGCGGAGGCGCTGCTCCTTCGGGCTGGCGTGGCGAGCGCCCGCACCATTGCGGTGACAACTCCGGATCTGGTGGCGGCACGCGCGGCGATCCGGCTCGCCCGTCAATTGAACCCCCGCATTCACGTCATCGCCCGTGCCACCGCCGGTGGCGAACTCCTGATGCTCAGCAGCGCGGGAGCAGATGAGGTCGTTCAACCAGAGTTCGAAGCCGGGCTCGAGTTTGTGCGTCGGGTGCTGCGCTGGCACGGCGTCTCCGTCCCGGAGGCGACAGCCCTCGTCGGGCACCGGAGGACAACGTTCTATCAGCCCGAAAGCCTCCCGCCGGTCTACCAAGAGGAGCGTTAAGGGAACGGCAGCATCTCGGCGCCTTCATTGGCTTCGACGCGAAACTCACCGGCGAGCCGGAGCAGCGCCGGTCAGCCCCGCTGCCGATCTCGACTCGGCGTTCGGGACCGACTCGGTGGGATACCCCAAATCCAACCAGGCATCCCAGCCGCCCTGGAGGGCGTAGACATCCTGCCACCCGCGCATCTGAAGGAGTTGCGCCCCACGGGCGCTGGTGTGCTCGTTCAGTCAGGCGCAGTACAAGACCACGGGAACGCCAGGCGGAATCTCATCCAGGCGTCTCAGGATATCGCCAACGGGCATCCTGATCGCTCCGGGGATGCGCCTCCCACTGGATCCGAAGGCCGCCAGGCGCCGAACATCCAGGAGTGTGGTCGGCTCACCCGCGTCCAGTCGTCGCTTCAGGTCAACAGGAAGCATGCGGGGAACGGAAACGCCCCCGTCTGGACCCACATGGAGGAGGTGTCCAGCGTCTGCCAGCGTCTCCTCTGGCAACTCCTCCCGGTGGGCCGTGCGGCCGTACCAGGCGGCGAGGGGCGTGGCGGAGGTGCCGTGGAGAACGATCGAACCCAACACCACGACGCTCACCACACCGAACAGGGTATCGACGTCAGGGATCCCTTCCGCAACGGCCAAGATGACGAGCAACAGCGAGTTGAGGCCGCGTGGACCGAACCAGGCGAGCAGGAGGCGGGCGTCCGTGCTCGCCTCGGACCGGGCGAGGGCGGCGAGAAAGGCGAGCGGTCGGGCGAGCACGAGGACAAACAGCGCGAAAAGCAATGTCCGGAGGTCGAATGCGTTCAACGCCGCCGTGACCAAGGCCGCACCAAGAAAGACGAAGGTCAGCAACATCGCCACCTCCGCCGTCGTCTCGCCATACTCCAGGAAGCAGTCACACAGTTCGAGATCGAGGACGGCGATGGTCAGGCCGGCCGCGAACGCGGCCACGAACCCGCTGCCGCCGACGAGTTGCGCGGCGGCGAAGGCCACGAACGCGACGCCCAGGGAGTAGAGCGACTCGTAGTCGCGGCTGATCATGCGCCGACGACGAAGCCAAGCGACCGCCCGGATGGCAAGCAGCGCCACGCCGATCCCGACAAGCGGACCCAGCACCAACAGCCCAACCGAGAACTCAACCCACTCGAGGCCATCTCGGCCCACCCCACTCGCAAACGCGGCCAGGACGAGGGTCAAGGGCAGCACGATGATGTCGTTGGTGCCCGCCTCCACACTCAGCGTGTGGCGGACGGCGAGCGGCAAGCGACTGTCCCGGGTGACGTCCCGCAGCAAGACCGCGTCTGTTGAAGCGAGGATCGTCCCCACCAATAAGGCAAGCGACCAGGGCAAGCCGAAGAGGAGCGCCGCCGCGAAGCCGATGAGACCGATCGTGAGCAGGGCGCCCGGTCCGAGCGCAAGGGCTGGCAGCAGCCAGTTCGTGCGAAGCTGCCCGAGGTTGATCTTGATCGCATCCGTGAAGAGCACGAGCACGAGGCTGACGGTGGCCAAGACACGGACGGCAGGGGACTCGATCCCAAGGTCGATGACGCCGAGCCCGGCGGGACCAACGAGGACACCGAGGGCGACGAAGACGAGCACTTGCGACAGCGGCCCGCGCTCCACGAACCCCGACACAAGTCCGGAGGCCAGGATCACCAGGCCGACGGCACCAAGATAGATGACGAGGGTATGCTCATCGAAGGGCTGCCCCTCAGGTGCAGTCAGTGGGCTGGCAATCGTCGCTAACCACGTCACGCCCATGCCCACCGCCTCTCACCTGATCCATTGCTGGTTCCCGCGTCCAAAGATCGGTGCGCCCCATTCATTGCTCTACCCGTTCCCCAACACCGGTCGGCCCAGGCCCGACAGGCTTGCCGCCACCACCTCCGACAACGTGCAGGTGACAGCTTCCCCGGCGACGGCCCCGCTCATGGGTCGGTCACGTCAATCATCCACCCCTGCCCACATCGTATTTGGTTGGGATAGCACCCTGTGAGGCGATGGTGGAACTGACAACACAGCCGCCGAGGGAGGAGCCGTTTCGATTCACTCGGACCCATGTTGCAGGCTCACCGAGCAGAACAGCACCGGTAGACCTAAGATCCACCATCGAACGAATCCTTCACCCCTTTGCAAAGGTGTCACGTTGACGATCCATCAACTGTCTCCTGGCCAAACCCAACCGAAGCGCACCGTCCAACCGGGCCGGTGACGCCCGATCATCGACGACCCGTGAGGAAGGATCGACAACCGCCGGGAATGCCGAGCGCCGGTGCGGGAATCCCGACCGGCGCGACAACAGACTATGCAGCTCAACCCACGGGACACATCGACGGCGGAAGCCTGCCGAAGGTCCCGAGATGGGACGAATCTGTGTTAGGCGGCGTTGCGGCGGCGGCGACGCTCAGCCTTGCGGCGCTTGGCGCGGCTCTCTTCCTGCACGCTGATGAACCGGAGACCACGGCGATGCTCCCGGATGATCCCGGAGCGCTCGATCCCCTTCGTAAACCGTCGCAGGAGCTGCTCAAACCCCTCGGAATCGCGCAGTTCGACCTTCATGCGTCCTCATCACCTTCCTGGTTGGCTGCACGCTCTGTGCCTACGATCTCGCGGCGCACACAAACTCACCTGGGCGCGCCGCCCCGTGGACGCCAGTATACGATACGTCTCGCCGGCCGCATAGCCGGTCATCGGACTGTGCGGCGTGAACGGCGCGAGCGGCTCCAGCAATGCTCAACGAGACGTCATGGGTGCAGACATCATGGGGGTGGCCGTTTTTCCCGAGCAGGCCGGGAGCGTCCACGTGACCGAGTTGGCCCAACCAGGGCCGGGCCCCGATGAGGCGCTGGTGCGGGTGCGCCGGGTCGGGGTGTGCGGTACCGACAAGGAGATCATCGACGCGAAATTCGGAACCGCTCCGCCCGGTGCCCAAGAACTGATCCTCGGGCACGAGGTCCTGGGCACGATCGAGGCGGTCGGCGACGACGTAACCACGCTCCGGCCCGGTGACCTTGTCACGGCCACAGTTCGGAGGCCGGACGGTTGTCCGACGTGCCGCGCCGGTCAGTCCGACATGTGCTTGTGGGGCACCTACACTGAGCGGGGCATCCTCGGCGCTCACGGCTATATGACGGAGTCCTTCACGGAACACGTTCGCTACCTCATCCCCATACCGCCCAAGCTAGAGCCGGTCGGGGTGCTGGTCGAACCACTTAGCGTCGTCGAGAAGGCGTACCGGCAGGCAACTCTCATCCAGCGCCGGCTTGCCGTTTGGACCCCCCAGACGGCCATCGTCCTCGGTGCCGGACCGATCGGACTCCTCGGGACGCTCCTGCTGCGCGAGCAAGGTCTGGATGTCTACACGCTGGCCCGCACGTCGGCGCCTAACCCGGCCGCCACGATCGTGGCAGCGGCCGGTGCCCACTACGTCTCCACCCGCGACACCTCGTTCGCCGAGCTGCGGAGCTCCTTACCGAACGTAGACCTCATCTTCGAGAGCACCGGGGCCAGCGCGCTCGCCTTTGACGGAATGGAGAGCCTCGGGATCAACGGGGTCCTGGTACTCCTCAGCATTACGGGCGGCAACGGGCGGCAGGACATCCCGGCGGACGCCATCAATCGAAGCCTCGTCCTCGGCAACAAGGTCGTGGTCGGCAGCGTGAATGCAGTGACTGAAGACTTCAGCAGCGGGGTGCGACGGCTGAGCCGGTTCGAGCACCTCTGGCCGGGACTTACCGCAACCCTGATCACCGAGCGCCTGCGAGGTTTCGATGATGCCCACCGGATCGCGGAAGCTGCTACCGGCGGCGTAAAGACCGTGCTGGAGTTCGACGGGTCCGCCCCACGTGCCCCGCACTGATCCAAGCGATCAAGGACAGAAAGGCAAGCGAGCCAATGATCCCTCTGGTGAAGACAGGCGGCAGCCCGCGGGAGATCGGCCACGATGTCGGCGCCGCGATGCGGGAGCCGATTTGCGCGGCGATTGCCGCAACACGAGAGGATTGCCCGAGCCGCCAAGCATGGGACGCCAGGGTGGACGCGGCCAGTGCCTACGTGAAGGCCACGGAGTAAGCCGCGCCGGAGATCCTGGACGAGATGCGGGGCATGGCGGAGGCGTCAGGTGTTCCACTCGCGGAACTGATGGCGCACCACGCGGCGGAGGAACTGGAGCAGGGCGCCGGCCGGTTCGGCTGCACGGTGGTTGGCGTGACACCGGCAGGAACAGCCGATGGCCACGTCCTGCTCGGGCACAACGAGGACACCACCGCGGGATGGGCTGACTACGCCTACGTCGTCCCCGCGGAGCCGTCCTCCGCGCCCGCGTTTGTCGCCTTCACCTACGCCGGGTATCTGCTGCACCAGGGCGTTAACGCCGCCGGCCTGGGATCGGTCGGCAATGCCCTCTACGCGCGCGATGCGCGTGTTGGCATCCCCAAACTCCTTCTCTACCGCCGTGCCCTCGCCTAATGGACCATCGAGGATGCGATCCGCTCCGTCACGAATCCGGCGCGCGCGTTCGGGAACAACCACCTCTTCGCGAACGCCGACGGGGACATCTACGATGTCGAGGTATCCGGAGCCTGCTGGGCGCTCCTGCACGCGGGCAACCAGTTCCTTGCCCACGCCAACCACTTCGTCAGTCCGGAACTCGCCCACCTGGACCGGGATGACGACCTCCTGAACTCGCGCCTGCGTCAGAACCGGGTAGAGCGCCTGGTGGACGCCTCGTGGGGCGCCTTGAGTGTCGCATCCATCAAACGCATCCTCGCCGACCACAGCAACTTCCCCCGATCGGTCTGCAAACACCACGCTCCCGAAAGCGACCTGGACTACGGGACAATCGGCAGCGTGGTGATCGACGTGACCGATCGGCTGCTCTGGGCCTGCGCCGGCAACCCATGTCGCGCCGTTTGGCGAGAAGTGCGGCTCTGAGGCACCGCTCGGATCAAAGACAGTTAACGATCCCGTAGCCTCAGTCACGCGTCTAGGCTCTTCAGCCTCCTACATGGCACCCCCCTTGCTCCCCGGTAGGACGACGGCGGGAGGGCATGTATGGCCAAAGAGAACGAGTTCAAGGTCGGCGACCGGGTCGCGTGGCGCGGTCCTGGAACGATTCGCGGTCGAATCAAAGAGCAGTTGACTGCGCCGATGGAGATCAAGGGGCACCACGTAGCGGCCTCGGAGGAGAACCCCCAGTACCTGGTGGTGAGTGACGAGAGCGGCGAAGAAGCGGCGCACAAGCCGAGCGCACTGAGGAAGGTGGACTAGCCATGGGCAACGACAGCGGCGCAACCCGGGATGAGCAGATCAAGAAGCTGAACGATCTGATCAAGGACGTGCGGATCGCCATGATGACCACCATAGAGCCAGACGGATCATTGCGCGCACGACCCATGGCGACCTAGGAGTCTGAATTCGACGGCACCCTCTGGTTCTTCACCGGCGAACACGACCCGAAGGTCGATGAGGTCCAGAAGGATCACCGGGTGAACATCACCTATTCCTCGAAGGACGGCAATGTCTGGGTCTCCATTTCCGGAATGGCCGAGGTGGTGCGGGACCGGCAGAAGATCGACAACCTGTGGAAGCCTTTTCTCAAGGCCTGGTTCCCAAACGGCAAGGATGACCCGGAGCTGGCGCTGCTCAAGGTCGAAGCGGAGCAGGCGGAATACTGGGACTCAAGCTCTAGCGCCGTCGTCCACGCGGTTGGGCTGGTCAAGGCATTGACGACCGGCGAGACCTATCAGCCTGGGGACAACGAGAAACTGCAACTCGCCGGGGACTAGGGTTCCCGTAACACACGATGGCGGTGATCAAGGAGTAGGAAGGCCGGATGCGGTGTGCATCCGGCCTTCCCATTAGGCGACATCACGTATTGCTCGAGAGGCCTTCGCGTGCGGTTCGCCAGTCTCTTAGCGACTGAGCGTGTAGGGGATCATTGGTTAGACCTCTGGCCCCTTTGCGAAACGATTCTCCAACCGCCCCGCCCTTGGGCACCACAAAGGTGCTAGGCCTGTCGCCTCATCCCGAGCGAGGCCAGCCCACAGGCAGTGGAGACGCCAAGGAGAGCCAGAATAAGGCCATTCGCTGCCTGTCCGGTCATCACGCCCGACCCGGTGTTAGGCAGGGTGCCGGTGTCCTCGGTGTCGTCCTCGTCATCGCCTGTTTGCTCGTCGGTGTCACGCCCGGCCAGAACGCGCTCGTCACCGGGCTCGCAGACGTTGCCGTCACCGTCGAAGTCTAGGTTGTCGACGTTTCGGTCCGCGCTGCCGCCATCGCCCTCGAAGTAACCCTGCGCGGCGTTCAACTCGGGGAAGTCGGCGCAGTTCAGGTCCTCCCCGTCGTTCCCCAAGTCCGTCTGTGCGCCTGCCATCCCGGTAACGCCGAGCGTCAAAGCCAACGCCGCCACGAAGGCCAAAGAAAAACGTCGCATGGCTGTTTCGTTCCCTTCCCTACAGTCCCAACGGATTGCTGGCAGTGAGCACCTCCTGGTGGTGAGTCGGCGCTAGGCATCTTCCCCCTTTCCTCAGCCCGCGGCTCCAATACGACAGCCACCTCCTGCATCGTCCCTGCCACAGAGATGGTTGATCGGGCATCGTTCGATCTATGAATGATCGGACAGCGTCGGAACAGGCGACGAAAGCATCCGCAACCCAGAATAGATGTTGGCGGCGTGGGGCGGCGGGTTGATCTGTTTCATGGCAGACGTCCTCCGGCGTGCGAAAACCGGTCGCGTGATTGGGCAACTCAGCACAGCACCCCACCCCGATCGACGGCGGAGGCAATCAGGGGCAGGGCATGAGGTGACACCTGGGACGAAAAACGGCGAGGGCCGGAAGGCTGCAGCCTCCCGGCCCTCGGCACCGCCGGATGGTGGATAACGACGCAGGGATTGAAGCGTTTGCTCCGCTTGTGCTAGGCCTCGGGTACCGTGGTCGGCACCTCGTAGAAGCGCAGCTGGGCGAGGCGCAGGCCGTTGTTGTCGTACTCCCAGAAGTAGCCCTCGAGGCTGTCGTCGAAGAGCGGCACCCGCTCCACGTCACCGTCCTCGTCGATGTCGGCGTAGATGTAGAGCAGTTCGCGGCTCACGTTCTCGAAGGTGCTCTTGCCGCGGCTGCGCTCCAGCTCCAGCGTGTACATGCTGCACTCGATTTCGCCGGCCTCGTCGGTCGCACAGGTCGTCGTCGTCGACGAGCCGCCTGGGGTGCCCAGAGCGCGAGCGTAGACGGAGTAGACGGTGGTGCCGTCGCCGTTGGGATCCGGGTTGGGCAACTGGAAGGCGGCCTCGCCGTCGGTGCCGTTGCCGTCGAGCACGGCGTAGTCACCCTCAGCAAGGTTGATCTTGGTGTTGCCCTGCAGGTCGACAAAGATGACGTGCCGGCTGGTGTCGGTCATGTCGGCCGTCTTTTCCGACGTGCCGATGATGTTGAGTGTGTAGTGGGCACCGCTCGGGGCGCCGTTACCGGTGGTGTCCTCGGCCTGGGCGACGGAGCTGAGGCCTCCGCCGACCACGAGGGCAAGTGCCAATGCTGCGAGAGATCGCTTCACGACCGTTCTCCTCCCGTACTGCTTCTCGCCCTGACGATTTAGACGATTGCTTACCGCGGTGAAACTACGATAACGAAGAGCCAGGCCGTTCGATAGAGGGGAAATCCCCGGAGAAACCCCTAATCACCGATTACTTATAGTCCCATTGTCAATTTGTCATCATAGTACTTGCATATGGGCTGTAAGTCGCGATTGTCGTTCGGCACATGTTCCCATTAGAACGAAACGCACCTACGACCATCAGTGAACTCACCGCTTCCAATCCCCAACGTGTCTACCGATTACTGGATTGGAGTGGCAGCGTGCCGTCGTAGGTGACCGGGATTTGTTCGAAGCAGGGAGCCTCTGCTCTGCGGGATACGTTGGACGATCACGATCGCGTCGCAATGCCAGGGAGCACCTGCGCCAAGACCAACGTGGACAACAGCGTTACGAGGGGAAAGAGAACCTCGCATGCCATGAGCAGCCCAGGGAACGGGGATTGTCCCTCTCAGAGACCCTGAGGACGTACGGTGAGGTCCCTCCGCCGTCTAAATCCGACCGGAGTTCACGCGGTGGATCAATGTGCGGCGACAGTGAAAAGGTTTTTCCACGGTGTCGCTGTTCTGGAGATGAAGGAGCCAGCATCCAAGAAGCACGGTAGAACCATCATGTGAATCGGCTCTCGGATGCCCTCTCGCAGCCACAGTCCCGAGAGCCGATTGACTGGCCCTCCCGGATTTCCGTCAGTGGCCTACGGGGCTGACGTCGATGTCGACACCGGCCTGACCTCAACAGCACGGCCCGCGGAAGCGACCGCTCCTTAGTCACCAGACGTGATCCCAGCCCCCGCGACGAGGAACCCGCCGGCCATTCAGCCGGCGGGTTCCTCGACCGATCCATGGCGAACGCCGACACTGCAGCACATCATCCTGCTTGGGACAGCGCCCACCGGGGTTCGGGAATTTCAGGCCCGGGAGTGAGGGAGCCGTCAATGTCGGTTCCGATCACCACCAGCTTGACGTCGATCCGCTCGAAACGCCGCACTTCCAGGGCGGTGCGGCGTCGTTCAAGCTCGTTCCGAACCCGGCGGAGCGCGGTCTCCGAAATGATGCCGGTGACCCAGACGGTGTCGCTCCAGTAGTCGGCCGCCAAGACACGGGCGTCGAGTTCCAGGGTGGCTGCGTCGAGGGACGCGCTGAACGGATGCGACCGGTTGCCGAGCGCGTGGTCGATGAGGGCGAGCGTGGGATAGTGCGGCATTGCGGTCATGCTCCATTGGGATGCGACAAGCGCGGAGGAGTGGAAGGATCGAATGACCTCATATGCGACGGGGCTGTCGAGCCATTGCCGGCACCACTACGTCCAACGGGTGGCTATGCACCATGGCGCCGAAGAGTCGCGAGAGGGAATCCTCCCGACTATGCCGCCGCAGGCTCGGGATCCAACGGTACCGACAGAAGCAGGCCGGACTCCTCAAGGCGGCTGGCCGGGCCTGATGCACGAGTCGGGGTGACGGCGGGGATGTCGGCCCACGTCACTCCAAAAGACGCCAGGTTCCGCTCCTTCGAGTCGAGTTCGTCGCGGCTATCGTGGCCAAAGCGGGACGCGAGCAGCGCGACGGCGGCGAGGAGCGCGATCGCGATCAGCATTTCCATGGGTGCCTCCGGTACGCGGGGTGAGTAGGGAGGAGGTAACGGACGTTCTTTCACCACCGGCCACGAATCAGATCCGTTACGCGGCGGCTCTCCCGAGAAGAACGTCGAGCACGCGCCAGTGTGAGAACCGAAGCCGCGAGGGCAGAACGGGGGACGCTGCGGTGTCCGAACCTTGAGCCGGCGGGACGGAATAGCGTGCTGGTCGCGACTGCTGCTGCACCGAGCGTAAGGTCCGGTGGGTGCGCTCTCGCGCCGCTCGCCGGGCGTACTCGTCTTGCTTGTGATTCGCCTCAACGCCGACGGAGAAGGCGTCAATCATCTCTTGCCCCTTCCCGACACCGGTTGGTCGCAACCTGGTGTTTGCTCTTCACTTCGGCCCGCCATTCTGGGTAACACCATCATGAAGCGGTGCGCGATGCCGCGCATCCATCAAACGTCGTATTCGCGCCTCTTTCGTGGCTGGTGGGTCTATACCTTAAGGCATAGCCCGAGGCATTAGGAGCGGTCTGCCGGAGAGGAGCGGGAGCCGTCAGTGATGACAC
>JADDPH010000079.1 GCA_016781925.1 Sphaerobacteraceae bacterium | reverse complement strand
TGGCGTTATTCCGCGGGTTCTTCTCCGGTCAGGTAGTAGGTCATGCTTTGGAGGGCGCTTACCGGGTCGATCTCGCGGGTGGTGACTCCTGGCGGAACTTTCAGCACCACCGGCGCGTAGTTCAGGAGCGCGCGGACCCCGCCGGCTACCATCTGGTCGGCCACCCGTTGAGCGAGCCCGGCCGGCACGGCCACAATTCCGATTCGAATCCCGTGCTCCCGCACCACCTCGGTGATCGCCTCCTCTGGGAGCACGGTGAGGCCACTGATCTCCTGACCCACGTGCTCGGCATTGCGATCGAAGACAGCGGCGATGTTGAACGACGATGACCCGAAGCCCCGGTACTGAGCGATCGCCCGCCCAAGGTTGCCGAAGCCAGCCAGCGCCACGTCCCACTGCCGGTCGAGCCCGAGGATCCCAGCGATGGCGCCAGCCAGGAACTCGGTGTCGTACCCCTTGCCCTGCTTGCCGAACTTGCCGAAATAGGAGAGATCACGCCGGATCTGGGCGGCTGTGACCCCGATGTGATCGGCCAGTTCGTCTGAGGAGACGGAGTGGACGCCGCGATCCCGAAGTGCGCGTAAGGTCCGTACGTAGACGGGCAAACGCCGGATGACGATGTCTGGGATGACCCCACCGGTGTGGGCGTGAGGTGCATCCGAAGAGGATCGATGGCCGTTGTGCTGCCGATGAGTGGGCGCGCGTCCGTTGCCCGGTGGGGTGGCGGACAGTGCCTGGTCCGCGACGGCCACATCTTGCAGATCAACGTCACCGGGCGCCTTGGCCATCATCGTCTGTCCCGATCACGCAACGCGTTGAGGCACGTTGCCGTGGTGAGCATGGGAAGCGTTAATCGTGCGAACCTTCACAAGTATCTGGCAGTGGGCACGGCAGCGTCAACGACGCTCTGCCTGACGCGACGGCGCGATCATCGGCCCGAGGGCGGCGGGCAGACCCTGACGTCACCAGCGCGAGAGCCATCACATACGTCGCGTTGGGCATGACTTGGTTGGAGCGATGGGGGATCGCGCGTCTCTCGGCCTTCACGGCTCTGGCCAGGTTCACGTTGTCGCGCAAGCGCGCGGCCAATCCAGCACACTTGCCCCCGTCCTTGGCGCGATTTGCGACTGGTTAGGTGTTTTTCCTCTTTGAAATGACCGATCTGTACACCAAAATATGCACTATCCTAGGAGTTCGCCAGCAGTTCCTCTCACCGTCGATGACTCGATTTGCCACGAAGGGAGTGCGGAATGCATCGGGGTGTACCTCTCGTCCGTGCCATGTTGGCGATACTGCTCGTCCTCGCCTCTGTTGGCCTGGTCGTACCGTCAGCGCGTGCCTAGGAGTTGTCCGGGCGCTATATCGTGGTGTTCAACGACAACGTAGCGGACCCGGCCGCCGCGGCGAGGGAGTTGGGCCGTGCCCGCGGCCTGACCATCAGCCACGTCTACCAATATGCCTTGAAGGGCTTCGCGGCGGCCATTCCTGATGCGGCGCTCGCTGCCCTCCAGCGCAACCCCCAGGTGGCCTTCATCGAGCCCGATCAGTACGCTGAGGCCTTCGATCACATCACCGACCCGACGGGCATCGGCCGCATGGACGCCGATCACAACCCCACTGCGGCCATTGCCGGCGACAGTGGAACCGTGAATGTCGGCGTGGCGGTCATCGACACTGGCAGCGGGCCGCACGGTGACCTCAACGTGGTCGACGGCACAGATTGCACAGGGACAGGGAGCTTCGCCGACGACAACGGGCACGGGACTCACGTCGCCGGCACCATCGGTGCCCTTGACAACGGGGGCAACGGGATCGTCGGCGTGGCCCCGGGTGCGCCCATCTATTCCGTGAAGGTGCTCAACGCCGACGGCAGTGGCTCGTCGTCGAGCATCATTTGTGGCGTGGACTGGGTAACGGCGAACGCCGGCACCATCCGCGTCGCCAATATGAGCTTGGGTGGCCGCTCGATCCTGCGAGAGAGTGACTCGTGCGGGAGCAGCGCCCTTCACCAGGCGATCTGCAAGTCGGTGAACGCCGGAGTCACGTACGCGGTGGCGGCGGGCAACAGTTCGGCTGATTCCAGTCGCTACTTCCCAGCCACCTACAACGAGGTCATCACCGTCTCGGCGCTCTCCGACTTCGACGGCCAGCCGGGTGGTGGGGCAGCGGCGACGTGCCGCAGCGACGGCGACGACACCTTCGCCGATTTCAGCAACTACGGCGCCGATGTCGACATTGGCGCGCCCGGCGTCTGCATCCGCTCGACCTGGCTGGGTGGCGGGGAAAACACCATCTCCGGCACCAGCATGGCAACCCCGCATGTTGCCGGTGCCGCCGCGCTCTACATCGCGAACAATCCCGGCGCCTCTCCCAGCCAGGTCCGGAATGGGCTCCTGGGCACCGCGGAGTCTGGTCCGATCTCTGGTGATCCCGACTCCTACCCCGAGGATATCGTCAACGTCGACACCAACTGGGATCCAGCCGGCACCACAGAACCGGACACGACGGCGCCGACGGGCGAGATCACCGAGCCTGCTGACGGGAGTACGGTGAGCGGCACGGTCACCGTCTCCTCCAACTCAGCGGATTCCGGCTCCGGTGTCGCCTCGGCGCAGTTCCAGTACTTGGCTGCCGGGGCAAGCTCCTGGGTAGACATTGGCACCGACACTCAGGGTGTCGATGACTACTCGGTTGATTGGGACACAGCCGTTCTCGCGGACGGGAATTACGACCTGCGAGTGACGACGAGCGACAACGACGGCAACAACTACACCAGCCTGCCTGTCTCCGTTAGCGTCCAGAACACCGCTGCAACTGACACCACGCCTCCAACCGTCAGCCTCACGGCGCCCATGGACGGTGACACCCTGGTCGGCGCGGTTCTCTTCTCCGCAAACGCTGACGATGGGACGGAGGGCTCGGGTGTCGCCTCCGTGACGTTCCAGGCATCGGCAGACATCGGGACCACCTGGATTGATCTCGGCACGAGCGCGAACACGGAATCGCCGTACACGTTGACCGTTGATACAACGGGGCTCACCGACGGTGCGTACACCGTGCAAGCGGTTGCCGCCGACCAGGCCGGCAATGTGAGCTCCAGCTCCACAGTCACGGTCACGATCGAGAACACCGCCGACCCTGCACCCACGGCACCCGTTGCCCCGAGCGATCTGACGGCGAGCACAAAAGGCCGTGGGATTAGGCTCGACTGGGTAGACAATTCCACGGACGAAGAGGGCTTCTATGTCTATCGAAGCCTGGATGGAGCGACGTGGGACACTCCTCCAGTGATTGTGGCCGCCGGCACGACGACGTACCGCGACGCTCAGGTCTCCACTGGCATCGTGTACTACTAAGCGGTGAGTGCCTACAACACGGCCGGTGGTGAGTCAGCCTGGTCCAACATCGTCTCCGTGACGGATCAGTAATCACGGTAGGAGGTTGATCGACGAGGTAGAGGTTCGCCCAAAGGGACCTCTACCTTGCCGATCGGCCCCGTGCCACGCCGGTCCGGAGGTGTCATTGACCTCCGGACCGGTTTCATCTATGGCACTGGCGTAACCGCGCGGTCAGCAGAGGAGCCGGCTCAGATGCGCAAGCGCTTCTTAGGTCTCGTCAGCGCCGCGGTTCTGGTCTTGTCATTTCTTCCGGGAGCATCTGCCGCGAATGCCGCCGCGCACTCGGTGTGTATCGACCCCGGTCATGGCGGCTCAGATACCGGCACGTCCGGTGGCGGGATCCTGGAGAAGGACCTCAATCTGGATGTCGCCTCAGAGCTCGGCGCGATCCTAAGCGCCAACGGCTACGGCGTGTTCTACACCCGCACTGGTGACATCTCACTTGGCAACAGTGCTCGCGCCAAGTACTGCAACAGCGTCGGGGCCACGATCCTCGTGTCCGTCCACCACAACGGCTCATCGAATCCGGCCACCGACTACTCAACCGCGCTGTATCAGAAGCGGATCGATCGGGACCTGGCGCGGGCGGTCACCGGATCGGTCTCCACCGCCCTCGGCATCCCCAACAAGGGGATCACGCAGTTTGCTTCCGGGGTGCTTGTCAAGTCAGACATGCCCGCGACTATCAGCGAGGGGTACTTCCTGACCAACCCGGACGAGCAATCGCGGCTCAACGATCCCGGCCGCGACTACCGGTATGAGGAAGCTCAGGCCATCTACCAGGGTATCGTCGCCTACCTGGCCAGCCAGTAGGAGGTGATCCGGAAACCCCAGCCTTCTCGATGACACGCCGGGCAAGGATGACGGAGCGCTTGGCCGAGGTCGCCCCCCGCTCGGCGGCAGGGCGACCGTCACCATACCGGCGCGAAAAGAGAGAACAGCCCCGACGAACTTCGCTGCCTCGCCGCTCCCCGTGATCGACCGTTCCACCGTGCCTCGCCCCGCAACGAGCACGGTCCCCCGGCCAATCCCAGCCACGAACTGGATTCGGGAGAGCTACCCCGCAGTCGCTCTCTCACCCATTGCTCGTGTCCGGTGGGGAGCTTCGCTGCCGCTTGGCCCCTCGGGACTGTACGTACACGATACACGTACACGGAGGGCTTGTCAAGGGGTGCAGACGCGATTTCTCCGGCGGGTGTTGGATCGGCACCAGCCGGCCGTGAGGATGGACTCGATCAGTGTCTCGGCTCGACTCCCGCGCTGGCCGGGACCGCCAGTTGCCCCTATGAGCGCCACACGCATGGAGGATGTCCTGGGGCATACATTCTGGAGCGGCCCTGTTGGCCAAACCCGCTACACTAGCGATCCAGGGGTGTTGGGCATCCCGGCAAGTGCCGGCCTCCGGGATGGATGCGGGTAGACAAACCTGGAAGGTGAGCCTGGACAGGCGAGCGGACTGCCACCGACGTTAGGAGCGCGCCCGAGGGACTCTCCGCACCTCGATCTCATCCCCCATGGGCGAGCGCTTTTGCCGCCAGCCGGTGCCGCTGGTGTCGCGTGATGACAGGAGGATCCCGTGCCTGCACGATCGTTGCATCGCGAAGACGATGGGGGGCAGCCCGGACCGGCGAGTGCTCCGGATCAGAGCGCTCAGCGGGAGGTGTCGTGGGAACCGGAACCGGGATCCGACGATGCGGTCTGCATTGAATGTGGCGGTCGCATCCGGCGGGACGACATCATTTGCCCGCACTGTGGAACCGCACTGGTTGCGGGCTGAGCGGTCGCCTACTGGAATGAATTCATCACCCGGGCGAGGTCTCCAGGTGTGGGCCGGGATACCATGCCAGCCATGCGCGACGCGTGGCATTCGGCGCAAGCCCGTCTCGGGCTGCGGTCAGGCCTCGTCCCAAAAGAGGCGGCGGAACTCGGCACTATCGTAGTAGCCGACGATGTTGACGATGCGCCCCGCCGCGGTGCGAACGATGGCGACCTGCTCCGAGAGCAACTCCCGGCCAAGGCTCGGCGAGTATTCCCGCACCACGAATTGCACTGCCGCCCGATCCCCGTTCGCGATCACGTCCGTGACCTCCCACCGGGCCGTGGGGTAGGACGAGACCACCGATCCGAAGTAGGCCAGGATCTCGTCAGCTGGGCGCACGACGGTCGTGTGGGGCAGCGCTCGGAACGTCGCATGATCTGCCAGCGTCGCTCGCAGGCGATGCGGATCACGGGCGTCGAGGGCCGCGAAGAAGGCCCGGGCGAGGACATCGACGGTGGGCTGCTGCGCGACATCGTGGCTCATCGTGGACCGCTCCATGGGTGTGACCGCCAGACCCGGTTGATGCGGGCGTGGCGGGGCGGTGTCGCGCTCGCGACGCCCGCTGGGCTGGATCGAGGCGTCAGCGCCGCGTGGATGTCGGGACCAGTTTGAGCAACTCAGCGAGTGGCGCTCGGGCCGCCGTGTTCACCCCCTCGCGGGCACCATTGCGATCCAGGGCTTGTTCCATCTCACTCAGAACGAGGTAGTCGTGGCGGGCAAGATGTTCCGCCAGCGCACGAATCGACCAGTCGTGCTCAAGGCGGCTGGTGCCTGTCCGGGCCCACGCGGTATCCGGCAGCGACCGCAGGAGCGAAGCGGTGCTCTGCCGCAAGCGGCGGAACTCCGCCATCACTTCCAGCGGCTTCACATCGCGGTCGTGACGCTCCTGCTCCTCGGTCCGACCCGGCGCCGGCAGCTTGTCCAGATCCGGCTGTGTCTGGACCGCGATCGCGTGGAGCCGCGGGAAGACCCGCAGTTCCTCGTCACGGAGGCGCAGCAGGAGTTCTTTCACCGTCGGCTCGCCTCGCCGCACGGTCCGCATCATCCGGGTGGGATCGTGGATTGGAGTCAACCACCGGGAGAGGTGGTTGATCGTGAAGTGGAGACGAATGATCAGCGCGTCATTGGTCAGATCGGCGATCGCCACGCCACTTGTCCCGGTGCCGGTCCTCGTCTCCAGGCTCGTCGCCATGCCGCTCCCTGTCGTCACGTTGCCGGTGGGGCACCGTGCCCCTGCCGGTGTCTGCTGCCCGCTCCAGTGCTGCTCCCCTCACGCGAGCGCGTCGCGGATCTGGTCGAGATGTTCCTGATCGTGATCGCAGACCTGGTCCAGTAACCACTGGAGGGTGATCTCGCCGTGGATCTCGTGGACCGCTGGCCGGTGCCATACGTCGGGCGGCAAACCCTCAAGCCGTTCTACGAGTTCCCCGCGCAACTGGCGGAAGTGCTCGAAGGTTCGCTTGGGGTCCTGGCCACGATAGTCCCGCTCGATTGCCCACAGTTCGTCGTCATAAGCCGGCAGGTGGGGTCGCTCCTCCTCGATGATCGCCGCCACGCGGTCCAGATAAATCTCCTCCCAGTCCCGGAGGTGAGGCAAGATCTCCACCACACCCCAGCCACCGTCCCGGGCGGGGCGCATGAGGGCGTCTTGAGAACGATGCTCCAGCACCCGCCCCAGCTCGGACGTGAATGCGCCGAGTTCGGCCACGATCTCGTCCGGGGAACGTGTTGGCACGTCTACCACCGGATCGCGCCCCGGCCCATCAGCGGACGGCCGCCTGGCAACGAGCAGGGAAGGCGCTCAGATGGCGGCTCGTCGATGGCTGCCGTGGCGACACCGGCCCTTCCGGCGGAGACGGACCTCCGGGCCGGCACCCGGCTCATCGCCACCCGCCGCCCCGGCCCTGACGGGCTGCAAATCCATTTAGTTCCGTCATCGTCCCCCCCTCGTTCCCTGGCCAGGTCCGGCACCGTCCTCCTCGAGAACCGGGCCTAACCTTCCTCGCCAGCCGGTGGCTGCCGCTTTGGCTTCGGCTCCCATGCCCATGACAGGCACCTCGACCACCGCCCAGGTGGCGGTTTCTGCCGGAACGACCTGCCAGGCTCGGATCTCCGGCGTGGTACCAGCCAGCGACACGATCAGCATCAGCGCGTCCCGGTAGTGGGCCTCCCGTAGATCCGTTTCCGACGGTACCGCTGCCGTGACCGGGTGGGAGTGCGCGATGGCGCCGAGTCGCCAGCCGCGTGCCTCCATGTCCCGGAAGGCGGCCAGCACCTCGGCGGGGTCCATTGTATACCGGCTCGGAGAGGCATCTAGGTTGGTACCGGGATAGAAGTGGGTGGCCTCAGCCACGCCGTCACCCCCCAGGAGTGTGACCGCGATGAGCCCCACGCCCTCTGACGGGGCGGCGGCGCGAAGGTGGCCGAGGATCTGCGCACCGATGGTGCGGGGCACTCGAAGCTCCATCGGTGGTCGTGACCCGTCCAGGCTGGTCCTCTCCTGATGACGTGGGGCGCGGCTTCGCCCATCCGTCCATCCTGCAGGGAGCGTGTACGGTACACTCCTGGTCGCCTTTCGGGCGGCCCATGTCTACCTCACTGACCGCATTCTAGCAATCCCACTGAGGCCGTCCTGGTGGCCACCCACGGACCTTTCCGGAACGCCCCACTCCATCAGGAGGCTTTCGTGATCCCCGAACGTACCTCCCGTCACGCCTTCCGCAGTGGTGGCGCACTGCTCCTGCTCCTCCTCATGGTTTGGACGGCTAGCCCTCTGCCCGTGAGTCTGGCGGCGCCCCCACCCGTGTCGAGCACGGTGGCCGAGCGAGGCCCCGGTGATGTGGATCCAGCCCTCTATGCGCCGATCCTGCCGGATCAGCGAGAGGAGGTCTACACCCGGACTGCCGGGAAATTGTCACGCTACCGCATCGAGGCGGCTCTCGATCCTGGAGGAGAGGATCAACTCGCCACCGTCACGGGAACAGAGAATCTCTTGTTCTACAACGCGACCGGTGGCGACCTCTCGGCCGTCTTCTTCCGGCTCTACGCCAACGGCCCGGAGTATGGCGAAGGGGCCATCGTCCTGCGGGACGTTGAGGTCGAGGGGAGACGAGTGCCCCCGGAGCTGGAGCCTGATGATCCCACATCCCGCACCCGCGGAGATGAAACGATCGCGCGTCTCCCGTTGCCCGCGCCGGTCCCAGCGGGGGGAACAGTCGCCATCAGCTTAGGTTTCACGACCACCGTCCCGACCCAGCCCCGTCAGAGCTACGGCATTTTCAGCCGCCAGGACGACGCTGGCACCCTGGCGCTGGCCCATTGGTACCCGATCCTGGCCGGATTTGACGCCAACGGCGAGCCGGAGCTGCGTCCCCTCAGCCGCTTCGGGGACCCCATCTTCTCTAACACCGCCCTGTACGATGTGGCCATCAGCGCTCCTTCAGACCTCATTCTTGTCACCACCGGCAGTGAGACGGAGGAGAAGGAAGATGGCGCCACGATGCGCCGGCGCTACGTCACCGGTCCTGTTCGGGATTTCACGATCGTGGCGGATGATGACTACGTGTCGGTCTCCCAGGTAGTTGACGGCACCACCGTTACCTCCTACTACAACCCAGAGAACGCCGCGGGCGGCGCGGCCGTGCTGCGCTACGCGGCCCAATCGCTGGCGATTTTCAACGATCTGTTTGGACCGTACCCGTACGCGGAGTTGGACCTCGTCGACGTGGCCTTGCGCAATGGTGCTGCGGGCGTGGAGTTTCCTCAGATCCTCTACATCGGTGACGACTACTATGACAACCCCGCCGCGGAGGATGCGCGCCCTGGGTTCCTTGAGTACGTGGTCGCCCACGAGGTCGGCCACCAGTGGTATTACGCCCTCGTCGGTAACAATCAGTATGTGGACGCCTTCATCGACGAGGGGCTCACCAACTACGTCACCATCGTCTACTTCGAGCGACAGTATGGAGCGAAGGAGGGGGCGTTTCAGCGCGACATCAACCTCCTGGAGCCCTATCGTGACGCCCTCGCGACCATCGGCGACGAAGTTATTCATCAACCGACGGACGATTTTCCCAGCGCCGGCGCCTACGGCGTCATGACCTACGCGAAGGCCCCGCTCGGGTTTGAGGCGCTGCGGGCGGAGATTGGGGACGAGGCGTTCTTCGCCGCGCTGCGGGACTACGCGGATCGGATGCAGTTCGAAGTTGCCGTTCCCGCGGATCTACGTGCCGCCTTCGAGCGAGCCTCGGGGAGGAACCTCACCGAGTTCTGGCGCCACTGGTTCGAGGCCGCTGAGGGTGAGCAGGACATCCAGCCGGCGTGAGCGATCCTCAAACGTGACCGGGTTCCCCATCGAAGGCGGGCGATGGTGGTGAGGGTAGGGGACGACGGGAGTTGACGTGGTCATGGCGAGCCGCAAGCCCCGACGGGTGACAGGCGTGCCATCTGGCCTTCGCCCTGCTCCGTGTCAGAGGGTCACGCTCGGGGGGCGATCCGGGTGAAGTCCACATCCCGGCGGGCGGTTGCCCCGGCATCCTTGGCCGTCCAGGTGCTGGCCGTGGCGATCATCAGTCGCCTCGGGCTGGCGTTCCTGGCCTGGTTCTCACTGCGCGTCTTTCCGCGCCTGGACACCTACCCAGCCCAGTTGCCCGATTCCTTCCTGCCCAATCACCGGATGCTGGACAGTTGGGCGCGGTGGGACGCGGCGCATTACGTGGCGATCGCCGGGGGCGGCTACGGCGGAGACAACCCGAGTCCCCATGGCGGGGTCGGCTTCTTCCCGCTGTTCCCGCTGCTCATGCGCGGCGCGGTCGAGGTGGTCGGGCTGTCGCCGACGCCGGCGCACCTGGCGATGGCGGGCATCGTCATCGCCAACCTGTGCTTCCTGGGCGTCGTTCCCCTTGCGGCGCGGCTGGCGGCCGTCCGGTGCGGCCCCGCGGTCGGTCGTGATGCGGCGCTCCTGCTCTGCGTCGCACCGTTCGGGTTTTTTCTCAACGCCGCCTATTCGGAGTCGCTCTTCCTTCTTCTGACCCTCGGCGCCTTCCTAGCCGCCGACCGGGGACGGTGGGCAGTCGCGGGGGCGCTGGCAGGGCTGGCGTCCGGAACCCGACTGGTGGGGTTGGCATTGTTGCCGGCGCTGCTGCTGCTCGCCGTGCGGCAGCGGGCTTCGGGACGGGACCGGTTCCTCCTCGGTGCCCTCGCGCCGGCCGGCACCCTAGCCTACTTTGCTTACACCTGGTGGCGGTTTGGCTCACCCCTGGCCTATTTCGATGCCCAGGCGACCTGGGGCGGCTGGGAGGAGCATGTGCGCTTCTACGCGGAGTTGTTCGCGCTGCATCCGCGGTCGGCGCTAACCGGTGATCCGCGCCACCTGATCATCCTTCTGAATCTCGCGACTGGCATCGTCTACCTGGCCCTGCTCCCCAAGCTGCGGCGAACGGTGGATCCGGGGGTGGCGCTGTTTACCGCGCTGCTCGTCGTGGTGCAGTTCCTCTTCACCTGGGTGTCGCTGGGTCGCTACCTGCTCCCTGCTATCGGGGTCTACGGCGCCGCCGCAGCGCTCTTGACCCAGCCTCGTTGGTCCGGTTGGCCCCGCGACGCAGTGCTGGTCGGGTCCACCCTGTTGCTGGCGCTCCTCACGATGCTCTATGGGCACGGCTTCTGGGTGGTCTGACCGTGGAGGGGCGGTGTGCTGCCAGCGCGGCCCTCCTGACCTCTGGGACATACTCGACCAGCGGTAGGTCGCATCACCCAGGAACCACCGGCGCGCAACGGAGGAGGCAGATCCGTCTGGGTGAGCGCTAACCGCTGTCCGACCGCCGAGGGGATGCCTGAGGCGAGGGCGAGGGCGAGGCACCGTTGCCGGACCCACCTGCGGGAAGCACTGCGCCCGTGTTGGATGGCGCGGTAGCCGGGGAGGCCATGCCTGCCGAGCGCGGCGCCACCGGCAAGGCGATCTGCGGGTCATCGCCGATGCGGTGGCGGAGGGCGCGCAGATCGTTGCGGACGCTCGTGAGCTGGGATTCCATCCGCTCCAGCTTCTCCTGCTCCGTCCGCACAAAGCGGGTGTAGGGAGCGATCGCGTCCCGGATCCGGCCGACCGAGCGGGCCAGCTCGTGCTCGAACTGCTCGCTCATTACGTCGATCAGCCGGTTCTCAAGTTCTGTTGCCCGGGCGTGGAAATCCTCGCGCGCCTTACGGCGGCGCGCCGGCAAGACGAACAAGCCGATCCCGGCGATCACGCTGGCGGCAAGGATGCCGGTGATGTCCACGGCGACGGTGCTTGCCGCGGCGACGACCAGCGCCCCGAGTCCAACCGCCCCTGCCTCGGCGACGGCCACGGTTGCGACCGCGTTGCGGACGGAGAGGGAGAGTTCGTGGGCCTCGGTCTCCGGATCGTACCGTTCGACCTCGTCACGGGCGCGCTTGGAGACTGATTCGAGGAGGTTGCGGCGGTCGTAGCGGAACTGGCCGCTGACCTCGCCGATCATCTCGTCCTCGTACTTGGAGAGGCGGCGGCGGTCGATGTAGTCCGTGACGGCCTGCCAGGTTCGCAGATCCTGCTCGACCATCCAGTCGATCAGCTCGTCGATGGTTTGATCGATTCGCTGCTCGGTGTCGCCGACCACGCTCCGCTCAAACTGGCCCCGGATCTTGTCCGTGTTGATGAGGTCGAAGATGCGGCCGATCCGGATGGTCTCCTCGAAGAATGCGTCCCCGCGAGAGACCATCTTGGCGATGATGTTCTCGATCCGGGTCAGGTGGTAGGCGAACTGGCGGCGCATGTCGTCCTGGTAGACCGCAAGCTGGCGCTCGATGTTCTCGATCGTTGCCAGGTCATCGCGCAGGACGGTGAGCCGCTCCCCGGTGTCGCGGAGGTAGCGGTCGGCGAGGTGCTCGGCGATGCCGAGCGGGTTGAGGAGCTTGAGCCGGATCCGGCCTTCCTCGTCCAGCGTTTCCAGGATATAGCGCTCCAGCGCTCCGAACCGGCTCAAGGCCCAGAGGCGGTCCCGCTCGCTCGGGTTGCGCTCGGCGACGGCCTTGGCCTGTTGAGCCAGCAGGGCCGAAACCGGGAAGACCTCCGGGGAGAAGCCGAGCAGCCGCTGGATGTTCTCGTTCACGAAATCGAGCACCTGCTGGACGGACGTCTCGTCCCGCAGCAGGTCGATCTTGTTCACGATCAGGACGATCTTTTTCCCCCACTCGCGGATCTCCGCCATGAACTCCCGTTCGCTCTCGGTGAACGGGCGGTCGGCCGAGGTGACGAACAGCACCAGGTCAGAGCGGGGGACAAAGCGCTGGGTCAGCGCCTCATGCTCGCGGATGATCGCGTTGGTGCCGGGGGTGTCGACGACGGTGATCTCGTCCAGAAACTCGGCGGGGTAGGAGCGCTCGATGACCCCATCCGGCAGCATCGTCTCTGTAAGAGTCTCCCCGTAGCGCAGGAGGTTGATGACCGCGGTGGTTGGAGTGACGCCCTCGGGCATCACCTCAGCCCCGGCAAGCGCATTGATGAACGCGGACTTGCCGGCGTTGAACTCGCCGACGATGACGAGCAAGAAGAGTTCGGTGAGTTGCTCCGCGGCCTGACGGATGGAGTCACGGTCCTCCGGGGTGGCCGGGTACTCGTCGAGCGTGCCGGCCAAGCGCTCGAGCAGGCCGAGTTCTTCGGTCAGGAGGACGTGCTGCTGCTGGGTGAGGATAGCTCCCCCACCGTCACCCCTGTCTCGGCGTCCCCGTCCTCGGAACCGAAACACGCTTCGGACCATGCTCTGTTCGCTCCTCACCGGCTGTGCGGCGTCGTCTGATCCTGTCACGACGCAGCATGCCGGACAACGGTGCGAGACGCAACCTGCGTACCGCCAACCTTTCTGATCCGAAGCTCACTCTACGAAATCTTGGAGGAGCCGGGATACGACGCTGTCCTCTACCCCGCTGCCTTCCAGGACTGGACCCAGAAGATCCACATCGCGTCGGCTTGCATGATCCCCGACGTTCGGAGCGGACACGGCGAGAGGAGTTGGCAGCTGTCATAGAGAGTCGTGCTGGACCGCACCAGGGTTGCTTTACGTCGAAGGGGAGGTTGTCGATCGGGGCTGGCTTGATGCCACCGAGGTCTCCTCGTACCAGCGCCGGGCCAGGGTGAGCAGGTCGGCAGCAGGCGTTGCGGAGGTGTCTAGGCCCACCTTGGACGGATCGCAGACTGCGTTCGCAACCACGACGACATCCTGGCCAAGAGTGATTACGTGGTCAACCGGGAATGTGGTGGCGGTGGCAAAGAAGCCTGGTGAGGCTTCGAATCGGGTGAGCCGGAACGATGCCTCGTCGAACTCCACGGAGGCGATCTGACCGATGAGCGTACCCCCCTCGGTGATGACCTGACGCCCGGTGAGTTGGTTGAGGTCGATCAACTTGGCGTATCGGGCATTGATCGTTCTCCCAATCGGCGACAGGGTGTCGGTCACTGTCATCACGTCTGGACCCAGCGAGTGCACCTCCTCCGCGTCGACCAGTCGGTCCAACTCCGGTTGCAGGAAGCCACCTAGCGAGGCAACGGCGAAGCCGACGATGCGCCGGTTGACTGGATCAAGGTAGGCGCGCTCGATGGTACCGAGCTGCTGACCGTCCTCGATGCCAAGAACCGTGATGCCCTTCAGGTGCTTACTGTTCACCACCCGGTTCCTTTCCGTTGGTTTTCGACACTGATCTCTCGGATCGGTTCGACCATTGTCGGGATCACGGCGTAGGCGTCAACAGCGCTCTCGGCGGAGAGAACGTCAAAGGGGCAGGGCGCCGAGACGCCCCACCCCTGTGTTGTGCGCCGCGTGCGTGTCGCGATGCGGCAGCGGGCTACCTGGTGCCTTCGATCAGGTCGCGCCGCTTGTTGTGACCAAGCAGGCCGCCGATGGCCGAGGCGCCGAGCGCCAGCAACAGACCCGCGAGCGTGCCCCATGCGCTGTTCCGCACCTCGTCGAAGGAGCTGCGGACGCTGTTCCCGACCGTTTGCTGCGCATCTTGAACCGCCGCCTGAGCATCCTGGGTCTGGTTCTGGACATCCTGCGGCGTGGTAATGCCCTGAGTCTGGGCGGTGTCCTGCGCGACGTTGGCGATGTCACCGATGTTGCTGCCCAGCGTGCCGAACAGGTTACCCAGGCCGGAGCCGGTCAGATAGAGAATCAAGGCCAGTGCGGTCGCGCCAACCATGAGTCCGTTGATCATCCCGGAGCCGGGGCCGCCGACCGCCGCAGTTTTCGCCGCGACCCAGCCGCCGATGAGGAACGAAATGATGGCGCTGGCCGCGCCCCAGATGGCCGCTGCGGTGCCGATACTCTCGCCGCTCGCACGCGGCTCGAAGGCCGAGGCTCCGATCGCAAGACCGAGCACCGTTAGCACGAGCATCGAGGCGATCGTGCTGAGCAAGCCGGCAATGATCGGCCCCCACTGGACGCGATTCCTGACGTCAAGCGTGTTCTCGCCGACGCGGGTCCCCGAGTCAGCAAACACCTGCCCGCCTACCGAGGAGCCGTAATTGGGGGTATTGCTAATGACGCGATCGCCGCTAAGCGGAACCGCGCCTGCTCCTCGCTCGTAGGAGCCAGTACCTTGATCCTGCATGATATGATCTCCTTGTTCCGTTCCTGGAGCCTGCTCGCCGCCCCGTCAGTCAAAGGGCCGGACAGCGAGACAGGTGTCGGCGGTTCCGATGGAGGCTCGGGGGTGGCAGCCCACCGGGCCTCCATCGTTTTTTCAAGACCCGAATCCTCGGGGATCCGAGATTTTCACCACCCAACGCGGGCGGCTATGACTATGGGTTGCGCAGAGTCCCTTCGCCGCCGTCGGCGACGGTCGCGTCAGTCGAGGTTGTGCCAGTGGTGCCGGTCGTGGAGCGGGTCGTCCCCGCCGTATCCACGCCCGTCTCATCGACGTAGACCTCTTCGCGGCGAACGGTGCCGCCCACCTGCTCGGTGCGCTGGACCGCTTCCTTGGCGATCTCGACTTCCTCAGCGACGCGGGTCCGCTTCTGCAGATCAACCTCCTCGCCCCGGATCGGCACCTCGATCGTGCCCTCCTGGAAGGCCGTCTCGTCAGCCCCGACCTCGCGGTCGACAGCTACGCGCTGAACGCGGACGCGCTCCTCAGTCACCGGGACCTCAAGCACGCGCTCCTCGGCGACGACATCCTTGGAGACCTGAACCTCACCGACCTCACGCTGGCGCGTGACGGCTGACAGTTCCTCCTCGTGGACCGGAACCCGCAGCACATCGTTGCCCTCAACGCGGGACGTTGTCGTGCTCTGGGTATCGGTCGCGAAGGTATCCGTATCGGTGGCGTAGGCGTCGGTGCCACCCGTCAGACCGGCCGCGCCCATCGTGGTCGCACCCACATCGGTGGCGCCGGTGCCGGTCGCGTAGGTGTCGGCATAGGTATCGGTCGTGCCGACGGTGTCGGTCGTCGTGGTCGTGTAGGACGCATCATCGGCCGGAGCGGTGTCCCAGCCCTGGTCGAGCGCGGCATCCTTGGTCACGTTGAGGTGAATCTTGTCACCGTCGTAGTCGGCGATCGCGCTGGTCGGGATGTAGTAGTCGGTGGGGAAGAAGAAGCCCTTCTCCACGACTACATAGTTCTGGTGGACGGCAACGACCTCACCGACCTTGTTGCCGTCCGAGCCGACGACATCCGTCCCCTCTGAGAAGTTCCACTGCTGGCTGCTGTTATCCATCCGATAGTCCTCCTTGTTCGAGTCCAAACCCTCTTCGGACCTTGCGGGCCGCAGTGCCCCGTGGCTAGGACCACGCAGCCTATGTGCCATGCCTGCCACGAAGCCTCCGTGGTTGGCGGCCTGGGCGTAGCAGAAATTACATAACGCGTCATGCCGCGAAGCTGTCGATGGGGGGGTATGCGGGACGATGAAGTGGGAGTCAGTGCGGCTAACCCCGTGGCTACGCAGGGATGCCTGGTCAGTGGTCCAGCTCGGTTTATGACCGTCGAGGTCGTGGGGGAGGTGGCTACTGCCAGCTCCTCAGGTCGGGCGAGAGCCGGGCGTAGGACGGGAAGGGATCCGGACCGAGGAGAGGCAGCGCATAGGCGCGGAATGCCGCGGAGGGGGCGCGCGGTGTTTCGTCGATGAAGGCGTCGGGAAAAGGCCGGATCTGGTTGGCGATCTCGGCCAGCGGAGCGGTCGCAATGTCACAGCGGTACGGTTCCTCCTGCGACCGGCTCAGGGTCATCATGATATCGGAGTTGCCCGCGGCGGCGCACCCTGCGGCTGCCCAGCCGAGCCGGTATGCCTCATCCAGATCCACTGGCGAGGCGAGCGAGATCGACATGCGGGCGGCGGTGCCAGGCTTGTCGTAGCGAGCGCGAAGACCGGCACGCTGGGCCATCAGCCGGGTGAGGGCCGCGCCGGGGCCAGCGTGGTAGGGATGGCCAAAGCCGTCGACGTACTCCGGTTCGTCCCCGCCAAGGTGGCGCCCAGAAGCATCTCGCAGCGTCTCCGGCACGATCGCGACAGCCCAGCCTCGCTCTTCCACGCGCGCGACGACCTCCGCCAGCAAGGCGTCCGCATCTGCCGGGGGCCGCTCCGGCAGGTAGATCAGGGGCGCGAGATCGGCCTCGTCGGCCGCGAACCCGAGCGCGCAGGCCGCCGGTACCCATCCCGCGTCCCGGCCCATCACCTCGACGAACTTGACGGGATAAAGCTGGGGAGAAGCCAGACTGTCGTAGGTGGCGTCGCGGACGGCGTTCGCTAAGTAGCGCGCGATGGATCCATAGCCGGGGCAGTGGTCCGTCTCGGGAAGATCGTTGTCAATCGTCTTTGGAACGGCGATGACGTTGAGCTTGGCCTCGGTTGCGCCGGCGTGGAGATGGAGGCGATGGGCGGTATCCGCCGAGTCGTTGCCGCCGATATAGATGAAGGCGCGGGCATTCAGCCGGCTCAGGGCTGCCATGGCTCGATCCAGATCATTGTCATGGAGCTTGTACCGGCCGGTGCCGAGTGCCGCCGATGGCGTGAAGCGGACTCGCGCCAGGGTGGCCGCCGGTTGTTCCCCGAGATCAAGGATGTCGTCCTTGAGGAGCCCTTCAATGCCGTGCCGCATCCCGAGGATCCGGTCAAATCCTCCGCTCGCCAAGGCACCTTCGACCACCCCAACGAGGCTGGCATTGATGACCGCCGTCGCGCCGCCAGACTGTCCGACGACGAGTGTTGCCGGTGCCGATCCCCTGCCGCCGCTCGACATGCAACCTCCCACCCTGCCTTGCCCACTTCGGGCCCGGCCTGACTCCCCGTTCCCCATTCTGCCCCGGTGAAGATGATACGTGCCTCCGACCATTGAACCGGGGAACCGGCTCCCGTTCAGGTGCCGGCGATAGAAGGAGAGAATAAGCCGGTCAGTTCGTCGTCAACCGATCCCACCAGCTCCAGACGCCCGCTCGTGAGGAGGGAGGTGACGAACGGGTGGCCCGCGACGACGCGGGCGTGCCAGTCATCCGGACGGAAAAAGGCGACCTCCAGCCGGCCGGGAGGAAGACCCAGCGCGGTCTCTGCGCGGGCAACCGCCCCGTCCAGCGCCTCCAGCGGCACCTCGCCAACCAGCACGAGATGGCTGGTCGGCTGCTCGCCGGCCGCGGCTCGATCGATGAGGAAGGCCAGTTCCAGCCCCGTGACCCCGTCGACGCATCCCCGGAGCATCGCTTTGAGGCCGATGCAGGCGTGGATCAAGGCGGTGAGGGGTGCCAGGACCGGACATGTTGGATTGACGCGGTACAGCCGGGCGTTGCCGGCGCGGCGAGCGGAGAGGAGCCCAATTCGCTCCAGTTTGTAGCACTCATGTTGGAGGCTGCTGATCGGCAACCCAAGGAGCCGCGAGAAGTCGGTCAGGGAGAAGCCAAGGTGCGGGCGCGGCAACGCGTGCGCCAGCACAGCCGCCCGGACCCGAGACGAGAACAATTCCGTGAGCAACTCGCTCATACGCGGCGTCCCCTGCGTCAGAAAGGATCAGATCTCCGGGTTACGATGTGACCGTAGTATAACGTTGCCTTCTCGGGGAAAGGCCAGCGTCCTACTCCCTGGGGGAGCATGTTGTGCGATCTTCGTGGAGGAAGCCCTGGCAGCGAG